>CAIMLG010000103.1 GCA_903842235.1 uncultured Verrucomicrobia subdivision 3 bacterium
ACAACATTCTGGATTTGACGGCGGCGGCGAATCTGATTGCGGAATTTTCGGACGACCCGCCGACGCTGGCAATTTTGAAGCACACCAATCCGTGCGGGGTCGGCCAGGGCGCCAGTTTGCGCGAGGCGTGGGACAAGGCGTTGGCAACGGACAAACAGGCGCCGTTTGGCGGCATCATCGCCGTGAACTGTCCGCTCGACGGCGCGTGCGCGGAGGCCATCGCGGAAATTTTCAGCGAGGTCATCGTCGCGCCGGATTTTTCAGCGGAAGCATTGGCGGTTTTGCAGAAGAAAAAGAATCTGCGGCTGCTGAAAATGCTACAGTACATGGTGGGGCGAGACTCCGTCGAGCCGGGCCATTCCGAAAAAGTCGTGGCTCGAGGGACTCCCGCCCCACCATTAGACATTCGCAGTGTCGGGGCGAATTCGTTTTTGTTGCAGGAGCGCGATTTGAAAACCGCGGCGCGCGCGGATTTAAAAATCGTCACCCGCCGGCAGCCGACGGACAATGAATTGCGCGCGATGCTGTTTGGCTGGCGTGTGGTCAAGCACGTGAAGTCAAACGCGATTGTTTATGCGGCGGCCGACCGGACGCTGGGCATTGGCGCCGGACAAATGAGCCGCGTGGACGCAAGCCGGATTGCGGTCTGGAAGGCGGGCGAGGCAAAGCTTTCGCTGAAAGGCAGCGTGGTTTGCAGCGACGCATTTTTCCCGTTCCCAGACGGTTTAATTGCGGCGGCGGAGGCGGGCGCAACGGCGGCGATTCAACCGGGCGGCTCGGTGCGCGACGCGGAAATAATCGCGGCAGCGGATGAACGGAATATGGCCATGGCCTTCACCGGCGTACGGCATTTCCGGCATTAATGAATCAACTGGTAGATTAGAAAAAGCTCACACAAGACAACCAAGGCCAGAAGCGCCCAAAAGAATCCTTCGCGGAGACACAAGCTACGCTGTCGAACTGCAGTAAGCCAAAATTGGAGTTTGGCAGCACCGAGAGTGATGACATCGCCATTGCGGAGCAGTGCGGTTTGCACGGGCTGACTGTTCACGGTGACCAGAGCGTTCGGCGCTGCCGCGAGGATGACGCCTTGCTGTGGGTTGAATTCAAGCGTCGAATGTTGATCCCAGACACCATCATCGTCCAACTGCAAATCATTTCCATGCGCGCGGCCGATACGAAAAGGAAAACGGCAGGCAGCCAATTGATTGCCCGCCTTCTTGCCCGCAAGGATATGGAGTTGAATCATCAAAAGAAGCGGCGCGGCACCTGGATTTGGTCGCCGGGATAAACAGGCGGGTCCGAAGACGGGTTTTCAAAGGCTTTGTTGCAGTTGACCTTGATGCGTTTCCCGTTGGCGCGGATCAGCCACACCTTGCGCCGGTTCGCGAAATCGGTGAAATCACCGGCGGATTGAATGGCTTTGGTTACGGTGGTTTCACCGACATACAGGATTGGACCGGCTTTGTTGACTTCGCCGCCAACGTAATAAACGCGATCTTCCGATTTCACGGTCACAGTAAGCCGGACATAGTATTGGGGCACGTAAAGGTTTTGAATTTCGTTCTGTAATTCACCGGCGGTTTTGCCGGCAGCTTGCACTTTGCCAATCAGCGGCATGGTGATGGTGCCGTCTTCTTTGATGGGCTCTGAATGTTCGGGGATTAGATCGGCTGTGCCCGTGAGATCCACAATCACAGTTTCACCCACGTGGAAACGCGGAACGGCTGGATTACTTGATGTCGAATCTCCCGGTGAAAGCCCAGTCAAAGAAGGCAGCAGTTCAGACTTGTTGGAAGAGGAGGGCCGGTCTGATGACGATGAACAGCCGCTGAGCACAAGCCCAAGCAGCAAAAGCCCGCATGCGCCCCATTCCAAACACGACGGTTTGCAAAACAACTTCATAATACCAATCCTTGTTAGATTCACCGCGCAATCAATATTTTTGTTTGATCCCAGCCCTGTTGGATTCGCCGGGAACATTTTGTGCCGGCATTTCCTGTTCATCTTCGTTGCGTGAATAGTAGTAGTAATAACCTTCGTCCTGCGACATGCTGATATTGTTGAGGACGATGCCGATCAGATTACCGCCCGCCTTCTCGACCAACTGTTTGGCGCGCATGTTCATCTGTTGTGGGTAACGGCGGTATTGTATGACTTGTATGGCCATGTCCACTTCGCTGGCCAGTATGGCGGCGTCGCTCACGCCCAGGATTGGAGGTGAGTCG
>CAIMLG010000104.1 GCA_903842235.1 uncultured Verrucomicrobia subdivision 3 bacterium
CAAGAAATCGACTTCTCCCTGATACGTGCCGGGGAAGAGATGGGAATAGCTGGGGTCCGGCCAGCCTATGGGCGCCACCAAACCGTTGCGCGGTGTGTTGTCCGAGTTGGTGTCTCCGGCCCAGCGGATGATATCCCGCGCCTCGGCTTCGCGAGCCTGATCGGCAAAGCGGTCTATTGAGGCAAACAACGAATTGGTTGAAAACGCGCCCAGGCGCAGCTCCTGGTATCGATCAATCCACTTCTGCCAGAAATTGGGGTCTTTGAACAGCTTGGGATACCAACTGCTGGCGCCGTTGAAGAAGTCCACCCCGTAGCCGGTGTTCGTGGCATCAGGGAACGGGTTGGAGGTGATCCAACTCTTGGGATTCCAGGCGCGCCATTCGTGACCGTTTTGGTCGTAATCGTGCCTCTCTCCGCCCAGGGCCCGATCAAAATCCCAGAGCGGCCCCATCTGGATCTTCTTGTCGCGGTCTTTGAAGAAATAGGACCTGAACACAAAGGCGTCCGGGGTCAGCGAGTACACATTCAAGATGTGGGTGTCGATCCAGGAGTCTGTATCAATCCACGCCGCGTAGCCAGTGACCGGATTGGTCCAATTGGACCCGGTTAAGGCGCTGTAGAACGAGTTGAAGTAGGTCCGGATGTAATTGGACTGCGCGATGCGCCCCGCCGTCGGATAATCGTCCATCTTGGGCTCGGCGAAGATCATAGTGCTGCTGCCCGCGCTGAGGGTGTGATCGATGCCGGAGTCCGTCTTGTCGATTTTCAACATATAGCCGCCGGTGATGTCGGCTTGATTGGTGTCGGCGGCGGACAATTTGGGAATATTCACTCGGTTGGGGCCGATTTTGATTTTTTCCTCGATCACGTATGCGCCGTTGTAATGCCCCACCAGCGGCGTTGCGTAGTTCACTGCTGCGCCGTTGAAGCAGGTGAACACTTCGACCATGCGGGTTCGCGGATCGTAGCCCCGGATCTGGCGGCCCAACTCATGCATGAGCTGGTTATGAATCATCACCCGGTCAAAGGCGTTGACCGCGTAAAACACCCAGTCCGATTCCTGGGGAAGGCCCAGTACTTCGACTTGCTTGTCGTCATTGAACTCATTCTCCACCTCCACCGAGAAGCTCGCCTTGGCGTAGCCTCCGGTGCTTTGCCCGCGAATGTTGATGCCAATCCGCTCGACCGTATCCGGAGGATTGGACATGCAAGCGTAGCCGCGGGTGGTGTCGAAGACCATCATTACGGCCGATTGATTCGTAGAGGCGGGGGGCCTGCCGCCGTTGAAATTGTAAAACAGAACGATCGGCGTGTTGGTCGTGGTGAAGGCCGCCGCCCCGGCGCTGATCTGGAGATAGGTTTCGCTCTTGGGCGGACTGGGGAAATAGTTGCTCTGCGCGGGAAAGGCCCGAGCCCGGACTTGCACGCTGCCCGAGATCGCAAGCGGCCCCATGTAGATGGGCGAACTGCTGTCGGGCAGATCCGTCAGGGCTGCGGACGCGCTGTTTGAGATCAGGCAATAGCGGATCAGGGCGTTGCTGGTGACCGTGCTCAGAGACAAGTCAAAGGGTTCCTGGAAGGTCCCGCTGACCCGCGAGAAGACCACCTCGGAGGCGAAATTGCCCCCCGATGTCGAGTTGGCCGTTCCCGGCGTGGCATTGGTGTAATATCCCACGGTATTGGGATTCAGGCGGTCGCGCCCGTAGGAGACATCGTCGAATTGCTTCGGATACAAGTTAAAGGCGGAAATGACATCCACCCCGTTGGAAAAGACCAGGTCCAGATAGCCGCCGGCAGCGGTGTTGAGCTTGAAACTGGTGTGCAATGGAGCCGCCGCGTTGGTGCGATCATTGCCGGACGCCCAAACCAGCAAATACCCATTGGCCGGCACGATCACCCCCGGCGGGAACTGCCATTTTTCCAGCTTGGTCGGATCATCTGTCAGGAACCAATGTCCGATATTCACATCTGCATTGCCCGCGTTATAGAGCTCGATCCAATCCGAGGTGGCTCCGTCCTCATCGGTGATCGTATGGGTGTTGCCCGCCATGAACTCGCTGATGCGCACCGTGCTGTCGATGGCGGAGGGATCGACCTCGTAATCGTAACTCCCGCCACTAAATCGATTGGCATTGGCCGAGATATCCGTGATGGCCTGAGCCGGCCGCCATGCCACGCTCACCGGGCCCGCAGCAGTCGGCGCAAAGGAAAAGAGATACACATCCGGCGCGTAAGCCGTCAGGTTCGTGGCCTGGCTGCCATTGATCAGCAAATCCGCGGCCTGAATATTTTTGACTGCTTCGCTGAAATGCACCTCCAACTGCGTCAGGCTGGAGACCACTCCCGGTGGAGGATAAAGAGCCGCCAGTGTCGGTGAATTGGTGTCGCGCAGTCGCGAGTAAGTGATGGCCGTTAGCTTGAGGCCAAAAGTGATGTCCGAACTGGAAGAGGTGCATTGTTGGAGTTCAACTGCCACAACATTGTCGCCTGCCACCAGGTTCGTGACCGGAAGCTCAAACGATTCCTTGACCGCCGTGCCTACCGTCCGGCTGGCATATATCCCGTAAGCCGTGTTGGTCACCCCCAGCCTGTAGGCTTCGCCCCCGTTCAGGTTGAACGCGGCTCCATCGTCAATGATGGCTTCCGCCTGCAAGATTCCCGACGCCCATTGCCCCGAGGGCCACGGATTGAACGTAAAATGGGTTCGAAAATAATAGGTGATGCGGTTGGTGCCCGATTGTTTCAACGCCAGGTGGGTGCCCACGCTTTCGCCCCCCACTGTGCTTCGCGTTCCCGAGGAAGTAGCGTCAAAAATACCGGGCCCGCTTTGCCAGGCTGCTCCCGTGTCATCGTAGCTGGGCAGCATCCAGGAAGCGCCCGGGTTGTTGGTCTGGTTCAGCCGCCAGGCATTGTTGTAGGCCAGAATTTGATTTGTCTGCGCCGGGCCGATCATCCCCAAATCCACCGTCAGCACAGCCACCGTGCTTGTGACCGCCCCGGAACTGTTGGTGACGATGACCGAAAAGCCGGCGGCCTGATCTACTCCCGTGACTGCTGGCAGCACATACTCTTTGTTGGTGGCGCTGGCGATGGCGGTTCCGTTCCGCAACCACCGATAGGCCATCGGTCCGGCGCCCGACACCCCCACGTCAAATGTGGCGGCATCCCCGAAAAACACCGTCTGACCCGCAGGCTGATTGGTGATGATAGGTGCGGCGGCAGCGCAGAACGGCAGCAGCGCAGATGCAAACCACCCCATCATTGGCACAAGCATCCCCTGCTTGGCAGACGGTAAAAAACGACAAACTTTCATGTCAGACAACAAGGATGTGTGAAATGTCCATGACATCTTCCGTTTCTCCGAACTGACAGAAATTCGCTCTCGACGCTCGCCGGGGCAGCAAGAATTGGTTTTCGCCTCTCATGGATTTAGTCCGAGAGTATACACCTGATACTCCCTGGTCAATTGGCAAGTTGACCTGGGAAGGGGATTTTGATATAACGCCTAGTGAGATGAATTTATCCTTTTCGCGCATCGGATTTGGCGCGCCGGCGCTCTTGCTGGCGTTAGGGCTGTCGGGGGCGCTACAATGCAAGGCGGAACATGCCATTGCCCTCCGCCACCAACCCCAGACCAATGGGCTGCGACGGATTGAGTTCTCGGATCCGGACAAGCCCATTGCGGGGCCAAAAACCGAAACCGAAAGCCCCTCTCAAATCGCAGCTAAAACCCTCCAGAATCTGGCTCACAAACCGGAGATGTTCGGCTCGGCG
>CAIMLG010000105.1 GCA_903842235.1 uncultured Verrucomicrobia subdivision 3 bacterium
CCACCACATGACTCCACGGACTGAACGTGCGGGCTTTTTCAGCCGCTTTCGTCTCCCGCGCAATTTTGGCCACCAGAAACTCTGGAATGAAGTTGCAAATCTGCCGCAAAAGATTCAGTTTTGACGGCGCTGGGACGGTTGCGTTTTTTATTCATCCCTGCCGTGTGGCAGGGCTAAACAAATTGTTCCAGCACTTTTTTCAAAAATCCTGTGGGACGGCTGTGAAAATTGTTTGAACAAAAGGCCGCGGGGCGGCTCTGATTTTCATGTCCGCCCGCTTCGTTAATCTTGATCGCCAGACGCCGATGTTTCTGCCCTGTGATCTGCGCGAATGGCTGCCGGCTGACCACCTCGTTCACTTCCTGCTCGACGCCGTGGAACAGATCCCCACCGGCCACTTTCGGATCAATCATCGCGGCACGGGCAGCGAACAATATCCGCCGTCGATGATGCTGGCGCTGCTGATTTATTGTTACGCCACCGGCCGGTTCGGTTCGCGCACGATTGAGGCGGCGACGCACAGCGACGTGGCCGTGCGCTACCTCTGCGCCAATCATCATCCCGATCACGATTCGATTTGCGTCTTTCGCACGGCCAACCGGGCGGCCTTCCAAGCCGCTTTTGTCACCGTGTTGCAACTGGCCCAGCAACTCCGCCTGACCCGCGTGGGCACGGTCAGCGTGGACGGGACGAAGGTGCAGGCCAATGCCAGCAAACACGCCGCCGTCAGTTACCAACGCGCGGGGGAACTCATCGCCCAGTTGCAACTCGAAGTGCAGGAGTTGGTGACCCGCGCCGAGCAAGCTGACACCCGCGAAGCCAAAGAGACGCTCGATATCCCTGCCGAACTTGCGCGCCGCGAAACTCGCATGGATGCGCTGAAGCAAGCGCGCCAGATGATCGAAGCCCGCGCCAAGGAAATCGCCGCCGCGCAACAAGCCGAACATCTGGCCAAGGTGGCCGCGCGTCAGGCGCTGCGCGCCGCCGGAAAAAAGCCGCGCGGCCCGGAACCCACGCCGCCAAGTGCAGTTCCTGATCCGAAAGCGCAGTATAATTTCACCGATCCCGAAAGCCGGATCATGAAGGCGGGCAACGGCCAGCACTTTGAACAAGCGCTATAACGCGCAGGCGGTGGTAAACGAATTGATGCTGATCGTCGGCCAGCGCGTCAGTGATGCGCCCAACGACAAACAGGAACTTGTGGCGAGCGTGGCCGCCATCAGCCCCGTAGTGGCCGGCGACATCCACGCGGTGCTAGTCGACAGCGGATTTTATAGTGCGGCGGCCGTGCACGCCGTGGAGCAAAAACCGGACGGCACCCCGAGTGGCTTGACCGTGTATGCGGCGGTGGCAAAACAAACGCATCACCAGACGGTGGCCGATTTATTGCCGCAACCCGAACCCGCGCCGCTGGCGGCGGACGCGCCGACCAAAGTCAGGATGGCGCACCGCTTGCAGACGAGTGCGGGCAGGACGCTTTACAAGCTGCGCAAGCAAACGGTCGAGCCCGTGTTTGGGATTATCAAGTCGGTGCTGGGTTTCCGGCAGTTTTTATTGCGCGGCCGGGAGAAAGTGTCGCTGGAATGGCTGCTGGTCTGCGTGAGCTATAACTTCAAGCGGCTGTTCACGCTCAAGAACCTGGCCCCGACGCGATAAAAGCCAGGGCGAGTGCCCGCCGCGAGGCAAAAACCCGAAACGCTGCCCCCTCAAAAACCTAACCGCGCCACGACACCTCCGACAAAATGTTTTTTCTGCAGCCTCCGGGAATCACCCTCCGTTCACCTCGACAACATCATTTTCTAAGCCCGACGGACTCCTAGCGGCTGGGCTTGGATCATGAGCAGGCGGTGAACCCGCGGGAAAGCGTTCCGGTATCAACCGGCCTGATCTTAGCCGTGGTTGACCATGTCGGCGTGGTTCCGTGGTTCAGAGCCGCGTCAGTGGTAAAGAAGCACCCACTACGAACCATCGGACCTCACCGGGTCTCACCGGCCATCCTCTGGCCGTTTGACCCGGTTATTTTTTCCCTCCGCCGGCTTTCCTCGGCCCGTGGAATGCGCAGCCTATTCCACTGGGCAGCGTTGCAACTGTTACCTTCCGCCCCCCTTGGCCGTTGAATGTTGGCTGTTCAAAGTTCCCCCTTTCGCGGGTTTCGTTCGCGGTTAAATGTCGGTGGCTGGTCAGGCCCGCCCGCTGCGCCTTTTGCGCCTTTTGGCGGCTGACTGGATGGCCGCTTTTCCGGTTCCAGCTTTTATCGGGGTGTCTGTGACCCTGCCACCCGACGGAACTAATTCGCTGGCATTCGCATTGACAGCCATAGGCGGAACCCACAACCTCCCCCTCATGGAACTCATCGGGGTCAGCTTGTTGCTGCTGGGCGTGGTCATTTTTGTGATTGGCGGCTTGCTTTTCTTGATCGCGGCCTTCCGGGAAAGCCTTTGGTGGGGGCGGACCTGTCTGTTCATCCCCATCGTCCAACTATTCTTTTTGATCGTGCATTGGCCGGAGGCTCGGAAGCCCTTTCTGCTTCAACTGCTGGCCTTCGGGATAATTCTTGTGGGCTTCCTGATCAGTCCGCAGACGCTTCACCGTTAATGCCGCGTTCCGCCCTTGGGTGGGGCGAGCGTCCCCGCGAGCCGGTTCCGGCATTTCGGGTTCGGGTTTCACTGGGGCGGCGGGAATCGTCGGCACCGTTGGCCCGTCCAGCACGAACAGCGGCCGCCGCACGCGCCGAATGATGGGTAAAAGTTCGTTCATAATTTTGGTATCCCTTCCCTCTCCCCACCCAATAATTAGTATCGCGATGCCACAGGATGAACAAATTCGAATATTTCGACACAACGGGCTGCACTCAATAAGCCGGCTGCCGCTGCCGAAACTCTTTTTTATAATTTCCGATTTTTTTTCAGGTTTGAGGACCATCCGGCGCAATACCAAGCAGAGTCACTGAATCAATGCCATAGAGCGTATGCCGCTTGTGTCATGCCCTGTGTCCTGTGGACACGGGTGGGGATTCTTTAAAAACTATAGCCTATTGCCAAATTAAATATGAAAATCCGATATCAACGTAATCCGAGTTTCCGACTGGCTGGCTTCTCAGCCTCAGGGCTAACCCAACTGTATTTGGTTGCCGCCTTGATGTTTCTGGGGGGCGTTTTGGGCGCTTCGGCCGGCAATGTGTATCTCCGGGCGAATGATGCGAGCGGATCTTCGTCGGTCACGGGTTCGACGAATTGGAATCCCACCGGGGTGCCGGTGGCTGGCAATACATATTATACCACCAACACCTCCGGCGTGGGCTTGTTGATGCGCACGCCCACCGGCCTGCGGAACGATATCTTTCTCGGCGACGCGCTCGTGCTCTGCACCAACCTCAACAATGATACGCTGACCATCAAGGGCGACCAGGGGAGTGTCCTGACCGTGAGCAACTTGATCATGGCCGGTGGCAGCGTGGCCAATGGTGCAAGCTCTGCCAATGCGGCAACGACCAACACGCTCGCCGGTTTTATTAACGTGGTGGCGGGTTCGCGGTTCAACCCCACGTCGGCCGGGCGTGCGATAGTGGTGGTTGCCGCCATCACCAATGGCGTCAGTCCCATCACCTGCGCCAATCCGGGCGCGGTTTGGATGCTCGGCACCAACTATGGTTTCACCGGCAAGATGGTGGCCAACGCCGGCTGCACCTTGCGCATCACCAACCAGTTCAATTTGGGCGGCAATCCGGCAGCCTTCACCGCCGACCAGCTGCTGCTCGACAACGGTGTTTTGCAGGTGACCAACAATGTTTCGCTCAACGACGCCAACCGGGGGTGACCTTGGGCGCCGGTAACGGCACCTTGGATGTGGGTTCAGGCGCGACTTTGATAATTGCCGATCCGATCACCGGCGGCGGCAAACTCACCAAAAACAGTGCGGGCAGCTTGATTCTGAGCGGCGCGAACACCTACACCAATGGCACCACCCTCAATGCCGGTATTCTCAACGTGCAAAACAGTTCGGGTTTGGGCACGAACGGCACGGTTACGTGCGTCACCCGCAACGGGGGCATTCAATTGCAGGGTGGCGTTAACCTTCCGGCGGCGGTCAATTTCACCTTGAGCAATGATGGCACCGGCGCCAGTCCGCAGATTCCCTACGCGCTCGACAACGTTAGCGACAACAACACGATCAACGGCGTGATTACGCTGACCACCGGTGGCGGCGGCGCGGCCATCCAGTCTGACAGCGGGGCGCTATTGATCACCGGCATCATCCGGATTGCGTCCGGCCAATCTTCCCGCGGCATCACCCTGCAAGGGGTTTCCACGGCCGCCAATATGATCAGCGGGGCCATCACGAACGGTGCCAATGGGGTGAACAGTGTCACCAAAACCAACGCCGGCACTTGGACGCTTTCCGGGATGAACCTCTACGCCGGCCCCACGATCATCAGTGGCGGCACGCTGGCCTTGAGCGGCAGTGGTTCGATTTCCTCTTCTCCGCTCATCAGCATCGCGTCGGGCGCGACGTTGGATGTCTCGGGGCTGTCCTCTACCTTCACGCTGGGTGCGGGCCAGAGCCTTTCCAACAGCGTAGGCACGGTGAATGGTTCTATGGCAACGGCGGCCGGTGCCACAATTTATCCGGCGACGGTGGGGGCGGCGGGAACGCTGACCGTTAACGGCAACATCGACCTGAGCGCCGGTGGGATTGTCACCTTTGATTTGAGCACCAGCGCGGCCGGCGGCAACGACCTGGTGGCCGTGGGCGGCAATCTGACCTTGAGCAGCAGCGACTTCATTCACATCAATGCCTTGAGCGGCGCTCTGGACACAGCTGATTATGTTTTGTTCTCGGTCAGCACGGGCACGACCATAGCCACGACGCCGGTGCTGGTTTGGGATGGTTCGATTCCGGGTAATTATCTCAACTACAGTCTGTTGAAAGTCGGCAATAATGTGGTGCTTCGTTACTCGTCCTCCACGGCCCCGTCGGTCACGGCGTCCGTCAACCCCGCTTCGGCCATTCGCAATCAAGCGGTGGTGGTGACGGCCAATGTAACCAAAGGCAGTGGCAATATTGTGAGTGTGACGGTGGATTTGACCCAGATTGGTGGCTCCGCCACGGCGGGTCTGGCGTTGGACAGCGCGAACAGCACTCCGCCCACCTATATCTACACGAACACCTTTTTTGTCCCAGCCAGCGTTACTTTGGGAAACAAATCGCTGACCGTTGTGGCGACCGATGATTCTTCTCCCACACCTTTGACCGGGACTTATGTCATCACGCCCTACACGATCAACCCGAACGCCGTGACTTGGGACGGCGGCGGGGTGGATAACAAATGGACTTCAAACGCCAATTGGACGAGCGATATTGGGCCCGGCTACATCGGCGACAGCGTGGCTTTCGATACGGGCAACCAGTTGGCGGCGGACATGGACACCAATTACACCGTTGCCGGCGTGACCTTCAACGGCGGGGCGGGCGCGTTTGTCATCGGCAGCAGCACCGGCAGCACGCTGACCAGCAGCGGCGGCATGGTCAACAATTCCTCCAGCCCGCAAACGCTGAATGTGCCGGTGGTGATTAGTGCGGCCCAGACCTTCAATGCGGTATCCGGCAATTTGACCCTCACCACCAACGTCACGCTTGGTGGCAACACGCTGACCGTGGACGGCGCGGCGAATACGACCCTCAGCGGCTTGATTGCCGGCACGGCGGGCCTGACCAAAAATGGGGGCGGCACCCTGGTGCTTTCGAGCGCGAATACCTATGGCAACAATGGGGGTTCCGACACCCTGGTCAATGCGGGCACGCTGGTCCTGGGCAATGATCTGGCATTGGGAACGAGCCGGTTGAATATTTCGGATGGGGGAACCGTGCAATCTGCGGATAGTTCGGCGCACATCATTACCAATCGGCTCAACTTCGGCGGCGTCGCCGGGGCCAACGCGATCTTCGGCGGCACGGGTAATCTTAAATTTACCGGCTCGGCCGCCAATGGAACCGACAAGATCCTGACGGTGAACAATCCCCAGACCGAGTTTAGCGGCGGGCTGAGCGGGGCCAGCAAGCGCACGGTGGCCGGCCCGGGCACGCTGATTCTCAGCGGCGCGAACACCTACAGCGCCGGCACGACGATCAACCCGGGCGCCACGCTGCAACTGGGCAGCGGCGGCACCACGGGTTCACTCTCCACCAGTGGAACGATTGATGACGAGGGCACGCTGATCTTCAACCGCAGCGATTCAATTGTCCAAGGCACCCACTTTAGCAGCGCCCCCATTATCGGCGGCGGCGCGGTGGTGCAAGCTGGTTCCGGCACCACCACATTGAATGCGGCGAACACTTATTCGGGCGCCACCACCATCAGCGGCGGCGAATTGTTCATCACGCCGGCCTATCAGGCGGGCGGCGCTGTCACGGTTGGTGACAACGCCAAATTCGGGGTTTCCGCCAACTCGGTCAGCACCAGCGCCACGATTGGCAGCCTGAATTTGGGCGGCGGCGGGGCGACCACGCTGGACTTCGCGTATGGGTTTTCGGGCAATCCGACCAACGCCGCCCTCGCGGCGGGCGCGGTCACCCTCAATGGCACCAGCGCGATTCGCGTCAGCGGCAGTTTTGCCTTGGGCGCGTTCCCGGTGCTCAAATACGGCAGTCTTTCCGGAGCCTTTGCGAGCACGGTGGCCGGCCCGCGGGGGGTGACGGCAACGCTGTCCAACGATGTGGTTAACCAAATTATTTATGTAAAGATTTCCTCGATTGGCAATGGGATAGTCTGGACCGGCACCAACAGCGTTTTCCCCAATCTCTGGGATTTGAACACGACGACCAACTGGCTGTTCGGCGGCTTGCCGGCGGTTTATATCGAGAACGTGCCGCCGGGAGACGCGGTGACTTTCAATGACGCCGGCAGCGGCCTGGTGCTGGTGAGCAACACGGTGAGCCCGGCGGGAGTGACCATCAGCAATGCGGCGGTCAACTACACGTTCCAAGGCTCCGGCCAGATCAATTCCCCCGGCGGTTTGACCAAGGTTGGGGCGGGCACCGTGACGCTGAATGTGCCCACGACCTTCGCTGGTAACACGGTGGTTTCCAATGGCACGATCAGCCTTGGCGCCAGCCAAACCTTTGCCAATTTGTCCGGCAACAGCGCCGTGACTGCGCCATCGGGCGCGGTGACGCTCACGGTCAACGAAGGCTTGACCAGCGCCTTCTCCGGAAACCTTTCGGGGGCGCTGGGCCTGACCAAGACCGGGACCGGCCAGATCACGCTGACCGGCAGCAATAACTTCTCCGGCAATCTTTTTGTGAAAGCCGGCGGGTTGACGCTGGATTCCGGGTCCGTGGCCGCGAACAATTTCTGCAGCGTGGGCCAGAACGGCACGGACAACGGCGCGCTGACCTTGAAAGGAACGGCAGCCTGCACCATCAACAACGACTTGAACGTGGCTGACGTGGGCGCCTCCGTGGGCACCTTGAATATTCAGGACACGGCCAGTCTGATCATGAACTCGTTCTTTATCGGGTCGGCCAACGGGGCCGGTTCGACCGCCAGCGGCACGGTTAATCAAACCGGTGGCACGGTGACGCAATTGACCACCGGTGCGGGCACATTCTGCATTGGTGGCCGAGTCCAGACCAACTCGGTCGGTGGGGTGGGCGTCTATAATTTGAGCGGCGGCACTTTGATCGCTGCTTCGGGAATCCGCGTGGGCTCGGCGGGTCCGGGAACTTTTAATCAGAGCGGCGGAACAGTGATCCCCAACGGCGACTTAAATATCGCCCGCTTCGCCGGGGCGACCGGCACCTACAATTTGGATGGCGGCACCCTCGTTTCCCGCGTGACTTCGAGCACCGGTGCCAACGCCGTCTTCAATTTTAACGGCGGCGTGTTGATGGCGGCCGGGGATAACACCACCTTCATGGGTAGTTTGTCGCAGGCCAATGTCCGAAATGGCGGCGCGGTGGTGGACACCACCAACTTCAATGTCACCATCGTGCAGAGTCTCCAGCACAGCCCCCTCGGTGGTGATAATGCCATTGATGGCGGCTTGACCAAACGCGGCAACGGCACGCTGATCCTGAGCGGATCGGGTTCCACCTACACCGGGCCAACCGTGGTTGCGGGCGGCACGTTAAGCCTCCTGCCCAATGCAGTTGTCAGCCTGAACAACACGACGGTCAGCAATGCCGCCTTGAGCCTGACCATGAACTATGGCTCGGGAACTTGTTATGCCGCCGACCTGACCTGGGCCGGCAACTCGGCCTTGAACGTGAACTATGGCCTCGTGCTGGGTGTGCCCCCCGTGGCCCTGGTTGCCAGCGGCAATCTGACCGCTTCCGGCACCAACATGATCAATCTGAACGCCTACGGATTGACGGTGGGCCAATATACCTTGGTCGCCTATTCCGGCCCCCCGCTCGCGAACCTGAGCCACTTCAGTTTGGGAACCATCCCGGTGGGCGTTACCGCTAGCTTGTCCAACAACGTCGCCAATTTGTCCGTTGACCTCGTCGTCTCGGCGGTCGGGATGGCGAACTGGATTCCGCTGGCAAATTCGGATGCCGCCGGCGCCTCCAGTTTCAACGCGGCGCTCAACTGGCTGGATGCAAGTGTGCCGACGGCGGGCAACGGCTATTTCACCCGCAACTTTACCCTGCGTTCGCCGGCGGATGCCAACGCCTACACCTTTGGCGGCAGCATTTTGGCGGTGGATGCGGGCGGCCGTTTCTTAATGAAGGGCAACAATGGTCAGGTCATCACGGTTACCAACCTCGTGTTGAACGGCGGCTTGGTGGACTTTGCCGTGACCACGGCGGATAACTTTACCGAAACCCTGGCCGGCAACATCTCGCTGAACGGCGGCCTGACCAGCTATCTGGGGGCGGCGGGGGCGGCGGGGGCGGCGGAAACCTTGTTTGTGGACGCGCCGGTCAGCGGCAGCGGCAATCTCCAACTGGGCGGCCCCAGCGTGAATAGCGGCTCGGATGTCGGCGTCGTGGTGCTGGCGGCCACCAACACCTATACCGGCACCACGACCGTGGCTGGCGGAACCCTGCTCATCAACGGCGCCAACGGTAACTCGGCTATCACCGTGAACGCCAATGCCACGCTGGGCGGGATCGGTTCGCTCGCCGGGCCGGTCACCGTGCAATCCGGAGGCAACCTGGCCCCGGGCATTCCGGCTCGCGGCGCTTTGACGGCCGCGATTGGGACGTTGACGGCTGGCGGCACCACCGTGGGCGGCACGGTGCTGATGAAAATGGATCGCAATTCGGCGCCGACCAGCGACCGGTTGGCCGCATCCAGCGTGGTGGTGAACCCCGGGGCAACCCTCACGGTCAACAACCTCGGCTCGACCAATCTGGTGGCGGGTGACACGTTCGCGTTGTTCAGTTCGCCGGTCAGCGGGACGTTTAGCACGGTCAATCTACCCGCCTTGCCCGTGGCGAGCTTGGCGTGGACCAACCGGCTGGCCCTGGACGGGACCATTGCCGTGGTCGCCCTGGCGACCATCAATACCAACAGCCCGGTCCTCACCAATTCCTTCTCCGCTGGCTCAGTGAATTTGTCCTGGCCGGCCGATCACACGGGCTGGACGCTGCAGGTCCAGACGAATTTGTTAGGGGATGGCCTGGGCACCAACTGGGTGGATGTGCCGGGTTCGGTGCTAACCAACGAGGTTGCCATTCCGGTGACCATCACCAATGGAGCGGTGTTTTTCCGCTTGAAATTGTAATGACAATCGCCGCCGGGACGACCATTGGGGCCGTCCCGGCGGTCCTTAACCAGCCATTAAAAATAGCCCCCTATTTAATCTCGTGATGAATCTAACCTCCCCGCGTAAACAGGCCTTTACCCTGATCGAACTTCTGGTCGTGATCGCCATCATCGCCATCCTGGCGGCCATGCTGCTGCCGGCCCTGGCCAAGGCGAAGGAAAAAGGCAAACGCGCCCTGTGCGTCAGCAATCTCCGGCAGATTGCCGTGGGGATGACCGTTTATGCCGGTGACAATAACGATCTGGTTGTTGAGTCGCACATCGACGGGGCCTCGAAGCAGGGAGTGCAGAATGTTTTGGAGCCGAGTTCAGCCTCCGCTGCTGCCAGCGTGCAGTTGATCGTAAACACCAACAGCGGAACTCGTTGTATTTGGGCCTGTCCGAATCTCCCGCAACTGCCCGGCTATGAGCCCGGCTCTTATAATCAATTTGACATCGGCTACCAATATTTCGGCGGCACGGGCTTCAAAAATTGGGTCAACACGCTCGGCAAATTTACCGGCCATAGTCCCATTAAACTGGCCCAAGCCAAGCCGCATTGGGTCTTGGCGGCGGATTGTGTCATGAAAATAAACGGCGCCTGGGGCAAAAAGGATCCAACCCGCACGCTCTATGACAATATGCCGCCGCATAAGTCCGGCGGCGCCTTGCCGGCCGGCGGCAATGAAGTTTTCTGCGACGGACATGTGGAATGGATCAAGGCGCAATCCATGTATTATCTGACCACGTGGCAGACGGATGGCACCCGGATTTGTTACTTTTATCAGGATCCGCAGGATTTTGACGCGACCCTGCAGGCGGCGCTTAAATTCCTGGCCTTCAAACCTTGAAGCTCGGGCCCATCCAGCAGCTCGACGCGTAATCTAGAATGCCGATTCTCAAAATGACAAGGTCGGGCCGCGGCAGGGCCTGCGATCTGGGGCGCAGGATTGGTTTCGGCCGGTTCCGGCTGGCCGTTGCCGCCCTTGGGCTCTTGGGGTGCCTCCCGCTGCGGGCGGCCAGCGTGACGCTGGTGACCAATGATGCTTACGGCGCCTCCAGCTTCGCGGCCGCTGGTTACTGGAGCAACGGCGCGGCGCCCAGCCCCACCAACATTTATTCCACGGCCGGCTTTTCCTTGCGTTCCCCGGCGGACACGGCGGCTTACGGGTTTGGCGGCGGTTCATTGACCGTGGAAACCGGCGGTCGCTTGTTGATGAAGGGCGTGGGGGGGCAGGCCCTGACGGTGACCAATCTGATTCTGAATGGCGGCTTGGCCGACTTTGCCAACGGTGGGGCGGATTATTACACCGAAACCCTGGCGGGAAACATCACGCTTCAGGCGGGAACCCGCAGCTATCTGGGGGCGTTATCGGGGGCGCCGGCCTTCGAAACCTTGGTGGTGGCTGCTGCGATCAGCGGCAGTGGCGATCTGCAGTTGGGCGGGGCCAGCGTCAACGCGGGGGCGGACAACGGCGTGGTCATTTTTGCCGGCACCAATTCCTCCACCGGCACCACGACCGTGGCCGGGGGAACCTTGCTGATCAATTTTCCAAACGGCAACGGCAACGTCTATGTCACAAACGGTGGCACCCTCGGCGGCACCGGCCGCCTCGGTGGCCCGCTCGTGGTGCTGGCGGGAGGGAAACTCGCGCCCGGCATTCCCGCCCGGGGGGCACTGGCAGCGTCGCTCGGCGCGCTGACCGTGAGCAGCCCGGCGACGAATGCTGGCATGGTCGTGATGAGAATTGACCGGTCCGGGACAACGCCCAATGACCGGCTGGTGGCCTCAAGCATTGTCATCAGTCCGGGCGCAACCTTGACGGTAACAAACGTAGGCACGACCAACTTGGCGCCGGGCGACACGTTCGCGCTCTTCAGCCCGCCCATCAGCGGGGCGTTCGATACCGTGAGCCTGCCCCCGCTGCCCAACCCGGTGTTGATTTGGACCAACCAACTCGCGGTGAATGGAACCATCGCCGTGGTCGCCACCAATCTGGTCATCGCCGGCGCGGCTAGCCCGCCGGTCGTGGCGGCCGGCCAGGCCATCTGGCTGACGGTCACGGTGATTCCCGCCGCGAATCCAACCAGCACCGGTCTCGCGGTCACCGCCAATCTGACTCCGATTGGCGGTTCGGGCGCGCAGACTTTTTACGACGACGGCACTCATGGTGACGGGGCGGCCGGCGATCATATTTATTCCTTTAGCACGACCGTGGCTTCCAATGCGGTTCCGGGCAGCGCGAATCTGAACGTCAGCGCGAGCGATGATCAAGGCCGTGCGGTGGGGACGACGATTCCGCTGACCGTCGTCGCGTCCGGGGCGCCGTTTATGGGCGCGCCCTTTCTGTCGCTCTTGGAAACCAACGCCGCCGGATCGCTCCCAGTTGTCGCGGGGGGGCAGGGCACGCCGATATATTACGGCGGCAATGATGCGACCGTGGTTGGTATCGCGGCCGGTGCGCTGCGGGATGACGTGCAGCGGGTGACGGGCGTGACCCCGCTCCTTTCCAGCAACCCGCCGGCGGCGACCGCCAACGCGATTTTCATCGGCACCATCGGGAAGAGTGCGTTGATTGATGGCCTGATCGCCGCCGGGAAAATCCACGTCGGATCCATTCAAGGCCAATGGGAATCCTACCTCGCCACGGTCGTTACGAATCCCGTCGCCGGGGTCGGCCGGGCGCTGGTGATCGTCGGCAGCGACCGCCGCGGCACGACTTTCGGAGTCTTCGGACTTTCCGAAGCGATCGGCGTTTCGCCGTGGTATTGGTTCGGCGATGTGCCCGTGACGCAGCGGATGGCGCTTTACGTGGGTGCCGGCACTTATACCGAGCCATCGCCGGGGGTGAAGTATCGCGGGATTTTTCTGAACGACGAGGATTGGGGCCTGAATCCGTGGGCGGAGCAGACGTTTGATCCCTCGGGCCAGATCGGCCCGACCACCTACGCGCGGATTTTCGAACTGCTGCTGCGGTTGCACGCCAATTACATCTGGCCCGCAATGCACGATGTCACGAAGGCGTTCTACACGGTTCCCGGCAACCGCGATATGGCGGAAAACTACGCCATCGTCATCGGCACGTCGCACCACGAGCCGATGCTGCGCAATACCTCGGAATACAACACCACGACGCTCGGCGCCTACAACTACTGGACCAACCGCGCGAACATTTACAACTTCTGGGAGCAGCGCGTGATCGAAACCGCGACCAACGAAAACACCTACATTGTCGGCATGCGCGGAATAGGCGACGCCGCCATGATTGCGCCTGCCGGCACGACGACGCAACAAAAAGCCGATGAGCTGCAGAACGTCATCATCCCCGACCAGCGGCAGATGATCCACGATCACGTCAATGCCAACCCGGCGCTCGTCCCGCAGGTGTTTGTGCCCTACAAGGAGGCGCTCACGCTCTACCAGACCGGGATGCAAGTGCCCGACGATATCACGCTGGCTTGGCCCGATGACAACCACGGATACATCCGCGAACTATCCGGCGCGGCAGAGCGGGCCCGGGGGGGCGGTTCGGGTGTCTATTATCACTTGTCGTATTGGGGGGGGCCAGTCAGTTATCTGTGGCTTCTCACCACGCCGCCCGCAATGACGTGCGAGGAGATGATGAAGGCCTGGGATTATCAGGCCCGCAGAATTTGGGTCGTGAACGTCGGCGACCTGAAGCCCGGCGAAATCGGCATGGAGTTTTTTCTGCGGCTGGCGCGGAACCCGGAAGCGTTTCGCAATTTCGACCCGCACGCCTACCTGGCGCAATGGGCGGCGCGGAATTTCGACGCGCCGAACGCCGAGGCCATTGCCACGCTGCTGGAGGAATATTACCGCCTGAACATCATCACGCGGCCCGAGCAGCTCAATTTCACCGCGAGCGGCTTTAATTTTACCGGCAACGGCGACGAGGCGCAGCAACGCTTGGATCAGTTTGCCGCCCTCACCGCATCGGCCAATGCCCTTTACGCACAACTGCCGGCGAATCAGCAGGCGGCGTTTTACGAGATGATTTTGTATCCGATGCGCGGGGCGGATTTGCAGAATAAAAAGATTTTGCTCGCCGAGCGCAGCCGGCTGTGGGCCGCGCAAGGCCGCGCGGCCACAACGAAGCTTGCCCTCGCCGCACAAGCCGCGCAGGACGCGATTCTGTCCGAGACGGTTTTTTACAACAAAACCAACGCCGGCGGAAAATGGAATCGCACGATGACGGTGACCACGACCGGCGAGGCCAAAAAACCTTACATCATGCCAACGCTGGGCAGCTACACCGCGCCCGGCACCGCCGGTTTAGGGGTGGCGGTGGAAGGCGCCGCCGCCGGGCTGGGCACCCATGCGGGGGTGCTGCCGACGTTCAACCCCATGGCCAACCAGGCTTATTTCATCGACGTTTTTAACACCGGCACGAGCGCGATGACCTGGACCGCGCAAAGCAGTGTGCCGTGGATCACGCTCACTCAGACCAACGGGACTGCCGATGCGCGCCTTTGGGTCGGCATTGATTGGCCGAACGCGCCGCGCGGCTACGCCGTGCCCGGCACGATCACCATCCAAGGCGCGGGCGTGACCAACACCGTGGACGTGCAGGCCTTTTATCCGCTCTCGCTCAATCTCGTGACGCTCCCGCCGGCGGTGGAGAACAATGGCGTGGTGAGCATTGAAGCGGAGAATTTCACGTCGCAACAGGACGGCACGAACGGCGTCGGCTGGCGGAGGTTGACTCGCGCGTGCGCCTCGCGCGACGGCATGACCATCCTGCCGGTCACGGCGGCAGTCATGGATCCGGCGGCGATTACGAGCAACACGCCGGCGCTCACTTACCAGTTTTACGCGTTCAGCACGGGGGCCACAACGGTTCAGTTGGCGTGCCTGCCCACGCACAAGATCACCTCTGACCACGTTGGCTGCCGCTACGCGATTTCACTCAACGGCGACCCGCCGCAAGTTGTGGACATCAATGCCGATGCGGATTCCGCCGCCTGGAACATCAATGTTCTGCGCGCCGCCGCCTATGGCACATCCCATCACCTGATCGCCAACCCCGGCCTGCAAACGCTGCAGGTCTGGATGATTGATCCCGGGGTGGTGCTGGACAAGATGACCGTTTCGATCAATAGCGGAGTGTTTGAGGCCGAGAATCAGGCCTTTGCCGCCTCGACGGCTTACCACACATTCTCAGAAGCCGGAGTGAGTGGGGACGGGGCGGTCTCGTTGGATGCCACCGGGGTCGGACAATCCATTGCGTTCACTTTGCCTTACCTCGCGGCTGGCACCTACGACCTGGCGGTGCGCGTCAAAATGTTGAATACCAGAGGTATCGCACAAATGGCAATCGGCGACACCGCCAGCGGACCGTTCAGCAAACTCGGCAGCCCGCTGGACTTCTACGCTGCATCTGCCACCTACACAAATCTCGTGACGCTTCGAGTCACCAATTCAACGGCTGGTCCGAAATACCTCCAATTCACGATTACGGGCAAAAACGCCGCCTCCAGCAGTTATCAAATTGTCCTCGATAAATTCACGTTTGTTCCCGTCATGGCCGGAACCCCGGCGCCCTCGCTCGGAGGCTGGCGCCTGGCCTACTTTGGCACGACCGACAATGCCGGCGATGCCGGCGATGCCGCGGATCCCGATCACGACGGGATTCCCAACCTGATCGAATATGCGACGGGCAGCTATCCGACCGCCGTCAGCGGGGCCTTACTGGCGGCAGCCATTACAAATAATCATCTGGCCGTGACCTTCAACCGGGCCAAAGACGCCCCCGGCGTTACGATTCATGTGGCGGCGGCGAACAGCCTGTCCGACTTGTTGTCCGGCGGAACGGAAATCTGGTCGAGTGCCGTTGTGCCTTATCCCGCAGGTTTGGCGCCGGTCGCGCCGGTTACGGTCGTTGATCCGCAAGAAAACACCAACACTACGCGCTTCCTCCGGTTAAGCGTGTCCCGTCCTTGATCTAAACTCTGAAACGCCACAGTTGATCTGCAGTCTGAATGTTAGAATGCCAAACTGAAATCCAGCAACCGATTACAAACCACACCTGAATAATCATCAATCCCCAATAGCGCATGAAAATCCCCATTGTAACTAAGTTACTTCTATTCTCGGCGATCCTTCCCGTGATGGCTGCGGATCCCGTCCAACCCAATACCCTCACCGACACGGAAAAAGCCGCCGGTTGGCGTTTGCTTTGGGATGGTAAAACCACGGAGGGCTGGCGCAGTCCGAAGAGCGACGCATTTCCCAAGAAGGGCTGGTCTATCAAGGATGGCGTGCTGACGGTCCACGACAACAAAGGCGAGGAATCTGCCGGCGGAGGCGATATTATCACCAAGGAACGATTCTCGGAGTTTGAACTGCTGGTGGATTTCAAGCTCACCCCCGGCGCGAACAGCGGCATCAAGTATTTCGTCCAGCCGAACCTGGCCCCCATTGACAAGCAGACCGGCAAGCCCACCGGCGTGGGTTCGGCCATTGGTCTCGAATTTCAGCTTCTCGATGATGAGCGGCATCCCGACGCCAAGCTGGGGCGCGATGGGGACCGCACGATTTCCTCACTCTATGACTTGATCACAGCCTCGCCGTCGAAGCAGCCCAACCCGATCGGCGAATGGAACACCGCGCATATTATTGTCCGCGGCAAACACGTCGAGCACTGGCTGAACGGGCAGAAAGTGGTGGAGTATGAGCGTGGCTCTCCCGCGTTCCGGGCGGTGGTGGCGCAGAGTAAATTCAAGAACATCCCGGACTTTGGCGAATGGGCGGACGGCCACCTCCTGTTGCAGGTGCACGGCAACACGGTTTCGTTCCGCAACCTCAAGATCCGGGTTCCCGCCGGCAAGTAATCCACCCGCACCCAAATTTTCAAAATGAAATCATCCTCACGCAGCAGTCTATTTGGCCGGCCGATAGGACGGCGTTCATTTATCAAAGGGGTTCTGGCCGCCGGAACCGTTTCTGTGATTTCTCCGCCGGCATGGTTCGCTGCGGATGCTCCTGCCCGCCGAAGCCGGGGCGAAAAGGTTCGCCTGGCTTGCATCGGCATCGGCAATCGGGGCGCGGATGTGGTCAAGGCGCTCAACGCCACCGGCCTCGCCGACATCGTTGCGCTCTGCGACACCGACATGGGCGCGCCGCATACACAGGGGGTTTTGAAAATGTTTCCGAACGTCCCGCGCTTCCAGGATTTTCGGAAGCTGTTCGACAAGCTGGGCAAAGAGATTGATGCCGTCAGCGTCGCGGTTCCCGATTTTTCGCATTTTCCCATTGCGATGCTCGCGATGTCGCTGGGCAAGCATGTGTATTGTGAAAAGCCGATGGCGCACAGCTTCAAACAGATTGAACTGATGATGGCGGCCGAGAAGAAATACCAAGTGGCCTGTCAGATGGGCAACCAGGGCCACTCTGAGGCAAACTATTTCCAGTTCAAGGCCTGGACCGACGCGGGCGTCATCAAGAACGTCACCAAGATTACCACGTGGATGAACAATTCGCGCCGTTGGCACGGGATGAAAGTGGACGGCTATCTGCCAGAGCAGCCGATTCCCGAGTCACTGGACTGGGATTGCTGGCTCGCGACGGCTTCGGCCCACAAATACAACCAGGGTTACGTCAACGGGGACTGGCGCTCCTGGTTCGACTTCGGCAACGGCGCGCTGGGCGACTGGGGGGCGCACATCTTCGACACCGCGCACGAGTTTCTTGACCTTGGCTTGCCGGTCGAAGTCGATCCGAAATCGGAAGGCTACAGCCCTTATATTTTTCCACAAGCGACCACGCTGGCCTTCAAGTTCCCGGCGCGCGGCACCAAGCCCGCGCTGGAACTGATGTGGTATGACGGCCAGGATAATCTGCCGCCGCTGCCCGACAACATGGGAGCATCAGTCGTGGATTCCGACATCCCGCCACCGTCAAAGGGGGCGCCCGTGCCGGGCAATCAGAAGCGTCCTCCCGGAAAGATCATTTACGGCGAAGGGCTGACTTTCAAAGGCGGCTCCCATGCCAGCACGCTGAAAATTATTCCTGAGGAAAAGGCGAAGGCAATGGCGGCCAAGCTGCCCGCAGTGCCGAAGAGTCCGTCAAATCACTTCGCGAACTTTCTGAAGGCGGCCAAGGGCGAAGAGAAAACCCGCTCGAATTTTGCGGTGGCTGGCCCGCTGTGTCAGGCGATGGCCATCGGAATTATCGCGCAGCGGGTGAACGCGAAACTTGAGTTCGACCGTGCGACGAAGCAAATCACCAATCACAAGGTCGCGAACGCATTCCTGGACGGCGTGCCGCCACGCAGGGATTGGGAGCAATACTATAAACTGTGAAAGGCGGGCGCTACATATGCCAACCAAGGCAGATTGCCGGCAGGCAACCAATGGATGAGCCTTTTTGAGGCTTATGGAGGCAAGATGGTCCCGGCTTATGAAAAGCACCAAGCAAGACACCTCCAAAGAGCCGTCTTAGGTGGTTCGTTATACACTCCGTTACGGACCTTACGGCGAAGTGAACCAGCCATATCAATTGTTTGGACGCATTGGCGATTGGAGGCCGGAGGTTCGATTCCTTGGTGCCCGGTTTTGCAGGCTATTATCACTTCGCCTTGTTCAGACCGGTTTTACACAAGCCTCAACCTCAAATTCAGAATCAAGCCATGAAGAGTATGCTGATCGGAATTGCATGTTTTGTTTCTGGGACGTCGAAACGATGGCCTGTCTTTTCCTTTGTGTTGGTCTGTGTCTTATCGATAGGCATGGCCGGTCACGGCCAAGTGCTTCGATGGGACAATATGCCAGCCAAGGCTGGGGTTCAGGATGGCGGTGGCAATTGGAGTAATTCAAGCACCCTGACCAACTGGTGGAATGGGACAAGGAATGTTGCCTGGATCACTGGTGCCTCAGCAGTAATTGGCTCGAATTTGACTTCCAGCGCAACGATTACGCTGGCCAATTCCATCGTCGCTGGAGGCATGATTTTCTCAAATAACTTTACCATCACCGCAGCCGGACAAAGTGTGCCTGCCTACACGGTTGCGGGTATCGCTCCCAACACAAACCTGACAGTAATGGGGAGTCCAGCTGAATTAGTCATGGCGGATAATTGTCCCAATCCACAATCTTATCCGGGGGCCTCTGGCCAAGTGACGATTAATGCCTCCCTCGTAGCCACTGGCGGAATAAGTGTGGTAACTAAGGCCTCGGGGTGGCAGTCGCAAATCGCCTTTAACAACCCGACGAATTTCATCAATGGCACGATGGAAGTCGGAACCCCGGGGGCTACGGATTACAACAGTGCTACCGCCTTGCAGGTGCAGTTCAATAACAGCGGTTTGGGCGCGGGAACTTTGACGGGTTGCACCAACCTGATCATCCACACCAACTCCGGCGTGCTGCTGCGCGGAACCAGTGGCGGTTATACCCTCAACTGGCCGAAGAATTTCATCATTTCCGGCGATGGCATTCCGGCTTCGTTCTTCTGCTTCGGCGCCATCAACTTTTCCGGCAACAATGGCTGCACCTTTCCTGCGAACATCCAACTGGCCGGGGACAGCACGGTGATTTTGACCTGGGGCGTTAACAATGCGGCGGTCACCAACGCCGGCAACATTACCGGCGCGGGCCGCCTGCGCTTGAATCAATCCGCCAACCGGCCCACGACGGGTTCCCGGGTGGTTTTGAAAGGCACGAACACTTATGTGGGGGCTACGATTATAGACGGGGGCCTGGTGGTGCAGGCCGCGTCTGGCGCGAACAACCGATTGCCGGGCGGAACAGCGCTTCAATTGGGCAATTCAGGACTTTTCTATGCGGCGAACAGCAGCGGGACGCCGCAATCGAGCTACAATGGTTTTGGTGGGCTGATCTTGGGGGACCTGGGCGGGGCGAGTTCGCAAATGCTGAGCGGGCTGACCAGCGACACGACGGCCTTGGGGCAGCAAAGTTATGTGGCGGGTGGGAATGCGGCGGCGGTCTCCACGCTAACGGTAAGCAACAACGGGGACAACATCTATATCGGCACGCTGGGCGGGACGGCCGCACCCGCGAGCAATCTAGCGTTGGTGAAGAGCGGCGCCGGCACGCTGAAGTTGCACGGCACGAACTTGTGCGCGGGCGGATATGCGATCAATGGCGGAACGGTGGTGTTTGGGGATGGTGTGGCGGACTATCCCTTGACCGGCCCTATTACCAATAATGCCACCGTCACTTTTAATGTCGCCAGCCGCCAAACCTATACCGGTGTGATCAGGGGCGGCGGCGCGCTGAATTTAAATGGCTTTGGCGTCTTGACCTTCGCAGGAACCAATGCCGGAACCGGCGCATTTAACATTCGATCCGGCACGCTGGCGGTTAATACCGATGCGCAGTTAAGCGGCGTGCCGATGGTGTTGTCACCGGGTGCGAGTTTGCAGGTGAATCGCACGGCAAACGAAAACAGTCTGGCGGTCGCTGCCTTGACGGCAACCAATGCGACCCTCAGTTTTAATCTGGCGGGATATGCCATCAACAGCTCCCCGTTGTTGGCGGTGCTGGGAGCTTTCGTTAATACGGGAAATTCCACAATTAACCTGCCCAATCCGGGTTCGATTGCGGCCGGAAGGGGATCGCTGATCACCTATGGGAGCTATCAGAGCAATGCTTTCAGTTCTTTCACGGTGAATGGCCTCCGGCCGGGCATGGTTGCCCGCGTCGAGGACAACCCGGGGAATCATTCGCTGGACCTGGTGGTTTCCATCGTTGATCCCACGGTCACGGCCATCGTTCAGTCGGGCCATGTGTTAAACTTGTCATGGCCGGCCGCCTGCACGGGCTGGCAATTGCAGGGCCAGACCAATCCGTTAAGTCTCGGTTTGAGCAGCAATTGGTTCAATCTTTCCGGAACTGAGGCGACAAATAGCTATGCGATGGGAATTGATCCGACCACGCCGACGGAGTTTTTCCGCCTCATCTACCCGCCGATGCCGCCAATTCAAATGCCAATTTTCTCGAACTCGGCATTCGTCTTTTACCCCGACCGGATGGAGTGCTCGGATGTATACGCCGGGGTTTATCGCTCCACCAATGGCTTGACCATCACCCAGGATGGAAATCCAAGCTATGCTTGGACAACCCCGCAGATGAACCAGCTCTCTTTGCAAACACCCTACCCCATTCTGGATGGCGCGTTTGCTCTGGCGGTGGATGCGCTGTTCAAAGTGCGGGCGCCAGCCGGAACCGCCAGTGCCATGCTGGGGGGATACAGTCCCGGCAGCGTTTATTATGTTCCCTATTTCTATATGACCCACGGCGCCGATATCCGCGAATACACCCGGGATTTCTCCCAGGAAATCCAATGGGGAGATATCGCCGTCATTGATCCGGTCACCACACGCGGAACACTGATACGCCGGTGCGATATTACCAATAACATCATCCGCGAGGATGCCGTGGTCACCTCGGACAGCATTCATTTCATTTCCGCAGCATGGGAATATTTCAAAATCACCGGCGACACTAATTTGCTGACGACCTGTTGGCGTTGCATGTGGAACACCATGACGAACAAGGAAACGACCTATTTGGATGGCGACGATGGTCTTTGGTATGGCGGTCCGTGGAGTGATAATGTTTCGGGCTATGTGACAACCGGGGATTTCAACAATCGATTGACGCAGTTGAAGAGTCTGTATGGCAATCTTTTGGTGACGATGGCGTGGCGTGATCTCGGTCAAATTGCCGCCACGCTGGGGTTCGCCAATGAGGCCATCCTGTGCGGCCAGAAATCGTCCGCCAGCAAAGTTGCCATCAATGCCAAACTCTACCGACCGGAATTTGGCACCTATTGCTATTACATGAATGTGGTGTCCAACACCGCTTACAACTACCGTGAAGATATTTCAGCCGGATTGCTATATTTATCCGGCGTCGCCAGTGTACAAGCCTGTCTAAATTACCATTCAAATTTCGCAGCCACCCCTTACGGTTATCGCAATGTGGACCCCATCATGCCCGCCGGTCAGACATCATATCATGGTGGAAATGTTTGGGAGGATGAAGCAGGCTTTCACGGATGGGCAATGGCGCTGCTTGGCCGACCTGAAGAACTGGAGCCCTTCATTTTCTGGCATGCGCGCGCGGGTCTACCGTTAAAAAAATGGCAGGAGGGAACCATCAATCCCTCCACGGGCCAATTTCACTCGAATTATACCTGGGTCAGCTGGGGGGCCACGGGCTATACGTGCTATTGGACGCGTGGAGTGTTTGGCATCACCTACAATCCCGATGGCATTCAATTTGCCCCCTGCGTGCCGAATTCATTCGGGAATAATTTTTATTCCGTGTTGAACCACTTCACGTATCGAAACTGCAACCTGCGAATAATTTTGATCGGCTGTGGCACGGTGGTTCAGATCATTCTCGTTGATGGCGTGCCCGCCAGTAGCGTGCCCGCCACGCTGACCGGCAATCATGTGATTCAAATAAAAATGGCGAATTCAGGTTCGCCAAATATACCGCCTCCACAGGAGTAACATTTTCCAGTGAAAACTTTACCTGTCCATCTCCGAGGCTGTTTAAAGCGTGCAAGTGCGCGGGTGAAAATCACGCGATCTCCCGCCCTTGGTGATCCGGCGGTTTGGCGCACTGCCAAGATGCTTACTGCCATTCTGGGCTTGCTCGTTTTGCTCTGTGCTTCGAGTTTTGCCCAGCCATATCAACTGCGGGGTCACTTGGGCGCTCATGATCCTTCGACCGTAGTGAAGTGCAAAGACCGTTACTACCTGTTTGCCACCGGATCGGGGATTACGAGCCGGTCGTCCGCCGACAAAATATTTTGGTCGGCGGGGCCAAAGGTGTTTGCGAACGTGCCCGCTTGGACCACCAATGCCGTGCCCGGTTTCACCGGAACCTTCTGGGCGCCGGACGTCCTCTACGTCAGCAATCGTTACTGCCTCTACTATTCCGTTTCCACGTTCGGCAGCCAGATTTCTGCGATCGGACTGGTGACCAATCCGACGTTGGACCCGACGGATCCGAATTATCTGTGGACCGATCAAGGCCCCGTGATCACTTCGACGAACGGATTGGCCTACAACACCATTGACCCCTGTCTGTCATGGGACGCCTCCGGCAAGCTGTGGCTCTGCTTCGGTTCCTACTGGAATGGGATTTATATAACGCAACTGGATCCGGCCACCGGCCTCCGCATCACACCGAACTCAACGACCTTCCGCCTCGCGGACAGCAGTTCGATTGAAGCGTCGTATATTTTTCGGCAGGGCAGTTACTACTATCTCTTTGTCAACTGGGGCTCCTGTTGCGACGGCGTGGATAGCACCTACAATATCCGTGTCGGTCGCAGCCTTTCCATCACCGGTCCTTACCTGGACAAGAATGGCGTGGATATGGTCAACGGCGGCGGCACCTTGTTCATGCGTGCGTCCGGCAAATATTCCGGGCCGGGCCACGTTGGCATCTTGTCGGATGGCGGAACGCTATTTCTCACGCATCATTACTACGACGCCAATTCCTGGGATACGGGATATAACGCTTACGGAACGCCGCGCTTCGCCATGTTGCCGCTTTCGTGGACTACGGACGGCTGGCCGGTCTATGATAACAGTTGGTCGGCCGTCTATAATTTTCAATCCGACGCGCGGGAGGAGAACGGCCAATTCTCCGGCCTGCTGGTGAATGGCGCCTCGGTCAAGCTCGACCCCACATACGGCCACGCTCTCGATCTCAACGGGACCAACCAATACGCCTGGCTGCCTCCTGGTGTTGCCTATGCGCAAACATTCGCGGCAGTGGTGAAATGGCGCGGCGGCAGTCAGTGGCAACGCATCTTTGATTTCGGCACGGACACGTCCAAGACTGTGATGCTCACTCCAGCCGCCAGCGGCAATGTCCTGCGCCTCGACATCAACCCGGGCGGCAATTTGCAGACGCTGCAATGGACCCAACCACTGCCGATGAACGTTTGGACCCACGTTGCAGTGACGCTGGATGGCTCGAAGGGCATTCTCTTCGTCAATGGAGCCGCGGTGGCCACGAACAACAGCATGACCACCCTTCCTTTAAACGTCACGTCGCAGACCAATCATCTTGGGCGCAGCAAATTCGCGGTGGACCCTTACTTCAATGGCCAATACGCGAGTTTTCGCGCGTATAGTCGGGCGCTGACGGCGGCCGAAATTGTGGCGCCAGTGCCCGTCATTGCGTCGCCAGCGGATGGCTCTGCCTGTTGGCCGGGCGGCACGATTCGTTTTCAAGGCCGCGCTACTGATTTCATGAACCTGCCTTTGGGTGCCGGCAATCTGACCTGGCAGATTCAATACATCAACAACGGGGCGACCAACATAGTGCTGAGCCCGGTCACGGGTTTGAATGAAGGCGTTTATACCGTGCCAGCCAACGGAACGAATGGTTTGTATCGCATCTTCCTGATGGCGACGGACAATCTCGGTCGCAAAGCAACCAATTCAGTGAGCGCCTATGCCTCGGCGACCGTCGGCTCGAATGCGTGGTCATCCTTTTATCCGCTGACCAGCAATGCCCTGGATGCCAGCAACAACTTCAACGGCACGCTCGTGAACGGAGCTTCCTTTGTGAACGACCCGACGCGTGGAAATGTTCTAAACCTTACACCAGCGCCCAAGCAATACGTCAAACTGGCGACCGGTGCGGGTTCGGCGCAGACAGTTTCCGGCTGGGTCAAGTGGAACGGTGGCGCCAACTGGCAACGCATTTTTGATCTGAGCAAGAACAACAATTGTTTTTACTATCTCACCCCTTGCAACTCCTCGACCCAGCTGCAATGCTCGATCACGCCGGACTATGCCACTTACAAGCGGACGATTGAGATGCAGGGCGCACTGCCCACCAACCGGTGGGTGCAGGTGGCCGTGACGATGAACGGGCGTGAGGGAATTCTCTGCCTGAATGGCGATGCGGTCGGCGTCAATAACAGCGTCAATCTATTGCCGTCCGACATCGCCGGAACCAACTGCGTATTGGGGAAGAGTCAGTTTTCTGCCGATCCCTATTTCGATGGGCAAATCAGCGCGGTACGTTTGAATTCAAAGGTGCTCTCCCGCGCCGAGCTCGTGGCCCCGCAACCGCTCATCCTTCAGCCCACGAATACAACCAAGTTTGCCGGCGGAGTTCCGTTGGTTTTCATCGGATCCGCTAAAGACTATTCGGGCGCGATTTTGTCGCCGGGCGCATTCTCGTGGAATAGCCAACTGTTTTCGAACGGACTGGCCTATGCCGCCTTCGGTCCGTGGACGGGCATAACCAACGGGGCTTATCTCGTTCCGACTAATGCCGCAACCGTCACCAACATTTTCTACCGCATCAATCTCACCGTAACCGACACCAACGACAATCAGCAGTCCGTTTCGGCAGATGTGCAACCACGAACCAGCGTGCTGAGTTTTACCACCGTGCCGGCCGGCTTAAACATCTCACTCGATGGCCAAAGCCTGACGACTTCGACCTCCGTTGTCGCCGTCGCTGGAATGAGCCGAACGATGGGAGTGCCGTCGCCACAATTCAAAGCCGGCACGAACTTCCCGTTTGTGATGTGGTCTGACGGCGGTGCGCAATCGCATAACCTCACGGTTCCAGACACCAACACCAGCTACACGGCGAGTTTCGTGCAGCCGACCATGGATATCAGATCAAGCGATGGCGGGCTAGACCTATCATGGCCGGGTTGGGCTGCGCCCATGACGCTTGAGTTCACGACGGACCTGATGCCGCCAGTCCTCTGGTCCGGGTTGGCCGTGCCAATTATTCCAACCAACGGCATGCTTGGCGTTCACTTCTCGATGACCAACACGATCCAGTTTTACCGGTTGAAGCTCCCATGATTAACCACGAACAAAGATTTTCGCCAAGAAGCAGACCAGGTCATGAATAGTCGAACTGTAAAATTTCCCATGTTGTTCCGATTGGTCGGATGGATTTGTTTGGTGACGTCGGGTCTGCCGATGATTTGTTTCAATGCAGGTGCTTACACGGCGGCGGATGCGCAAACGATGGTGGATTCCTTCAACAACGCTTTTTATTTCACCACCAGCGGTCGCGGCTATTTCCGTGACTCAACCGATGGCGGCACAACGTGGTTCTGGGGGCGGGCAAACCAGATGGAAATGCTCGTTGACCTTTATGAGCAAACCACCAACACCGCCTACCTGACCCAGTTCTCCAGTCTCTACAACGGTTTCGCTTACGACTACGGCACGAGCTGGACCTGGAACGCTTACAACGACGACATCATGTGGATGGTGATCGCCTGTTCGCGCGCGTATCAAAAGACCGGCAACAACACCTATCGCTCGGTGGCGAAAAGCAATTTCGACGCGTGCTATACGCGGGCATGGTCTACGAATGGCGGTGGCGGGTTGTATTGGAAATACCCGGACAATTCGTCGAAGAACGCCTGCGTTAACGGCCCGGGTGCGATTGCAGCCTACCTGATCTATCAAAACTACGGGGACACCAACTATCTTGCCAAGGCCGAAAGTTTATACCAGTGGGAGCGGGCAAAATTATTCAACAGCGGCAGCGGTTCGATCGCCGACTACTACGGCAGCGATAACGCCGCCCATGGTGGGGCAACCTCATACAACCAGGGGACGTTCATCGGTGCGGCAAATTTCCTCGGCTACACCAATGACGCCATCCTCGCGGCGAATTACACCAGAAACAGCATGGGCACCGGTGGCCAGTTGCCAAATTACGACGAGAACAGCGACCTGGGCAATTTCAACGCCATCTTCGTCCGGTGGATGGTGAGGTTCATGAAGGATCGTGGGCTGCAAAGGGATTATCAGTTGTGGCTCCAGCAGAACGCCAATGCCGCGTGGAATGTGCGGCGCCCATCGGACAATATCTCCTGGTCGAAATGGTGGGATCAAACGCCCGATGACACGCGCTACTCGGTCGGCTGCTGGGGTTCCGTAATGGTGATGAACCTGGTGCCGCCGACCCAAAATCCCGGTGGCAGCGTGGTGACTTTGAACACCAGTGATGTGGCCGGGAGCAGCAGTTTCGAAAGCGCGTTGAACTGGTCGGACGGAGCGGCTCCGTCGTCGGCCAAGAATTACGTGGTGAACATCGCCCGCACATTGCGAACGCCGGCAGACGGATCCCATCACACTTTTGCCGGAAGTTCGTTGACGCTGTCAAACGGCGCTGTGCTCGCGTTCAAGAACACCTCCGGTGGACGCTATGTTTCCATCGGCACGGATCTGTTTCTCGATGGCGGCGAAGTCCACAACTGGTCGGGCAACAGCGCCAGCCTGGGGGGCAAAGTCACACTGAAAGCGGGCGGGGGGAAAATTGATCCGCAGGGGAATTCATTTTCGTTTCCCGCGTTAATTGGCGGACCCGGTGCGTTGCGGATCGGTGCCACGGCGGTTTCTCCTTTGAACGGCACCGTCAATCTGAACGGCGTAAACACCTACACGGGCGGCACGGTCATTGAAGCGCCGCACACGGTGCAAATCGACAACTCTGCTTGTCTGGGTAGCTCAACCGGTTCACTCGCTTTCAGCAACTCGGTTGGGCGCGGATATGGCACAATGAACCTGAATGGCATTGACCTGACAATTGGAAAACTCAGCGGAGCAGGTGGCACCATTATGAACAGCAAGAGCGGGACAACGAACACGCTGACGATCGGCAATGGCGATGCGACCGGCGGCATCTATCAGGGCATTATCACCGATGGCGGTGGTATGCTAGGTGTGACCAAGGCTGGCACGGGTTCGATTGCGCTTTCGGGGGCGAACACATTCAGCGGCGGCATGACCATGGACGCGGGCCAGTTGAACATCAATTACGGCGGTTCCAGCAGCGCCAACTCGGCCATCGGCATCGGTGTTTTGACTATTTTAGCGAATACCACGCTGGACAACACCAGTGGCACGGAGGTGACGCTGCGGCCGAATAATGCCCAAGTGTGGAATGGCAATTTCACCTATGCCGGAACTGCGAACAGTCTGAATCTGGGCACGGGCGCGGTGAGCCTGGCCGCCACCCGCACGGTGACGGTGAGCGGTAATAGATTGACGGCAGGGGGTGTGATCAGCGGCGCCGGTGGACTCGCTAAAATGGGCCCCGGCACTTTGGCGCTTACCGGGGCGAATATGTTCACGGGAACGGTGGACCTTCAGGCTGGCACACTGGCAATCGGTAATGATTCAGCCCTCGGAACCGGGCCATTGAATTTTAACGGTGGCACGCTTGGAGCGACCATTCAGTCCATTGACGGCGCGGCGCGCATGATAACGAATGCCTTCAATTTCGGCGGCAGCGCGGGCGCCAACGCAATCTTCGGCGGCACGGGGAATCTCAAATTCACGGCCACCCCGAATGCCAATGGCACCGCCAAGACCTTGACAGTGAACAATCCGCGGACGGAGTTCAGCGGGGTCTTGGGTGGAGCCAGCGCGCGCACGGTGGCCGGCACGGGCATCCTCATTTTTAGCGGGGCAAACACCTATAGTCTGGGCACGACGATCAATCCGGGCGCCACGCTGCAACTGGGCAACGGCGGCACAAGCGGCTCGCTTTCCACCAGCGGCACGATTGATGACGAGGGCACGTTGATCTTCAACCGCAGCGATTCAATTGTCCAAGGCACCCACTTTAGCAGCGCCCCCATTATCGGCGGCGGTTCGGTGATCCAAGCCGGTTCCGGCATCGTCACCCTCAACGCAGCAAACACCTACTCCGGAAGCACTATGGTCGGCAACGGGGTGCTAGGCGGCACCGGTTCAATCCCCGGAATGCTCAATGTGCAACCCGGGGGAACCTTGGCTCCGGGCATGCCTTCCTGGGGGATTTTGCCGGCTGTGATGGGGACATTGACCGCCGGCAATACGACCATTAACGGCACGATGCGGATGAAGATTGACCGCTCGGTGACGCCCACCAGCGACAAGTTGTCTGCCCCTAGCGTTGTTGCCAATGCGGGATCTGCTTTAGTGGTTACCAACCTCGGGCCGACCAATTTTTCGGCTGGCGACCGATTCACGCTTTTCAGCGTGCCCATCAGCGGCGCGTTTAATTCGGTCAATCTTCCGCCATTGCCTGATGCGAGTTTGGTCTGGGCCAACAACCTTGCCGTGGACGGCTCGATTGCAGTGATTCCGGCGGTCGCCATCACGCCAACCAATCTGGTGGCGCAATTTTCGGTGAACACGCTGACCCTCTCGTGGCCGGCTGACCATACCGGGTGGCGGTTGCAGACGCAGACGAATCCGTTGGTCACCGGGTTGAACTCGAACTGGTTTGATGTCGCAGGCGCAATAAGCACGAATCAAATGATCCTCCCGTTTTCGCCCGATGCGGGGGGCGTCTTCTTCCGTTTGATCTATCCGTGAGCAGTCCCTTGAGGCTTCTCTTCCAGTCGGCATCGTGCGAGAGGTCTTTCAAATTAAAAACATCCGTGGGGCAGGGCACGGTTCCGGCTGTCGTTGCCCCCAAGGAAACACCAACACCGCACGTTTTCTCCGCTTGAAGATACCCAACCCATAGCCGGCGATGCGTCACCCGGCGGGGTGAGGCAAAAGCACCCGGCGGCGGCTCCCGGGACAGTTTGAAGAACTATTTCCGGGCTGGTGCGCGCTTCGGGCGGCAGCATGGCAGCGGATTCCGGTTAGCGCTTCGGGGATTTGTTTGATTCAACCAGAGTTGTTGGTTAAGTTGAAGGAGAATAAATTCCATCCATTTTACCGGCCGGCAATGCCCAATTTTGAAGCCCAACATGATGTGACGCGCGTGCTGCAGTCGCAGTCCCCGGAAGGCGGCGTTTCCGAGGAGTTATTGCCTTTGGTTTACAAGGAATTGCGGGTATTGGCGGCCTCGCGAATGGCGCGGGAAATGGGCGGTCAAACCCTGCAGCCCACCGCCTTGGTGCACGAGGCTTGGCTGCGGCTCCAATCCAATTCCGCCCCCGTCTGGCACAACCGGGCGCATTTTTTTGGTGCGGCGTCCGAGGCCATGCGGCGAATTCTCATTGAACGGGCGCGGCGTAAATTACGGCTGAAGCGGGGAAATCGGGCTGAGCACGTCAGCATTGATAATGTGGACGTGGCCCAAACCCTCCCCGACGACCGCATTTTGCTGATTGACGAGGCGTTGACGCGTTTGGGGGCGGCCGATCCCGAACTGGCGCAGATTGTGACGCTGAAATTTTTCGGCGGCTTAACCAACGTGGAAGTGGCTGAGGCTCTGGGGGTCACCGAGCGCACCATTTACAATAAATGGACCTTTGCCAAGGCTTGGTTGTTAAAGAGCATTAACGAAGAATGGAATGGGGAGGCATAACCCCGATGCCTTTCCGGTTTTCCCCCCTGCCAGCGCATTATTGTGTGAAAAACTGCTGTCTCAACCCATGAGTGCGGATACTGACAAAGAACAATTGCTATTTGCCGCCGCGCTGCCGATTACGGACCCCGGTGAACGGGAAGCCTTTCTCAAGCGAGCCAGCGCGGCTGACCCCCATGTGTGTTCCCGGGTGGTTGAAATGCTGGCGCATCATGATCAAAGTGACCGGTTTTTTTCTGAATGCATCACCAACCTGGCCATTGATGAGGTGGATGTTTTGGAAGTGGCGGAGCTGGTGAGCGCAAAATCGGTGGTTGGAGAAATGGCCGGCATACGGATCGGTCGATATCGGTTGCTGCGGCAATTGGGTGAAGGCGGGTGCGGGGTGGTTTATTTGGCGGAACAGGAAGTGCCGGTCCGCCGCCGCGTGGCCTTCAAGCTCATCAAGCTGGGCATGGATACCCAGAATGTCATTGCGCGGTTTGATACTGAACGCCAGGCCCTGGCGATGATGGATCATCCCAATATTGCGAAAGTCCTGGATGGGGGTGCCACGGAATCCGGTCGTCCATATTTCGTGCTGGAGCTGGTTCAAGGAGTGAAAATCACGACCTACTGCGACGAAGAAGACCTGACTGCGCCCCAGCGGCTGGAGCTGTTAATTCAAGTCTGTCAGGCCATCCAGCATGCACACCAAAAGGGGGTGATTCATCGCGACATCAAACCGTCCAATATTTTGGTGACGATGCTCGATGGCCGGCCCGTTCCCAAGGTGATTGATTTCGGGATCGCCAAGGCCATCGAAGGCCGGCTCATGGACAATCCCGATCTTACAATGGCAGGACAGGTCGTTGGCACGCCCGCTTACATGAGCCCGGAACAGGCGGAGCTGAGCAGCCTGGACGTTGATACACGCAGTGACATCTATTCACTTGGCGTCCTGCTTTATGAATTGCTTACCGGTCGCACGCCCTTTGACCAAAAGGAACTTGTCCAATCCGGTTTGGATGAAATGCGGCGCACGCTGCGTGACAAGGAACCCCAGCGTCCTTCCACGATGCTGACCGGTCTCACAATTACCGACCTGGCCGCCACCGCCAAACATCGCCAGATGGAGCCGCCCAAACTGATCAAGTCATTGAAGGGTGATTTGGATTGGATCGTCATGAAAGCGTTGGAGAAGGAGCGGCAGCGGCGTTATGAGACCGCGAATGCCCTGGCCATGGATGTCCGGCGCTACCTCAACAATGAACCGGTTGTCGCGCGGCCCCCCAGCCCGTTCTACCGGCTCCAGAAATCAATTCAGCGCAACAAGGTTATTTATGCCAGTGGTCTGGCGGTGGCCCTCACGCTGATTGTGGGATTGGAAGTTTCCACCAGTTTTTTCTTCAAGGAACGGCAGGCGCGCATGGAATCCGAACAGGCACACGCCAACGAAATGTTGTTACAGAAAATGGTGAAGGCGCGTGAGACCGTCACCGAGGCGGGGGTTCTGCTGAGTCATGGTGCCTCGGCGGAGGCGGATGCCTTGGTGAAGGCCATTCCGGTGGAATTGCTTTCGCCCTCCCGGGAGTCTAGTGACGTCTTTCGCCAACTGGGCATGTGGAATCTGTTACAGCGGAAATGGAAACAAGCCGCCAATCGTTACATTGTTCTGTTGCAGGTCAATCAGGTGGACAAAAACGACCGGACGGATCAGGCCACCCATGATTTGTTGTTTGCCGCGCCGATCTTGATTGAAGCGGGTGACATCGCCGACTATGAACGGATCCGGCTGGCGGCCTTGGCCCGATTGAACACCACCACCAGCGTGGGCGCCGCCGAACAGTTGATCAAGACCAGTTTATTGCTGCCGGCGGATGACGCCATTCTCAAACAATTGGAACCTCTGGAGGGCGTTGTAAAAAAGGCGCTGGCCAGCCGTGATCCGGCCGTGAATGACCGCAGCCAGCTTGCCGCGTGGCGGAGCTTTGCCCTGTCTCTGCTGGAATATCGCCGGGGTGATTTCAACGCCGCCGTCACCGAGCTGGGTGTCTGTTCCAGTTATCCCGGTCAGTCACCGGCCTGCGTGGCCGGCACGCATCTGTTGTTGAGCATGGCTCTCCGCCAGCTTGGAAAAGCTGAGCAAGCCGACGAGGAATTGGCGGAGGGCCGGGCGATGGTTCAAAATCGGTTCCAAGAGAAGCTCGAATCCGGCAATGATGTAACCGGCAGGATTGAAGGGTGGATCGTCACGCCTATTCTACTGCACGAGGCCGAGTCACTGGCCAACACGTCCACCTGGCTGCGAACTGGCGACACGAAATGAGCAAGCCAAAAAGTTCTTTGATGCCTTTCCTGAACTTGATTCGGAGAAACCTGAATTACTTGTGCTTCGTGGTCATTATTGCGCAGTTGGTTGCATGCAGCCCAGCCAGCGGGACAGACATACTCGAGGCCGCCACGGCCGCGGCGTCGGGCACGGATTGGAATCAAGGCAGCCAGTGGAATGGAGGAAATCCGCCGACCAGCGGAATCAACTATGTCCTCTATACCAACACTTCAAATAATTCGACATTATCCAGCTACTACGGTGTCAGTTTCGGAACCGGTTATATCCGGACGCCGGCCAACAATGGCGCGAGTGGGTTTCTTGGGGATAATCTTATCCTCCCCCCTGGCACTGAAATATTGTTGAAACAAACATCGGGCGGATCCGCCAGTGCCAACATCATTTTCACCAATTACAATAATATCAGCCCCGTCGGGCTGTATCCTCTCGTTCGTTTGGGGCCCAGCACCTCGGGCGGAACGGCGACTTTGAATGGGACCATCACCCTCCGGGTGGATTCGTATGTGGCCAATGATGCTGGCGCGACCATGACACTCAATATTGCCTCGCTGGTGGCGGGGGGGGGCAATTTGACCCTGGTATCAGCCAATGCCGGGACTTTTTCTACGACCCGGACCAATTTGGTGACGGGTGACTGGAGCGGATTCACCGGCACGTTGAACATTGGAAACTCGACGGTGGCCGGGGTGGTGGAACTGAACAACTCAGCGTGGAATGTGAACATGGCGCTCACTATGCCCAGGGCGAACGGGGTGTTGGTATTGGACAAGGGGATCAGCGTGAAAGGCTTTTCTATCGCCAACAACACGGTGTCGGCGGGAACTTATACGCCGGGGCAATTGACGGCCTTGGGCTTTGGTGGAAGCTTTTCAGGCACGGGCTCGCTGACGGTTGGTTTTACCGCGCCTCCGGGTTTGGCCGCAACGCCCGGCAATGCCCAGGTGGCGTTGACCTGGCGACCGGTGTATGGCGCGGCCGGCTACAACGTAAAGCGTTCGACGGTCAGCGGCGCGGAAACCACCATCATTAATGTGGCCAATCCGAATTATACGGATACGGGACTGGCCAACGGCACGACTTATTACTACCAGGTATCGGCGACGAATATTGCGGGCACCAGTGCTGATTCGGCCGAAGCCAACGCCACGCCCAACAGCACGGTGTCTTCTCCAAAAATAATCAAGGTTTATCTGCAAGCCGGGCAATCAAACTCGGACGGTCGGGCATTGACCAATGGGCTGCCGTCTTATTTGCTCAACCCACAAAATGACGTGCCGTTTTATTATTACCTGACGGGTGGTGCCGCCAATGGCGATGGCACGCTGGGCACCCTTTCGCCGTTGCACCCCGGCGCTTCGGCGCTCGGCGGCGGCACCACTTTCGGCCCGGAGTTGACCTTTGGGCGGACGCTTGCCGATTACTTTGCCCTGACCAACGGCGCTTCGACCAATACCGTTATGGTGGCAATCATAAAATATGCCCACGGCGGCACTTCGTTGGTTTCGGGTTGGGCCGCCAATGGGAATAGTTCCACCAACGGTGACGGTCCTGATTACCTCATCTTTCAAAAGGTTGTCAGCCATGGGTTGTCCCGTTTGGCTGCGGCGTATCCCAATACCAGTATTGAACTAGATGGCATGATCTGGGTGCAGGGGGAAAGTGACATTGACGCCGGATCCAGTGCGTCTGCCGCCTACGGTATGAATCTGGAAAAGTTCATCAATGATGTGCGCTCAACGTATGCCGCAAATCAACCCTTCGGCACGAACCTGCCGTTTTTTCTTTCCCGAATTTCCGCCAATCAAACCGTCTATTCCTCGCCGCCGGATGCCGATTATCCGAACTATCTTTTATTGCGCGCGGGTCAACAATTCGCAACTACAAATCTGCCTAATGTCTTTATGATCAATACGGACGCATCCCAATTTTCCACAGCGACACCCTGGTCGAGCCCCGGGCTACATTTTGACACTCAGGGACAGCAATCAATAGGCGTGGCCTTTGGGCAATCCGTGATCAAGGGCCTGCCGGCGCCACGATTGCAACTCCCGCAGCGGGCTGATGGTGGCTGGCTTGTGGGTTTTTCAGGGGAATCAGGAACGTGGCATTCAATTGAGCGTTCATCTGGTATTAACGGAACATGGATTTTGCTCACAAATATTCTGGTTGGGGCGTCTTGGTTCACAAATTACGTTGACCCAAGTCCGCTATTTCCTTATGGCTTCTATCGCGTAAGCCGACCATAGGTTGGCCATAGGTTGTCGAAGGTGGGTGATAGTGATGAAACTCATAAAGTGGAGTTGATTGGTGAGTCTAGAATTACCGGCGCAATAAATCGCCACATTCTAAAACTTCTGAATTATTCCCACGCCCCGGACCAAGCCGCGCACCCGAAAATTCCCCCCTTCGATGGCCCGTGCGGCCCGCATTTTTCATCCCATCCGGGCAGCCGGCGGCTCCAATGGGCAGGAAGCGACTGCCAGTGAAACTGTCAGTTAAACGATACGCCACCAGCCAAAATTTAACCCGATTTAAGCCAATTTCCCATGAAAACACCAACAAATCTGCTATATTCCTTGCATTCGGATCAGTGTAAAAGAATTAACATTTCTTTACCCTTTTTTTATTTTTCCCCGCATCCCCGTCTGCGTCACCGGCCCGAGGCAGACACCCAGCCCAGGCAAGGCGGGAAGCGCGCACGAGCGAGAACGGGCGACGAGAGGGCGCAAACACCGATCCAACCAGCCGCCGACCCCGGCGAACAAAATGTCAAAGAACGGCAAACCCGGCTCCAAGAAATCCGCTGTTTGCTCGTAGTCGTCTTTCTTATACGACAATGACGGACGGCGGTCAAGGGGAAAAATTTACACGCCGCCAAGGGGTGCAGCTTGACCCTGTCATTGCTGGTCTGAAGGTCGTCCGCCGGCTCGTTCTCGTCCTCGCACTCGGTTTGGCTGGGAATTTCGCGGACGAGGATGAGGACGAGGATGACCGCGGGGTCGCGGAAAAGATCCTCCGCCACCTGGGCGTCTGGCATGACCCGCCGCCGGTCATGTCCACGCCGGCGGGCGCGAGAAATTACACTCGCGTTCCCTTCGACGACGTGGACCCCATGCCCGACTACGATAACGTCCTGACCGATTGAAACCCGCACGCTGAAAAGCCCGCGGCCTGCTCCGGGCTTTCATTCAATCGGGCCTCCGGTCGCGACATTTCAGCATTTCAGCGTGTCAGCTGTCACAATTTCAGAATAATACCTCCAGTTGACAGCCGCCGCGCGTGTTGGCACGTTGACTGATGATGGAAAAAGGCCAAAACCAATTCTCCCTTACCCGCGCAGCGTCAAGTCAATGAGCCCGCATGAAAAGCAATTTCCTATCAGTTAGTATCATGAAAATACAAGTCGATCCGAAAAACGCATTGCTCGGTCTCGTTCTTGGGGCTGGCGTGCTGTTCACTGTTGCCGCGGTATCGGAAGCGCCGGGGGGGAAATATCAGGTGGATGTCGGCACGTATCGTGCCGGCGCTTTGAGCGATGAGGCCTGGCAAAAGGTGCGCGACACTTACAAGACTCTGCCGCCGGAACTGGTGGACCAGTGGCGGCCCTTTACGCTCCCGCAGCAAAACCCGCCGCCGGGGGTGCCGAAATTTCTCGGCAACCAGAAGCTTGCGGCGCTCGGCTACGTGGATGTGACCGCCCCGCCCTTCAGCGCGGACAACACCGGCAAGACTGACACGACCAAGAGCCTTCAGGCGGCGGTGGACTGCGCGCGTGATTACCAGATGGCGGCGTTTTTTCCGCCCGGCGATTACCGCGTCTCGGATACCATCCTCGCTGAGGTCTCGTTTAATTTAGGTGGGAAAGAATCGAAGAAACCATCGAAGAAGGCGGCTCGCGACAAGCCCGCCGAGGACTCTGACGCCGAGGCGGATGCAGATGGACTGCGCCAAAACGGAGACGGCTACAACATCTGGCAAGGCTCGACGGCTGATCCCGCCAAGCGCGCCCGCATCGTGCTGGCGGCGAATGCGCCCGGCTTCAACGACCAGGCCAAGCCCAAGTTGGTGGTCTTTTTCCGCAACGCAGTTTCTTTGTCCCGCATCCACGAAGGCGGGAAAAACCAGGGCATGCTCGAATCTTCGACCATCCACTACAACCAGATTTACAGCGGCATCGACATCACGGTGGAACCCGGCAACGCCGGGGCGGTGGGGCTGCGGATGCGCGGCGCGGAGGGCTGCACGATTCAGGACACCACGATTGATGTCACCCACGGCCACACCGGGATCTGGGGAACACCCGCTTCCGGCGGCAGCACCCATAAGGTCACGGTGATCGGCGGGGACATCGGCATTGACATGCGCGATTATCCCAACCTCAAGGGAATCGGTGAGCAGCCTTCGCCGAGCTTCTCGCAACTTCGGCTGGTGAACCAGCGCCAGTATGCCATGTGGGTGCGTTCGCGCGGCGCGACCGTTGTGGTCGGTGCAGATTTCAAGCGCGACACGCCGGGGACGATGGTGCGGCTCGATCCGCATTGGTATGGGGAGCCCTACGACAGCTCGCTCGGGCTGGTGGACTGCACCTTTGACTTCGGGCAGCAGAACCCCGGCAATGTCTGCATCTCCCGCACGCCGGCCGGCGGCATCAATCACGGCCGCGGCTTCTACTTCAACAATGTTTTTGTTCACAACGCGGCGAACATCGCGACCGTCGGCAAAGAGCAGGCGTCCGCCGTGGCCGATGGCAACGAGGACGAGGGCACGGCCAAGGGCCCAGAAGTGACACCCCCCAATGACGGCGGTAATGCGCCGGACACATCGAGCGACAAGCTGGCCCTGTCGGGCGGCCAATGGGTGCAATACCGCGAGCTGGCGGTGGCTGGGGATCCCGCCAGGGGGCGGCAGGGGATTCGCTACGTCGAGAGCGTCTTTCTCAACGGTCAACCGGCCGACGGGGGCGGAATGTTTTATGAGGACAAAACAACGGCGGAGCCGCCCGCCGACCTGGTCACGCGTCATGGCTGGGGTGATAATTTTCCGTCCTTCGAGAACCCCGGCGCGACGCCGGTCACCGACTTTGCCAGCCTCGTGAAGAACGGCGATTGGGCCCCCGCCATCCAGGCGGCGGTGGACGCGCACGAGATCGTCTTTTTTCCCAAGGGCGAATACCCGGTGCGCAGCACGATCCAGCTCAAGCCAGACAGCAAATTGATCGGCATGGGGCCGTGGCGCTCGCGGATCGTCGGCGTGGACGAACCGGGACGACGCTTCGGCGGCGGCAAGGGCGATGTCGAGCTGCCGGTCATCCGCACGGCGGACGACGCGGGCGCCCACACGGTGCTGGCCTTCCTTGGCGTTTACCAGCCGAACACCCTCACCCAGCATGGCCAGACACCGCTTGCCTGTTACCCACTGCTGTGGCAGTCGGGCCGTGACAGCATCGTGCGCATGTGCTGGTTTGGGCGGAACGGAGGGGCGAACTGGCGCTTCGAATACTCGGTTTCCAGAGGCAAACAGGCCATCTCGCTGGAAGGAGCCAGCCTCCCCATCGCCCACGCCGCCACGGGCCTGAGCATCGACTCACTGAACGCCACCGCCAGTCAACTCTTGATGGAAACGGTCGGCGGAAAACCGCGCTTGATGACCAAGACCAGTCCCAAAGGCTCCGATGTGCAGCTCAAAGCGGCCAGCGGCACCTTCGACCTCGCCAGCCTCGACGTTTGCAACGCGACTTTCGACCCCAATGCACGGGCGGTCATTACCCTCACCGGCGTGACGGCCAGCGGCGAGACAAAGACCACAACGGTCGAAGTCGGCAAGGAAGTCCCGGCGGACCGCAAGGGGGGCTTCCAGTGGAAGCTCGACTGGAAGGGACTTGCCTCGGCCAGCATCACCTCCCCCTCGCCCTTTGGCCTCGCGGCGATCACCACCGGCAAGGGCACCTTGCAGCCCGCGAGCGTGGACACCACCAGAAATCTGGCCTTGATGAAAACGATCAAGACCTACGGCTTCGAGCACTATCCCTACAGCCCCATCCGCCATCCGTTCGTGTTGATCTCCGGCCACGGCGGCGGCAAGTGGTATAATGTCTGGTATCATGGCGACATCTTTGCCCAGACGGACTTCCGCTTCCTCGAAGTGAAGGACAATACGAGTCCGCTGGCCTTTTACAGCTGGCACCTGCAGCACATCCACTCCGATGCCGAGGCCGTCTTCGACCACGCGCAGGACGTGAGTGTTTATGGGGTCAAGCACGAACACAGCTCCTGTTTCCTCGAAGTCCACGACAGCGACCGCATCCGCCTCATCGGCTCGGGCGGGCTTTCCGACGCCGCTCCGGGCAGCGCGCATTTCAAGTTCTACAACACGCCCAATTTCCTTCTCGCCTGCCTCGCCGACGAGGTCCACCCCATGCGCAAGGAGACTCAGGTGCATAACAAGGATAATCCCTTGGTGGAAATCTGGGCCAAGGCCTACAACGGCATCTGGGACGTGCAAAAGGGCGTAAAGGCGGCGGACGACATCAGCGGTGAGACCACCATCGTCCGCCCGATCCTTTGGCGGCGCGGGGATTACCTGCCGACGCCGAAATAACATCGGCGCATGACCGTTTCAGTCTAGCTTTCTACGTAAAGGGTTCGCAGGTTTCAGTTTTCATGTTTGGTGACCTACACTGGTGACAAGACGAAAATCACCGCTGTGTTAATCTAAAGGCGTTGGGAGTAGTGAACCAACCGAAAACACAGTGTTGTTAAGAAGCCCGGCGTAGTGTCCGGGCTTTTTTCAATATTCCAGCCCCTTACGTTCTCCCCGGTGGCCAATCCGACACGGATTATGCCGTAACTTCACCGCATCCCGCCACTGCGCCACATCATCCACGCGCTCCCGCTGGTAAATCTGGTGGATCTATTTGACGAGTGATTCACCATGCGCTTTCATGGCCGACCAATTTGGGGAAATCCGCAACATGGTGCGACATCTACGAGGAATTTTCGGCACAATCGCAAACCATGCCTTCGCCGCGTCCGGCCGCACCAGCTCGCGATAATGTTTGAAAATCATTTGCGGCGAGTTACCAGCTTCCAGCGAAACTTTGGCGGCATCGTGCGTCTCGGCCACGCGATAGGAAATAAACGAATGCGCAGCCCATTGTGTTTCCACGCGAACGGCACCCAACCCTCTTCCGCCGCCGTGTCCGCGCCCGCCGGCAAGACCGTGCCCCGCGCCCGCCGCCCCGTCTGCTTTTTGTTCTCCGCCAAACGCCGCTTGGTGGCCCGCGCGTCGGCTTCCTTCAGCGCCTCCTCGCCGCCGCCCAGGCCGCACGCCGCGCTTGGTTCACCTTGCGTGTCATGCCCCTGAATTGATCCACCATGTTCGCGAACGAGCAGACCGGCCCGGCCTCTTTCCAGTGCGGTTTCAGCCACGCCGCCAGATTCGGCAGGATCGGAATCACCCGCCGGCTCGCCGTCTTGGCCGCGTCCGCCCGGATTTCGATGATGCTCGCCGCTTGGTCCACGTTCGCCCAATCCAGCCGCTGAATTTCCGCGTGCCGCACACCGGCGAAAGCGCTGATGGCCATGAAGGGCAGTTGTTCGTCCGAGGCCGCCGCCAGCAGCTCCGCCATTTCATTCGGCGTGAAAATCTCAATCTCGCCGCCCCTGTCCCTCGCCAGCGGGATTACCCGCGCAAGCGTCAAGTCAATGAGCCCGCATGAAAAGCAATTTCCTATCAGTTGTTCTTCCCGGCGTCGGGAAGGTAAGTCCCGCGTAGGTCAGCACCACCACCGCCAAGGTAACCTGGCATAAGCCGAGGATGGTTTTTCCTTCGTATTGACGCTTTCGATGGGTTCACGGGGGTTGGTATAAATGGGTTTCCGGCCGGAGATGATCCGAAGCAAAACCATCACGATGGCAATAACGAGGAGGACGTGAATGAAGCCACCCATCGTGGTGCCGGTCACCAGACCGAGCAGCCACAGCACGAGCAGGATCAGGGCAATTGTGTATATAACATAAAATTTCTTTTGCCCGGTTCGCTGGCGAAGCCGCTGCGGGCGGCAATGAGAATTCCGGATCGCTTGACGATTTGATTTGACGGAGTTTCTGACCGCGGCTCAAAGGCCCAGAACCCGGGAGGTCTTACGAAAGTGGTGACCAAAGATGGAGAGCGTGACGGCCAGCGGGAACAGCGTGGGACGGTGGAAGGAGGTCCAGACCAGCAAGCGCCAGTATTGGAACCGTTCGCGGCCAAAAATGCCGAGGCAGACATTGGCGCGCAGGAACGCCAGAAAATTCCGCCAAGTCATCGGGCTGGAAATCTGCGGACGGCGGTATTCGCGCAGGAAGGTGCGGATGCGGCGGTAATACGGCCCCGGCGAATACAAACCTCCCATCAGGTTTTTGTAACCTTCACGCAGCGTCTCGCGATTCATCTGCGGAATGAAATTAGTTGTCCCATCCAGGTTATTGCCAGAGGTCTGGCCAGCCAGGCGGCCCTGAAGCTTCAGCCGCTGATGCAGCTTGGTGCCGGGGATAGCTTGCAGCAGGCCGACCATCGCGGTGACGATGCCACTTTGCTGGATAAACTCAAGTTGCTGGGCAAAAATCGCGGGCGTGTCGCTGTCGAACCCGACGATGAACCCGCCCTGCACCTCCAACCCCGCACGCTGGATGCGCTTCACGTCGGCCACCAGATTGCGCCGCTGGTTCTGGCGCTTGTTGCACTCAACCAGACCCGCCGCCGCCGGCGTCTCAATACCGACAAACACCTGATTAAACCCCGCCGCGACCATCAGCTGCATCAGCTCCTCATCATCGGCGAGATTAATGGAGGCTTCGGTAAAAAACGGGGTGCCGCGCCGGCCACGCTGCCAGTGAATGAGCGCCGGCAGCAAGTCTGCCTTGAGCACGCGTTGATTGCCGATAAAATTATCGTCCACGAAAAAGACCGCTCCGCGCCAGCCTGCCCGGTGGAGGCTGTCCAGTTCGGCGACGATTTGCCCGGTGGATTTGGTGCGCGGCCGGTGCCCGAACATCGCGGTGATGTTGCAAAACTCACAATCGAACGGGCAGCCGCGCGAATATTGCACGCTCATCGAGGAATAATGTTTCAGGTCCGCCAACTCCCACAGCGGGGCGGGCGTCTGGCCGAGGTCGGGGAAGACCGACGAGGCATACAGGCGGCGCGCCGCGCCCCGGGCAAAATCCCGCAGAAATTCCGGCAGCGTCACCTCGGCTTCGTTCAGCACAAAGTGGTCCACCTCGGGAAACTGTTCGTGCCCCAAAGTGAATAGCGGGCCACCCGCCACGATCAGCTTCCCCGCCGCGCGGCACCGGGCGATCAACTCGCGCGCCGAGGGCTGCTGAGCAATCATTCCGCTGATAAGAACGAGATCCGCCCAGGCCAAGTCCGGGGCGCGCAGCGGCCGCACGTTGACATCCACGAGGCGCTTTGGCCATTCCGGGGGCAGCAGGGCGGCCACGGTCAGCAGTCCCAGCGGCGGCAGCGAGGCTTTTTTGCCGATAAATTTCAGCGCGTGCTTGAAACTCCAGAATGTGTCCGGAAACTCAGGGTATAGTAGCAGAACCTTCATCCAGCAACCAATCTCCGCCCAAACCGCGCGGATGCAATGGGGTATTCACCCCATATACAGATCAAGGTTGCCGCGCGATGCTTCCGGGGTAACGAGCGGCCCGGTTAAAACGTTCCGGCTTAATGGAGCATTCCCCCGCATCGGCAGGCACCCATGAAACAACAAATCATCGAACTCTCGCAACGCTATGGGACGGCCCTGCAACAATATCTGAAACCGGGGCGGCTGGCGAGCCGGCTACTGGCGTTGCAACTGGGACGCCAAGCGGTCAACTTGGGGCTGCCGACGCTGGAACTGGCCCGGATGCACGAGCAGGCGCTCGCCACGCTGGCCCTGCCAAAAAACAAGCCGCGGCTGATCCAGCGGGCGGATTATTTTTTCAACGAGGCTCTGAACCCGATCATGGAATCGCATCGCGCGGCGGGCCCGGACCCAAGGCAACTCACCCGGCTGAACGCCACGCTGACCCAGCGCACGGCGGAACCAGCCAGCCCCCACCGGCAGTTGAAACGCGGAAGCCTCCGACGCAAGGTCATGGCGGCGGCCCGAATAAGCGGCGAGGACCACAACCAATGCCTGGAAGAATCGCTTCAACTGCAGACGCATTTGCGCCAGTTGACGCACCGGGTGATGGCGGCGCAGGAAGATGAGCGCGCCAAAATTGGGCATGAACTTCAGGATGAAATCGCCCAGACGCTGCTGGGCATCAATGTCCGCCTGTGCTCCTTGAAGCAGGAGGCCTGGGGCAACGTCCAGGGGCTTAAGAATGAAATCGCGAGCACGCAGCGGTTGGCGGCAAGGTCGGCGAAATCCGTCCGGCAATTCGCGCACCAGCTCGCCCAAACCTGCAACGGAAGTTCTCACGACGATATCAGGCCGCGCGGCTGAACTTGCTCCGGCAATTTTCGCAGGCTTGGCGGCAACCGGCGAACGAGCCCCTCACCCGCACGCCATCAGCGCGGGCATCATCGAAAGCAGAGGGCCGTTAACCATCGTCTAAAAGATGACGCAAACGACGCTCAATCCAAATTTGGAATATTAAATAAAAAATGGGCCGGATCGCCCCGGGGCCGGCACCACATGAATGAAAACCGATTCGCTTTTTGAATGACTCTGGCCGGCATCGTCTGCCGGGGAGTCGGTTTCTGGTGGATGCACCGATTCTCCACCACACAGAACATCCTTCTGGACCCGCTTCAAGAACAGGGTAAACGCATTAAAAATTCATCCCACATTAAACACGATCGCATCCAGGAAGTGCATCCTCAAGCTAACGAGATCATGGAAGGAATAGAGGAAATGATCGCGGTGGTGAGTGAAAGCAATCTTCCGCCGGGAGAGAGAAAACGGGCGTTGGCCGGGTAAATCAGGCGGGTTGGATTTGAGGCGCTTTAATTCCATGATTCACGGGTATGGGGTGAACACCCCATGTCCGCCACGCGGCTTCCGTGGTTAACTGAATTAATGAGAATCAAAATCCCAATCCATTGGCAGACAGCTAAAATTGGGGAAACCGTTAGGATCCGGCCAAAGTCGCGCACGCCAGCCGCGCCTCATGGTTGGAATCTGCCGGCCGACAAGTTCATCGCCCCCAGTCTGGAAAGGCGGACGCTTTGAATCTCCAACCACAGAATTTCCGCCGGTCGGCGCTGGTCCTGCTAACCTTGAGCCTCATGCTATCCGCCTTTGGGCAAGAAGCGGAAGTGGTTCTCCCCCAATCCGTCCCCGATCCCCTCGAACCGTTCAACCGTGTGATGTGGGGCTTCAATAAAGGCCTGATGACCGGCGTGGTTAAGCCGACCAGCCGGGTGTATCGGTTTGTGGTCGCGAAACCGGTTCGCACCAGCATTGGAAATTTTGGCCGGAACCTTACCTACCCGGGACGCCTGATCAACAATTTGCTCCAGGGAAAATGGCATGGAGCGCGCGATGAATCCTACCGGTTTGTCTGCAACACCACCGTTGGCGTCGTCGGCCTGTTCGACGTGGGCACCCGCTGGCACATCCCAAAATCAGAAGCGGATTTCGGCCAAACGTTCGGCCAATGGGGCTGGCAGCCGCAATGTTTCATCATGCTGCCGGTTTTCGGGCCGAGCAACGAGCGGGACACCGTCGGCCTGGCCGCCGACACCGCGGCGAATCCCCTGCTCTACATTGCGCCCTACGATTTCGTAGCGAATGACCCGCTGACCTGGCTGGGTCCGTATTCCTATTTCTCCTACGCGGTCATGTATAACGACATGTCTGACACCGTGGACGAATATGTGCGGTTCAGCCAAGCCGAAGCGGATCCGTATTCCGAGGTCCAGTATGCTTGGACATTTGCACGGGCAAACCAAGTGGCAGATTTTCAGGTAAAAGGCGAACCGGACGAAGTCTCGCTGGAAACCATTGAATCTGTCTTCTTCACCTTCAAGAATCCTGAATTCCCCAACCACGGGAAGACGCGGTCGGTGCGGATTCCAGCAACGGGCAAAGACTTGAAATTCACCTTTTGGCTGCAACCGGGATCGGCAAACGTGGTTTACATCGTTCCCGGCCTGGGCGGTCATCGGCTGGCCCACAACACTCTGGCACTGGCCGAACTGGTCTATAAAAACGGCTTTTCCGCCGTGGTGGTCAGCAGCCCGTTCAACGCGGAGTTCATGGAACACGCCTCGACCACCGCGCTCCCAGCGTATCTGCCGGTGGATGGCCATGACCTGCACGTGGCGCTCACCGAGATTGACCGCCGCCTACAGGCGCTGTATCCCGACCGGCTGGGCCACAAGGCTTTGATGGGCTATTCCATGGGGGCCCTCGAAACGCTGTTCATCGCGGCCACCGGGGCAACCAACCAGTATTCGGTGGTGACGCCGGGCCGGGAGCTGCGGTTTTTCCTGGGTAAACAAGGCCTGAAAATAGTGCAAATTGCCCCAGTCACGAACCCGGTGCCGCTGATTCAGTTTGACCGCTATGTCGCCCTCAACACGCCAGTCCGAACGCGTCACGGAATGTCCATGTTAGACGAGTTTTACAATGCGCCCCTGGACTGGCCGGCGGCGGAACGGGCGGACGACCTGGAAAACACTTTTCTCAAGGTGGCCGCGTTGAGCCGGAGCACGCTCACCCCGCAAACCACACTGCCCTTCAGCGCCATCGAATCCAAATTCCTCATCGGCCTGACCTTCCGGCTCATCCTGCGGGATGTCATTTACAGCAGTCAGCGGGAAAACAACCAGGGCGTCCTGCAACATCCGATCCACAATTTCCGGCGCGAACCGGTGTATCAGGAAATCATGAACTATTCCTACCAGAACTATTTTGAACAGTTTGCGGTGCCCTATTATCAAGCCAAAGGCCTGGCGGGGCCCGTGGCGACGACGCTGGAAAACGCCGGGGATCTGCGGACATATGACACTGGCTTGCGCGCCAATCCCGACATTCGGGTCATCGTCAATCAAAACGATTTTCTGCTGGAGGATGAAGACCTGACCTGGCTTCACGCAACGTTTGCCACGAATCAATTGAAGGTCTTCGACAAGGGCGGGCACTTGGGAAACCTGGTAAATCCGGCAGTGCAAAAATCGATTCTGGCCGCGCTCACACCGATGCGTCCGCCCGATCCAAAACCGGAGGCGTCGCCGAAGAATTAATGCCCGTGAATTTTGAAACTTCCGCCCGGGTAGCCCAGTTTCTTCAGTTTACATCCTGCCGCGGCAACGGTTAGCTTGGCCACCGATGACCGCCACCATTCAGCGCAAGCCACTCTCGCCCACTTGGGTTCTGGTCATCCTCACCGGCCTCAACCTATTCAACTATCTCGACCGCTATGTGCTGTCGGCGGTGTTGACACCGCTGCAAAAAGATCTTGGCCTCAACGATGGTCAGGCCGGGCGGCTCGTAACGGCGTTCATGATCGGCTATTTCGTCACGTCGCCGGTCTTCGGGTGGCTCGGCGACCGCTGGTCGCGTAAATGGCTTATTGCCGCCGGAATTTTGGTGTGGAGCATCGGCACCGTCCTGACCGGGTTTGCCGCGACGTTTGCGATGATAATCGGATTTCGCGTGCTTGTCGGCGTGGGCGAAGCAAGCTATGCCACCATCAGTCCGAGTCTGATTTCTGACAGCTACGCTCCCGCGAAACGCAACAACGCGCTGACCATTTTCTACGTCGCCATTCCCGTTGGCGCGGCGCTGGGCACAATCATCTGCGGAGTCATCGCCGCGAAATGGGGCTGGCGGCACGCGTTCATCTGGGCGGGCGCGCCGGGCTTGGTCCTCGCGCTCGTAATGCTACCCTTTGCCGAACTCAAACGCGGCCAGGCCGAGGGCAAAACGACTGAATCGGCAAAGAAACCTTCCGTCCGCGACATCGCGCAGCTTTTTCGCATCCCGGATTATGTGCTCGTGGTGCTGGGCTACACCGCCTATACGTTCGCGCTGGGGGCGTTCGGGCATTGGGGGCCGACGTTTCTGCATCGCACGCATGGCGTGGCCGTGGAACAGGCGGCCACTTTTTTCGGCGCGGTGCTGGTGGGGGCGGGACTCGTGGGCACGTTGATCGGCGGATTTGCCGCGACCGCATGGCAGAAACGCAATCGCGCCGGCTACGCGTGGACTTTGGGACTCTCCGTGCTGGTGGCCGTGCCGCTGGCGTTTGGCGCGTTCCTCGCCGTTTCGACGTTTTGGTCCATGGCGTGCCTGGGGGCCGCAATGTTCTTTCTATTTCTGCCCACGGGCCCGGTCAACACGCTCATTCTGGAAACTGCACCGGCAAATCTCCGAGCCAGCGCCATGGCCATTTCCATTTTTACGATCCACCTTTTCGGCGACATGTGGTCGCCGGAAATTGTCGGCCGGCTCGCGGATTCATTTGGCGGAAATCTGCAGAAGGCCGTGCTGATTTTGCCGGGCGCGTTGATCCTGGCCAGCGCGCTTTGGCTGGTGCTCGCGTTGAAAACGAAGCGAAGCAACGAAACCAAGCCGGCTTCGGGGTGATGGTCCGTTTGTGGATTGCGCGGACAGAAAATCCATTCCTTTAACCACGAAACACACTAGACACACGAAATAAAAAAGCCTGCCTCATAGAGCCATTCCATAATTTAGCCAGCGAATCCGATTCAAGAAAAGCGCTCTTGGGGGTGGTGGCCACCGTTCTAAAGGGCGGGGCGAGCGTCCCCGCGAGCCGCTTTAACCTCCGCCGCAAGCCGGTTCGCAAGGACGCTCACCCCACCATGGCCAGTCACGCCAGCCATGGGGGGGGGCGCGCATTCGCCGACGAGGACCGGGCTGAGCTACGGATCGGGACGGCGCTCCGACTTTAAGCAAAAAACAAGCCGGTGAGGGTCATCGCCGGCTTGCGAGGGGCGGTTATTTTAGGAGCAACCGAGGCTTTCGCCGCAGTTCAGGCATTTGTAGCACGCGCCGTTGCGCACGGTGATCTGCCCACAGTTGGGGCAGCTCGGGGCGTCCTGCTGGTTGGTGATCATCTGCGTCAGCGACGCGGCGCGGCGCTCGTGCTGCTTGGTGGCTTTCAGATTCAGCATCTCGGTGTCATCGGCCAGGGGCAGGAGCGACGGCACGGGGCGATTCACATTTTTTTTTATTTCCTCGGCGAGCCCGGGCATCGCGAGGTCGGGCTGGGAGCGGACGACTTGCAAGCTTTCGCGGTAGCCGGGAATGAATTGGAGCGCCATCCAGCGGAAGACGTAATCGGTGATGGAGGAAGCGTTGCGGATGTCGGGGTTCTTGGTGAACCCGCTCGGCTCGAAGCGCTGGTGGGCGAACTTGCGAACGAGCGCATCCAGCGGCACGCCGTATTGCCAGGCGAGGCTGGTGAGGGTGCCGATGCTATCCATCAAACCGCCGATGGTGGAACCTTCCTTGGCCATGGTGATAAAGAGTTCGCCGGGCTGGCCGTCATCGAAGAGGCCGACGGTGAGGTAGCCTTCGTGGCCGGCGATGTCGAATTTGTGGGTGACGGCGGTGCGGGTATCCGGCAGGCGGCGGCGGAGGGGCTTGCCGGCTTCATCTTCCAAGCGGGCGACTTCAGCCTCCAACTGTTTGATGCGATGTTCGAAGGTGGCGAGGTCGGTGGGGGCGCCGGGAGCGGACTTGTCGCCGCCTTCGTTGGTCTTCTTGGTGTTGAGGGGCTGCGAACGCTTGGAGCCGTCGCGGTAGATGGCCACGCACTTCAAACCCATCTTCCAGGCTTGCACATAGGTGTCGCGGATTTCGGCCACGGTGCACTCGTTGGGCATGTTGACGGTCTTGGAGATGGCGCCGCTGATGAAGGGCTGCGCGGCGGCCATCATTTTCAAATGCGCCAGGTAACCGATGCTGCGCTTGCCTTTGGCGGGCTTGAAGGCGCAATCGAACACGGGCAGATGCTCGGGCTTGAGGCCGCTTTTCGAGGTCGCGCCGTTTTCCTCGATGTCTTCGATGGTGTCATGCTTCTCGATGTGGGCGATGATCCGGGTGTTTTCCGCTTCGCCGTAACCGAGCCGGCGCAGCGCGTCGGGCACGCCGCGATTGACGATTTTCAGCATGCCGCCGCCGGCGAGCAGTTTGTATTTCACCAAGGCGATGTCGGGCTCCACGCCGGTGGTGTCGCAGTCCATGAGGAAGGCGATGGTGCCGGTAGGCGCGAGGACAGTGACCTGGGCATTGCGGTAGCCGTGCTGCTGGCCCTTGGCGAGCGCACCGTCCCACGTTTTGCGGGCCTCGGTTTTGAGATAATGAAATTCCGCGCTGGGCTGGATGGTTTCCACGGCGTCGCGGTGAAGCTGAATGACGCCGAGCATGGAGGCGACGTTGTCCTTGGCGACGGTCTTTTCGACGCCGGCGCAACGGGCGTCGCGATAACCGGCGAACGGACCGACATTGGCGGCGATTTCGGCGGATTGCTCGTAAGCGTGACCGGTCATGATGGAGGTAATGGCGCCGGCGAGCGCGCGGCCTTCGTCAGAATCGTAAGGCAAACCGTAGCTCATGCAGAGCGAACCGAGGTTGGCAAAGCCGAGGCCGAGGGTGCGGAAGATGTGGGAGTTTTCCGCGATGTCCTTGGTCGGATAGCTGGCATTGTCCACGAGGATTTCCTGCGCGGTGATGAAGATGCGGCAAGCGGCCTTGAATCGGTCAACGTCAAATTTGTTGTCGTCGCGCTTGAACTTCATCAAGTTGAGCGACGCAAGATTGCACGCGGTGTTATTGACGAAGACGTATTCGCTGCAGGGGTTCGTGGAGTGAATCGGCTCGGTGCCCTTGCAGGTGTGCCACTTCTGGATGGCACCGTCGTATTGAATGCCGGGGTCGCCACAGATGTGCGTGCCCTCGGCGATCTTCGTGAGCAGCGTGGCGGCGTCCTTCTTCTGGAGCGGCTTGCCGTCCTTGCTGGCGCGGGTCCACCATTCCTGGCCGGCCAAGGCGGCTTCAAAAAACTCGTCGCTGGCGCGGACGGAGAGGTTTTCGTTCTGATACATCACGCTGCCGTAGGCATCGCCGTTGTAGGAGCCGTCATAGCCCTGCTCGATGAGCGCCCACGCCTTTTTCTCTTCCTTCTGCTTGGCGTCAATGAATTCTTCAATGTCGCCGTGATGATCACGGAGGGTGTTCATCTTCGCGGCGCGACGGGTCTTGCCGCCGGACTTCACGACGTTGGCCACCTGGTCATAAACCTTCAGAAAGCTCATCGGGCCGCTGGGGCGGCCGCCACCGCTCAATTTTTCGCGGCTGGAACGGATGGGGGTGAGGTCGGTGCCGGTGCCGGAACCGTATTTGAACAGCATGGCCTCGCTGTAGGCGAGGTGCATGATGGATTCCATGTTGTCCTCGACGGACTGAATGAAACAGGCGCTGCCCTGCGGATATTCATACTGCGTCTTGGCGCGCTCGGCCTGCTTGGTCTTGCGATTGACGAACCAGTTGCCTTTGCTGGAATTTTTGCCAACGCCGTATTCGTGATACAGACCGACGTTGAACCACACCGGCGAATTGAAGGCGCCGTATTGGTTCAGGCAGAGCCAGGTCAATTCTTCGTAAAACACTTCCCCATCCGCCTTGCTGAAATATCCGTCCGCGATGCCCCAATCGGAAATCGTGCGGGTGATGCGGTGGATGAGCTGGCGCACGGAGGTTTCGCGCTCGGAGGTGTGCTGTTCGCCGTAGAAATATTTCGAAACGACCACTTTCGTGGCGAGCACCGACCAGGACTTCGGCACCTCGACATTTTCCTGCTTGAAGATCACCTTGCCGCCGTCATCGGTGATCTCGGCCGTGCGCTGGTCCCATTCGATCTGGTCGAACGGCTTGACTTTGGCATCGCTAAATACGCGCGCAATGCGCAGCGACTTTTTGGCTTCCGATTTGGTGGTTCTCATGGAACGGGTGGCAGAAATTTTGTTGGGGCGGCGGGCAGCGATTTTCGAAGCTGGAGCCGAGACATCCTCGCGAGCATCAATCATGGTGTGGTTCAGGTTTTTTCGGATGATCCCCCCTGAGCGGCCTTCTGAGCTATAATACGCTTAAGGGTTCAAAAAACAGCCAATTTCCCTAGAAATCCGACCTTCTAGGAAAACTGAAGTCCCCCTACTAATTGGGGAACGGCAGCCATCATGCTACCACCGGTTGTGGCTTTCAAGATAATTTTGAAAAAATGTTACGCAAACGATAATTCCAAGGAAATCAACGGATTTTGCCCGGTCAGCCGGCAAAAACACGCTGCCATCCCGGCCCCGACGCCGCATATCCCCCGGTTCCAGAACGAGTCAGATTCCGACCTAATCGCATCACCCCCCCCCGCCTGAATTCACCTTCGAAATGAACCCGCTGTTGAGGAACCGCTTGCATTTCCATGGCTATTGGAAAAACTGGCCCCGTGAACGAGCTGTTTGCCGCCGCCATCCGTCGCTTTGACGAAGAAAATTGCCGCGACCCCAACCGCGAAAATGGCCAGCCACGCGAGCGGCTTTATGCCGAGCGGCTGACGAACTGGGTGCGGAAATTGTGTCCCACCGCCTCCGAACCGCTCCGGCTGGCCGCGCGCTGCCAGCATATCTGCCGCTGGGAAAGCCCGCGCGAAAACTATCCCGCCACCCGCGCCGGCTATTTGAAATGGCGGGCTGACTTAAAAAAGTTCCACGCGGAAAAATCCAGCCAGATCCTCCGGGAGGTCGGCTACGACGAGGCAACCCTTCACCGCGTGCAAGCGCTCAACCTGAAACAGAATTTCCCCGCCGATCCCGAAGTGCGCGTGCTGGAAGACGCGCTGTGCCTTGTCTTTCTGGAATTTCAGTTCACCCCGCTTGCCGCCAAGAGCGACGATGAGAAAATGGTCAACGCCGTCCGCAAATCCTGGGAGAAAATGACCGAAGCCGCCCGCGCGGAAGCCTTAAAACTGCCCTTCGGCGAGCGGGAAAAAATGCTGATTGCCCGCGCCCTCAGTGGTAAGTGAACACCACCATTAGACCACGCTGGAAATTAGCGCGCCATTGATCCCGCTTCCGGCTGGAGCAAACTCACAGCATCTTCCGCCCGCAAGTTGGGCAAAAAACGCACCTGGCCCCGCGCATTAAAATACGCGCTGGCCTGCTGCCGGAAACCGGATTCGCGGCAGAAATCCTGGAAGTCCAGCACGGACAGGAAATGCAGGTTGCGGGTGCGATACCACGGCGTCGGCAGGGAGCGAGTGATCGGGGTGCGGCCGGAGGTTAAAATCTGCAAGCGCACGCGGATGTGGGCAAAGTTGGAGTGCGCCACCACCACCTGCCGCCCCACCCGAAAGGCTTCCCGGATGATTTCGCTCGGGGCCACCAGTTCCTGAAACGTGCCCAGCAGCAGCACATAATCAAATGCGCCGTCGCCGTATTGATCCAGCCCGTCGGCGATATTGCCCTGATGCACCACCAGGCCGCGCTGCACGCATTTGGCCACGGAGGAGGCGTCCAGTTCCACGCCTTCGCCGGAAACGTGGCGGGTTTTGACGAGTTGCTCAAGGAAGGCGCCGTCGCCGGTGCCCAGGTCGAGCACGCGGGATTTTTCGGGAATCCAGTTCGCCACCGTTGCGTAAATGCCGGGATGCATGATTTATTTCGCCGCCGTTTCCAATCGGCCGGCGGGGGGATGATGCAGGCCATGCTGCCGCCCGTGTTCCAGATAATCGCGGATGAGGTTGGCAAAGGGCGGATTCTCGATCAGGAACGAGTCATGGCCGTAATCGGTGTCCAGATTGACGTAGGTGACGGGGATGTTGGCGCGCTTAAGCAGGCGGACGAGCTCGCGCGACTGCACCGGCGGATAGAGCCAGTCCGATGAAAAGGAAACCACCAGAAAGCGGGCGCGAATGCGCTTGAGCATCGCGTCCGGCGGCTGACTTTCAAAGAGGTCGAACCGGTCCAGCGCGCGGGTCAGGTAAAGATAGGAATTGGGATCGAAGCGTTTGACGAAACTTTCGCCCTGATGGTGCAGGTAGCTCTCGATGGAGAACTGATCCTTGTGGGCCGCCGTGGCTTCGGCCTGGCGCTGGCGGCCGAACTTGTGCGTCATGGAGAATTCGCTCAAGTAAGTGACGTGGCCCACCATCCGCGCCACGGAGAGACCATGCGCCGGCGGGTGCGCCTCGGAATAATTGCCGCCATGCCAGTTGGGGTCGGAGAGAATGGCGTGCCGGCCGATTTCATTGAAGGCAATTTGCATCGCGCCATGGCTCGGACAGGTGGCAATGGGCACGCAGTGCTGCAACCGCTCCGGAAAATCCGTGGCCCAGGCCAGCGCCTGCATGCCGCCCATGGACCCGCCGATAACGGCCAATATTTTCGCAATGCCCAAGTGCGCCACCAGTTTTGCCTGCACCGCCACCATGTCGCGCACGGTCACGGAGGGAAATGCCATGCCGTAAGGTTTGCCCGTCTTCGGATTGATGGAAGCCGGGCCGGTGGTGCCGCTGCAGCCGCCCAGCACATTGGCGCAGATGACGAAGAATTTATCCGTGTCAATCGCCTTGCCGGGGCCCACGTGAAAATCCCACCAGCCGGGGCGCTGGGTGTCCGGATGGAGGCCCGCCACATGCGCGCTGCCGGACAGGGCGTGGCAGACGAGGATGGCGTTATCGCGCGCCGCTGCGAGCTTACCCAACGTGAGATAGCTCACGTCCACCGCCTCAAACGTGAAACCGGATTGCGTGCGGAAGCCCGGCAGCGAAACGGTCTGCGGCCGGGTGACGCCCAAGGCCGACTGATAACCAGCGACTTTCTGGTCCTGCAAATCGCCTTGGGCAAAACTTTTGGAAGCGGCGGGCATTGCTTATGTCGTCGCCACCCGCAAGGCTTGTTCGATGTCGGCCTTGAGGTCGGCCACGTCTTCCAGACCGACGGAGAGCCGGATATAGTCGGGCGTCACGCCGGTGGCCGCCAACTCCGCTTCGGTCAACTGCGAGTGCGTGGTGGAAGCCGGATGAATCACCAGCGACTTGGCATCGCCGATGTTGGCGAGGTGCGAAAGCAATTTCACCGAGTTGATGAATTTCTTGCCCGCTTCCAGCCCGCCTTTCACGCCGAAGCCGACGAGCCCGCCGAAACCGCGCTTTAAATACTTCACGGCGAGCGGATGGCTGGGATCGTCCGGCAACCCGGAATACGTCACCCAGCTCACGAGCGGATGCGCCTGGAGCCATTGGGCGATTTCCAGCGCGTTGGCCGAATGCTGCTTCTGGCGCAGCGGCAAGGTTTCCAGCCCTTGCAAAAGCAGGAAGGAATTGAACGGGCTCAGGCACGCGCCGATGTCGCGGAGCAGCGTCACGCGCACTTTCAGGATGAAGGCCACGTTGCCCATGCCGGGCACGTTGCTCAAGGCGTCCCAATATTTCAAGCCGTGATAGCTCGGGTCGGGCTCGGTGAATTCGGGGAACTTGCCGTTGTTCCACTGGAATTTGCCGGAGTCCACGATCACGCCGCCAATGCTCGTGCCGTGCCCGCCGATGTATTTGGTGGCCGAGGCCACCACGATGTCCGCGCCGTGTTCGAACGGCTGGATCAGCCCAGCACCCACGGTATTGTCCACGATGAGCGGCAAGCCCGCTTCGTGCGCGATCTTGGCGATGGCTTCAAAATCCGGCACGTCCAGCTTGGGATTGCCGATGGTTTCGATGTAAAGGGCGCGCGTCTTGGACGTGATGGCCTGGCGGAAGGCCTCCGGATCGCGGGAATTCACAAACACCGTCCTGCGGCCCAGCTTGGGAAACGTGTGGTGCAGCAGCGAATAGGTGCCGCCGTAAAGATTGTTGCCCGCCACGATTTCATCGCCCACCCGCGTGATGGCCAGCAGGGCAAAGGTGATCGCCGCCGAGCCCGAGGCCACGCCCAGCGCGCCCGTGCCGCCTTCCAGCGCCGCGATGCGCTGCTCAAAGACGTCCGTGGTGGGATTCATAATGCGGGTGTAGATGTTCCCGAATTCTTTCAAGGCAAACAAATTGGCCGCGTGCTCGGTGTTCTTGAAGACGTAGGACGTAGTCTGATAGATCGGCACCGCGCGGGAGCCGGTGGTGGCATCCGGCACCTGCCCGGCATGCAACGCCAGCGTGGAAAGGTTTTTAGCACTCATAGTTAATTGTATGCGTTGATTGTAGATTGCGCCGGGGTCCGGCGCAACTGCGCGGTGCGGTCGCCCCTCCTTCCGGGGGAACGTCCGGACCCCATTTCACTGCCACGCCAAATCCACGATCACCGGTGCCCACGAAAGATGCTGCACCACGCGTTGGAGCGCGGGGATGGAATCCGGCGTCCGCATTTCCGCCAGATCCCGCACGCGGACTGTCACCGGCACCGGCGACTGGCGCAGGCGCTCCAGCAGCGGGGCCATGAAGCGGTAATAATCAAACTGCGTCAGCACCAGCTTGGACGGGCGGAGCCGTTGCAGCGCCGTCACATCGGTATCGGCGGTGGCCGTGGCGTGATTGTAAAACCAGTCCGTATGCACCGGATGCTGCACGCCCTGCCCCAGCGCGGCGTATAAATAGGCCGAGGAAAGAATAACCACCGCATTAGTCTGCGTGTAAGGGGCCAGTTCCGCTCGCAACGTGGCCTGCGTGCGCCCGTAACTATTCTGCCAGGCGCACGCCACGCCCCACGTCGTCAGGCCCACGGCGCGGACCGAGACGATGAGCAGGCAGCCCACCAGCGCCCCGGTCACCATCCGTTGCCCGGCTGGCCAAAAGCGTTCCACCAGCCCCAGCAGCCCCGCCGCCAGGATCACTTGCACGAACTGCACATACGAAACATAGTCCGGCGCCACCACCGTCATCGCCGCCAGCAACATGCCCAGCCCCACCAAGAACCCACCAACCAGCAGCGCCAGCCCCGGTTCGCCCCACCCGGCGCGGCAGCGACGGATCAGAATGGGGAACAACGCCACCGCCAGCAAAAACACCGGCGCCGTGCGCAGCAGCTTGAGAAAATCCAACCCGTGCGGCAGCCGCAGCCCCTGGGCGCGAATGGGCGTTTGCTGCGAATTCTCCAAAAATCCCTGCCACCACAGCGGCTCCAGCAGAATGATGCCCACCGTCACCGCCGCGAACAATCCCGCCGCGGCGAAGAAGGGCGCAAAGGAACTCGTTTTCCGCTGCGTCCCCCACACCAGGGCCGCCGTCAGGAAACCCGCGCCAAAATAAAACGCGCCGAGAATCACGGAGGTGTAGAGCAGGCCCCACAGGACCAGCGTCAGCGCGACCAGTGTTTTCCCGCCGCCGCGCCCGGTGCTCAGGCGCGCCACCAGATACAGCGAGCCCAAGCCGAGCGTGTGGCCCAAATCATCCGGCCGGTCGCCAAACGTGATGCCCATCAGCAGCAGGACCGCCAGCGCATAGTTCGTCGCCGCCGGAAACAGTTGGCGCACGATCGCCAGCGTCAGAAACCCCGAGCTGGCGAACAGCGCCAGATGCAGCGCCATCGCGGCGAGCACACTGGTGCCAAACAGCGTCATCCAGCCCAGCAGCACCGCCTGATACAGCGGCGGATAAGCCGAATACACCTGCGTGCCGGAAATTGGCAGCACCTCGGCGGCGGCGGGATTCACATAGTGGCCGTGCTGGAGATAGTTCACCACTGCGCCATCGAAGAAAAATGCATCGTTGGCCGGAATCGGCTGGGCGGTAAAGAGGAACAGCGCCAAGCGCCACGCCAGCACCAGGCCCAGGAGGAAAAACGGGTTACGCAGACTGAATTTCACCTCGCCAGCGTAGTAGAAGACTTGCCAGCGGCCAACTCAATCCGCAGCATACTGGCGACATGGAAGACACCCGACCTGTCCCGCTGATTGTGGACCTTGATGGCACGCTGATTCGCACCGACATGATGTGGGAATCCATGGCGCGCCGGCTGCGGCGCAATCCGCTGGCCCTTTTTCAAATCCTGTTTTGGTGGACGCGCGGGCGGGCGTATTTAAAACAGCAACTGGCGGCGCGGGTGCAGGTGGATTCCGCCACCCTGTCCTACAATGAAAAGTTCCTCGCCTGGCTGCGCACGGAGCAAGCCGCCGGGCGCAAAATCATTCTCGCCACCGCGTCGGACGTGAAGATGGCCAAGCCGATTGCCGACCATGTGGGGCTGTTCGATGAAGTCATGGCCAGCAACGGGCAGATCAACCTGCGCAGCGAAAACAAGCTCAAGGCGCTGACGGAAAAGTTCGGGCCGCGCGGCTTTGATTACGCCGGCAATTCCACCGCCGATTACGCCGTCTGGCGTGGGTCGCGGCAGGCGGTGGTGGTCAACGCCAGCCCCCGCGTTTTACGCGAGGCGGCGCAGTGCACCACCGTCGGCCCGGTGTTTTGCGATGGATTTTGCGCCACGGCGGTGGCCCGCAGCGTGGCCACCGAACTCCTCTGGCGCAGCGGCTATCTCCTGGCGCTGATCGCGGGACTGCTGCTGGCGAGCGCGTTTCCCAACTTCAATCTCGCGGGTTTTGCGTGGATCGCCCCGGCGCTCCTGCTCTTTGCCGCGCGGGGCCAGACTGGCGCTGACGCGTTTCGCGTGGGCTACGTCGGCGGCCTGGTCTTCTGGCTCGCGTCGCTGGCGTGGCTGTTGAAGATTCCTGTGACCGGCTATCCGATCCTCGGCTGGGTCGCGCTGGCGGCGTATCTCGCCCTCTTTACCGGCGCGTGGCTGTGGCTGGTTTCCGGTTTCAAGTTTCAAACCTCAAGCTGGGCGGGCCGCCTGCTTTGGGCGCTGGGCGGGGCGGCAGCCTGGGTCGCGCTGGAAATGCTCCGGGCCCGGCTGTTCGGCGGTTTCCCGTGGAATTTCTTGGGGGGGTCGCAATTCAAGCTCGTGCCGCTCCTCCAGATCGCGGCGATCATGGGGGTTTATGGCGTGTCGTTTCTCGTGGCGTGGTTTGCGCTCGCGCTGTTTGCGGCGGTGGCCATGATTTTACGCCATCCCACCCGGCGCCACATCTGGCAGGCGGAAATCGTCCTGCCGCTCGTGGCCACGGTGGCCGGCTTCGCGGGCGGAATCTTCGCCCTGCCCCGTGAACGGCCAACGGAAAAAGTCTTGCGCGTGACGCTCATTCAACCGAGCGTTCCGCAGTCGCTCATCTGGAGTTCCAGCGCGGATGAACAGCGCTTTCAGGAATTACTCCAGCGCAGCCAGTTGGCGCTCACGAACCCAACCGACTTGCTCGTCTGGCCGGAATCCGCCGTGCCGGGGCTGGATGCCGCCACCTATCGCAGCGTGGTCCAGTTTGCACAGTCGAACCGCGTGTGGATTCTCTTCAACGGCGACGATGTGAAGGTGAGCCCGACCGCAACGAACTGGTTTAATTCCGCGCTGCTGATGAATCCCGACGGTCAATTGGCGGACATTTACCACAAACGCCAGCTCGTCATCTTCGGCGAATACGTGCCGCTCACGCGCTGGCTGCCATTTCTGAAATGGCTCACACCCATCGAAGGCGGCTGGACGCCGGGCGACCGGCCGGGACGATTTGAGATGACGCGGCGGGGCGAGCCGCCCCGCGAACCGCGGATGGAATTCACCAACGCCGCGCCGGCAGCGGACTCCCAACTGCCCCCGGTGAGCTTCGCCCCGCTCATCTGCTTTGAGGATGTATTTGCCGGCACCGTGCGCGCGGCGACGGAGGACGACACGGATTTCCTGATCGACCTCACGAACGACGGCTGGTTCGGCGACAGCGCGGCGCAATGGCAACACACGGCAGCGGCCGTCTTCCGCGCCATCGAGAATGGCCGCCCGCTCGTCCGCTGCGCCAACAACGGCGTGACGGGCTGGATTGATGCCCATGGCCGCTTGCGGGAAATCTTCACGGACGCCACGGGCAATGTCCACGGCGCCGGCGCGCTGACGGTGGAAATTCCCTTGCGGCCCGCGAGCGAAAAACCCGGGCCGACGTTTTACCGCCGGCATGGCGACTGGTTTGGCGGGGCCTGCGCGGGCATCACGATTTTGTGGCTGGGCCGCCGGCTGCTTCGGCCCGCCCGCCGGCGGGAGGCCTAGAGTTTGATGGCTTTACCCGTCTTCGCCGACTGGTGCGCGGCGTCCAGAATTTCCACCACGGTCACATTCACATCCAAGGCACCAAGGCCGGCGGGCTTGATTTCCTTCCGCACCACGGCGGCAAAATAGGCCACCGGGTCGGCGTTGACGCCGGTCAGCGCCGGCGGGACGATCTCGGTTTCCTTGGGCACCGCCGCCGTCCGCACGCGCACCACGTCCCCGCGCGGCACCAGCACCTGGCCGGTTTGACCGTAGATTTCCATGTCCTTGCGATCCATGGCCCAGTTCCACGATGGCATTAAAACCACCTGCGCCTGCGGATATGTCAGCACGATGGTGGCGTCATCCTCCACCTTCGGATACACGTCCGGCTTAAACTGCGAGGCGACGGCAAACACGGACACCGGCTTTTTGCCATCCATGAACCACGTCGCCAGATCCGCGCCGTAACAGCCAAAATCGTTGATCGCGCCGCCGCCGTTCAGGACCGGATCCGTGAGCCAGGCGAGAAAATTGGTGGAGCAGCCAATCTCCTTGGGCCCGCGATGGCCATGATGAAAAACCATTTTGCGAATGTCGCCGATTTGATGCTCGTCATGCACCAGGGCAAACGCCGCGTGATTGCCGGGATACCAGCTCGTCTCGTAATTGACGAAAACCTGGATGCCGCTCTTTTGGGCGGCGGCGGCGATGGCCCGGGCCTGTTTGAGATTCGCGGCGAGGGGCTTTTCCATCATCACGTCCACGCCTTGTTTGGCGCAGGCTTCCACCACGCGCAGATGATCGAAGGTGGAAGTGAACGTCGCCACCGCCTGGGGGTGCGCCCCGGCAAACAGCGCATCCAGACTGGGGTAGAATAAATTCGTCGCGAGGTGATACCGCTGGGTATAGCGCGCGATCAAATCCTGATTAGTCTCCACGATGCCGACCAATTGCACGTCGCACCGACCCGTGACTCGGGGCAGGAAACCCAGCGCATGATCGTGGTTCAAACCCACCAACGCCAGCCGAACGGGCGGCTTGGTTTCCTGGGCGAAATGGGTTGGCGCCCCGGCGACCAGGCCGAGACAGACAAGCAGGATGGTTTTCATGGATTGATGTAATGGTGCGAATTCGGCTTATTTCACGCCGAATTCCGGAGCAAGTCAAGCCACGGTCGCCCCACCAGCCCCGCCAACAATTTCGTGCGTTGCCGCGCCCGCTTTGCTAGCGTCTGCGTCCTATGCGAGTTTTGATTGCGACAGTGACGTGCGGCGCGGGGCATCTGGCGGCGGGCGCGGCTTTGGAGGAAGCTTGGCGCGTGGCGCATCCCGACGATGTCGTGGAGAAGATTGACCTGCTAAAACTCTTTTCGCCGCTGCATCGGAAGATTTATTTGGACGGCTACGTCAAGCTCATCGAACGAGCGCCGGAACTCTGGGGCTTGGTCTTCGCCAAATCGGACAATCCCAAGCTGCTCCGGCGGATGAAACTGCTCCAGCGCAAATTCCCCAGCGGTTCCAAGCAGCGTTTCGCGAAGCATGTAAAACAGTTCAATCCGGACGTCGTGCTCTGCACCCATTATCTACCACTCGAAACCCTGACGCCGATGCGGGAAAAAGCAGATGGCAAGAGTCCGTTCGTCGCCTGCATTGTGACCGATTTCGAGGCGCACGCACTGTGGATGGAAGCCTGCGTGGACTTATATTGCGTGGCGGCGGAAGAGACCAAGGCCCGGCTGGTGGCCCGCGGGGCGGCCCCGGAAAACATCGTGGCCACCGGCATTCCCATCGCGGCAAAATTCTCGTCCAAGCCGGATGCGAAAGTCGCCCGCAAACAATACGGCCTGCGCGACGACCTGCCGACCTTGCTCGTCTTAAGCGGCGGTTTCGGCATGGGACCGGTGGCGGAAATCCTGATGGAACTCGATAAAACTTCAACGTCCTTCCAGACGCTCGTTGTCACCGGGCGGAACGAGGAATTGCGCCGCAAGCTGGCTGCGCAGGATCGCAAGCACCCGACGCACGTCCTCGGGTTCTCGACGAACATGCACGAGCTCATGGCGGTGGCCGACCTCATCATCACCAAGCCCGGCGGCCTCACGACGTCCGAGGCGCTCGCGCTTGGCAAGCCGCTGTTCATCTTGAATCCCATTCCCGGCCAGGAAGCGGCCAACAGCGATTTCCTCCTCGAACACGGCGCGGCGGCCAAGGCCAACCGCGTCGAAGATCTGCCTTATCGCGTCGAGCAACTGCTCGGCTCCAAGAAATTGGGCGAGATGGGCAAGCTGGCGAAATCCCTGGGCCGGGCGAACGCGGCGCAAGCTATCTGCCGGGAAGTTTTGGCGCGCGTTTAGCGTGAAGGTGATTCCTGAAGAAGGTGGCGTCGGCCATCTTGGCTGACGTAGAGCTGGCGCGTCCCGCCCGGCGGCAAAAGCGTCGCCGTGCGATCAGCTTGGTAAAATGGAGCGTTTCCGCCCAGAGAATGGTTTTTCCGGACGGCAAGATGCCGACCTTTACGGCCGTCGGGACGCCCGCCGCCACATTTTTAAACCAGTTCTGAGGGGATTCCTGATAAGCAAGCGGGATGGACGACCCGGCACTGTAGCGCAGAGTTGCAATCTGCTGTATCGCCGAATTGCATTCGGCGGGGCGTCCGATGCTGCCAAACCCGTTCGAATTGGCGAAACTCCACGCAGGTTGCAAACCTGCTGCGCGCACCATCTCTCAATCTTCGATAGAATTTGCCGCGCCGAGCCAAGGGGCCACCCACCTCCTCCAAGCCGTCCTCAAAGAAGCCTTCACCCCGCCCAATGGAAACGCCAACGGCGTTTCGTCCATCGGCCCAAGGTTGCCGAGTCTGCGAGGCTACCCTGGGGCACGCGGATTTTCATTTTCCCTAACCCCAACGGGGTTGGGCCTTCCCGTCGTGACAATGCGCCACAACCCCGTTGGGGTTGATAAAATGTGGATTCGTTTTCCCAGGGTAGCTCGTGCCTCGCAACCCTGGGCTGATGGCCTGAATCCCTTTGGGATTCCTCCCGCTCCCGGCGTTGGCGGAGCAAGCGGTGATCGTGGCGCGAGTGGAGACGTTGCCGGAGAGCAGCCGCTTGCTGGCGTTGGAGCTGGCGCACCCACGTCACCCACCTCCTCCAAGCCGCATTCACCCCCGCCGCGTAAGAGCGCGTGCCGTCCTTTCAATCCAACTTTTCCATCTAGGCATAGGAATTCTACAAGGAGCCTTAGCCGGGGTCCGGCAGCGCGGAGCGCCCGCTTCCCCACCACCTGTTTCCCGGCCAAGGGATCCCTTCAAGTTTCACACACGCCACAGTCGCTTTGGCGTTTGATCGGCGGCATCCACTGGCCGATAACATTCATCGGCTTCGACCTTTCGTTTGTCGAATCCATTTTCTTTCAGCGCGCAATTCTGTTTAATTCTCCGCATGGACGCCGCCCCACTACCCTTGCTCACCGCCAGCACGCTTTATCTCGTGGCCACGCCAATTGGCAACTTGGAGGACATCACGCTCCGCGCGCTGCGCGTCCTGCGCGAGTGCGACGTGGTCGCTGCCGAGGACACGCGCCGCTCCGGGCAGTTGCTCAAACACTTTGACATCAGCAAACCGCTCCTGAGCTATTTTCAGTTCAACGAGGCCAAGCGCAGTGAGGAAATCATCGAGCGCCTCAGGCGCGGCGAGAAAATCGCGCTGGTCACGGATGCCGGCAGCCCCGGCATCAGCGATCCCGGCGAGCGCGTGGTGAAAGCCGCCATTGCCGCCGGCTTTCGCGTGGAGGCAGTGGTCGGAGCGTGCGCCTTGGTCGGCGCGCTCACGGCGAGCGGTTTGCCGGCGGAGGAATTTCATTTCGTCGGCTTTCTCCCACACAAATCCGGCCAGCGGCGCAACCAACTGGAAGCTCTCAAAACCGTTCCCGGCACGCTGGTGTTCTACGAATCGCCCTATCGCATCGAGAAACTGCTGGGCGAACTGAACGAAGTTTATCCCGAGCGCGACCTGGTGCTGGCGCGGGAATTGACGAAGAAGTTCGAGGAATTCCTGCGCGGCAAACCCGCAGAACTGCTCGCCATCGCGCAAAAGCGCAGCTTGAAAGGCGAGTTTGTGGTGCTGGTCGGCGCGGCGGCCTGAACCCGCGAAATGCGATTGTTTTCGGCGCCATTTCCCGCCACAGTGGGCGCATGAAATTCGCTCCCATTTTCCTTGGCCTGTTCGTCGCGTCCACCGTATCGGCAGCAGCATTTTCCCTCTATCACAACGGCTGGAATGACCTGAACAAGGACGGCGAGAAGAATGTTTACGAAGACCCGACCCAGCCAGTCGCCGCCCGCGTGGCCGACCTGCTGCCGCGCCTGACGCTCGAAGAAAAAATCGGCCAGCTCTGGCAGCTATATCTGCCGGAAGCCACCAATTTCAGCCAAAGCGCCGAGCAGGTGCGCGCGGGCACGGTGGGTTCGTATCTGGGCGGCAGCGAGAACATTGAAACCCCGGCGCTGCGCAACCAATTGCAGCGGGAGGCCATCGAAGCCAGCCGGCTCGGCGTGCCGCTGATTTTCGCGCACGACGTCATCCACGGCTTTCGCACGATTTTCCCCATCTCGCTGGCACAGGCTTGCGCGTGGGAGCCGGAATTGTTCGAACAAACCCAGACCATCGCCGCGCGGGAAGCGGCAGCCGCGGGCATTGACTGGACGTTCGCTCCGATGGTGGATCTGGCCCGCGACCCGCGCTGGGGCCGCATCGCCGAAGGGTTCGGGGAAGATCCGTGGCTCGGCACACTGAACGCCGCCGCCAGCGTGCGCGGCTTCCAAGGCACGAACGTCGCCGCGCCGGACCGGGTGGTGGCCTGCCTGAAACATTACGTCGGCTACGGCGCGGCGGAAGGCGGGCGCGATTACAACACCACCGAAATTTCCGAGTTTACCCTGCGCAATTTCTACCTGCCGCAATTCCAAGCCGGCGTGAAAGCCGGCGCGCTGACGGTGATGAGCGCGTTCAATTGCATTTCCGGATTTCCGGCCAGCGGCCATCACCACACGCTCACCGAAATCCTGCGGGGCGAATGGCAATTCCCCGGCTTCGTTGTCAGCGACTGGGAATCGGTCGGCGAACTGGTGGATCATGGCGTCGCCGCCGACAACGCCGCCGCCGCCCGCCTGGGGCTGACCGCCGGGGTGGACATGGAAATGGTTTCGCCCACATATCACGACACGCTGGCCCAGCAGATCAAGTCGGGCGCCCTTCCCGAGGCCGTTTTGAACCAGGCGGTGGCCCGCATCTTGACGGTGAAATTCGCCAAGGGCCTGTTTGAAAATCCGTTCACCGACGAAACGCAAGCCGCCACGCCGTTTCTCCGGCCCGATGCCCTGGCCCTCGCCCGCACGGCGGCCGCCAAATCCTGCGTGCTGCTCAAGAACGAAAACGTCGCGCTGCCGCTGGCCAAACGCGCCGGAAAAATCGCGCTGCTCGGCCCCTTCGCCGACAACGCGGAGGAACTCATCGGCTGCTGGAGCTCGCGCGGCCACAGCAACAGCATTGTTTCCCTAGCCGATGGCATCCGCGCCCAACTGCCCGCCGGGGCGGAACTGATCATCCGGCGCGGCTGCCGCATGATTGATGCCGGCAAAGTCCGCCATCACCTGGATTTCTCGCTGGTGCAGGAACCGCCGACCGGCAGCCATGAAATTGCCGAAGCGGTGGCCGTGGCGCAGGCGGCCAACGTGATTCTGCTGGCCCTCGGCGAACCCCGCGAATGGAGCGGCGAAGACGCCAGCCGCACGGAACTCGGCCTGCCCGGCCGGCAACTCGAGCTGTTTGAAGCCGTCGCCGCGACCGGCAAACCGGTCATCGTGGTTTTATTCAACGGTCGCCCGCTCGCCATTCCCCAGTTGCAAGAAAAGGCGGCGGCCATCTTGGAAGCCTGGCATCCCGGCATTCAAGGCGGTCTCGGCGTGGCTGATGTGCTGTTGGGCGAGGTTGCGCCGGCGGGCCGGTTGACCACCACCTTCCCGCGCAGCGTCGGCCAGGTGCCGTTTCACTACAACCATTTCAACACCGGCCGGCCCGGCTTTGGCGATTACAAGGGCAACTACGCCGACAGCCCCACCACTCCGCTCTATCCGTTCGGCTTTGGGCTGGCCTACACCACGTTTGAATTTGGCAAAGTAATCCTCAACACCAACCGGGTGCCCGCGACCGGCACCGTCACCGCCCACGTCGAAATCACCAATACCGGCAAACGCGCCGGCACCGCCGTGGCGGAGCTTTATCTCCGAGCACTGGCGGCCACCGCCGGGCCGCGGCCGGTGCGCGAGTTGAAGGGCTTTCAGAAAATCACCTTGCTGCCGGGCGAAAAACGCGCGGTGCAGTTTGAACTGCCCGCGCAAGAACTCGGCTACTTCGACGCCCGCGGTCAGTGGCTGGTGGAAGCGGGCAAATACCAGCTCTGGATTGCCGCCGACTCCGCCGCCGGCGAACCAGCCGCCTTCGAACTGACGCGCTGAATCCGCGATCCGCCGCGCCGCCTAACCGCGTTAGCATTCCGGCGCTTGACCCGTGCCCCAATTGAAATCAGAATCACCCGCACATCCGGATGAAAATGAACTTCAATGGAATCAGGGGTGGCTTGGGCGCGGTCTGTCTGCTCGTCTCGACGTTGACCAGCCAGCCTTTGCTTTGCTGGGGCCACCGGAACCGTGGATGCAGTCCACCAACGGGGTGCTGTGGACCGGCGATATTGGCGGGCCGATGGATCTGGGCAGCGGCTACCGGTGGAATGTGCCGGTGATCACTTACGGCTTTGACGCCTCCGTCCTCGATTATTTTGGCACCAACGGCGTGGCGGCGGTGGAAAGCGCCATTCAGATGTTGAATGAACTGCCGCCAGCTTCGAGCCTCGCGCTGACGAGTTTTCCATTTGATACCATTAATTTGAACACCACCGCCCAAGCTCAGGGCCTGACCGACTTAAAGTCCCAAACCATTTCGCTGCTTTTGGAACACCTCGGGTTGACCCAACCCGAGCGTTATATTTACGCTATAAAACAATGGGACTCTGCCCGAATCAAAGCCACGCGGGAGCTTTATGGATACCCAACAAATTTAATCTATCTTCCAGAATCCTGCTGGCTGGATTGGGCCATTCCCGATTACATCGTGATGCGGAATTTTGATCCTGATAACCTCGCCGCCACCCCATACGTAAACGCCGCGCTGTATAATGCCTTGCTTTACGATCGCATAAATAATCATCAGGTGATCCCATATGCGGCTGATTTCCTGGGCCCTTCATTCTCGGCCATCGCAGCTTTCACCACGGCAAGGGGCTTAAGCTATGGGTATTGTTTTACCGGCCTGACCTACGATGATGTCGGCGGCTTGCGCTATCTGCTTTCCACCAACACCGTCAGCTACGAAACCCTGCTGCCAGACGTTCAAGGAATCGGCACCAACGCCTTGGTGAACGGGGCCTGGCGTCCGGGCGTGGACAAAATCACGTTCCTTCCGCACTCGGCAGGGCTGTCGCCCGGCACCTTCCTCCCGATGACCAACCAATATACCGACACCTACATCACCAACGGTCTGACCTGCCAACAACCGGTTCAGCGGGTCATCTGCCAGCCGGATTTTCTCTTTTCCGTAGCGGACCTTGGCAACGATCTCAACCCATCAAGATGGTTTATCCCCTATTTTTGGAGAACCGGCACCACCAATTGGATCAACCACGCCCAAGCAAACGGAAACACCAACGGCGCCGGCCCGGGGATCATTCCCCCGCCGGTCCAGATTACTTTCAACAAGTTGGGGTTTCGATATTACACGTCCGGTCCTCAATCACAGGATGAAAATGGCTTAGGCGGAGTCTTGCTTTGGGCTTCCTTCGACGCATCCACCAATGCGCCGGTCCTTTATCCCATGCCACCAACCGGCGCAAACCCGCTGACGGTGCGCATGTGGTTGACGCTGGGAACGTCGCCCAATGACCAGACGACCCGTTTTGAATGGAATCCCAGCGGCACCTTCGGCGACCGGTTCACCCTGCAAACTTCCACCAACCTGCAGACGTGGAAAGATCTTTTCACCGCCACCAACGATGGCACCGTCTGCACCTACTGGAATGACTATCCCGCCAGCCCCAGCCGGTTTTACCGGCTGATTCCGGCGGCGCAGTAATTGGCTTCAATCTGGATTAACCCAGCTTCGGGAAGAATTCCTTCGCCGTGGCGCACGTCGCCGCGCTCAATTCATCGAGCGAGCACAATTTCACCTGCGCGATGGTTTCGGAGATTTCCTTCACGAACGCCGGTTCGCCGCGCTTACCCCGATACGGCACCGGCGCGAGATACGGGCAATCCGTCTCCAGCATGAACTGGCCCAGCGGCGTGGCGGCCACGGCGTCCCGGATGTTCTGGCCGTTTTTGAAGGTGACAATGCCGGTGTAGCTGACCAGCGCGCCCAAGTCCAAAATCTGTTTCAGCCGCGCCACGCTCTCGCCAAAGCAGTGGAACACGCCGCGCACTGTCCCGGGAAAGTTTTTGAGCTGCGCGAGCGTATCGTCGAACGAGGCGCGCTGGTGAATGACGCAGTTCAGGCCGGCTTCGGCGGCGACTTCGAGCTGCTGCTGGAAAATTTCCGCCTGCCGCTGTTTGTAGCGCGCATCGTCCGCCGCGCTGCCGCCTTGCGCGCTGGGCAGGCGATAATAATCCAGCCCGATTTCGCCGATGGCCACCACCTTGGGATGCCACGCCAACTCGCGGAGCGCCGGGCGCAAATCCGCCGGGGCTTGCAAGGCATCGCTCGGATGCCAGCCCACGGCGGCATAAATGGCGGGATGCTTTTCGGCCAGCGCCACCGCGCGGCGGCTGCTATCCAGGCTCGTGCCGATGGAAATGATTTTGGCAATGCCGGCCGCTTCGGCGCGGGCCAGCACCTCCGCAAAGTCCCTGGCGTATTCGGGATAATCCAGATGGGCGTGGGTATCAAAAAAAATAGCCATGGAAACTATTTCTTTTCGGGCGCCGGCGGTTGCTCCAACGCCAGCGCCTTGGCTTCGATCTGAAGCCGGTCAGCATAATGAGGGTCCTCCTTCAATAACTGCCGGTAATTTTCGGCTGCCTCCGCTGGCCGCCCCTGCTCCGCCAGTTTTTCGCCCAGCAGCAGGCGCAAGCGCAGGCGCTGCTGCGGTGAGGGGTTCAGGCGGAGCGCCGCCTGCCACGTGGCAATGGCCGAACTCGGCTTGCCCAGCGCGGCGTAAAGGCCGGCCAGTTTTTCCGTGAGCACGGCGCTTTGCGCGGTCTGCGGAATTTGATTCAAGAACGTCACCAGTTGCGGCGCGCGCACGCCCCGGGCAAGATCCAGGCAAATCAGCCGGTCAAACGACCATTCAATCAACGGATTTTTGGTCCGCGCCAATTGCGCGTGCAAATCCGGCGGGGTTTTCTTAAACGGCTGATAGAGCGGATCGCCGATGACGGTATTCTGCCAGGACAAGGCGATTTGCGAGGCCCAGGCCGCTTCGCCAAAGGTGTAACCATTGCCGAGGGCTTGCAGGAAATAGGCGAGGTTGGGCGTGAACTGGAGGTAGGGTTCATAGACGCAGCCCATCGTGCAGGTCGCGCCTTTGGCCAGCAGCGGGCCGCACCAGTTGTGCGTGGGGCTCCGCAAAATATCGGCGCTGAAGGAATGCAGGTGATACGCAAACGCGCCGGGCATGAACTCCACGGACGGCTGGGCGAAGGGGCCGTTGGCCTCGCCGGCATACCAGCCGGCATAAATGGCCACGTGGCTCAGCGGATACCCGGCCGGCAGCGTTGCGGCATTGGTGTCGAGCTCGGTTTCAAAGCCGAGTTGGCGGCAAATTTCCGCGCCGCCCAGCATCCATTCATCGCCCAGAAAATAATTGGTGTCGCTCCGGCTCAAGCCGCGGGCGTCGAAATAGGCGCGGCCCCAAAACCCGTTGCGCTCGGCCGCCATGGCCTTGTCCACGAGCGCGGTGGCAATGGCGGCCGTCGGGCCGTCCAGCCGGGCCACGAGCAGAAGGCCGTTGGTGGGATTCAGCAAAGTGGCATTGGTAATGGCATAGAGCGGGTTGGGCAGCGGGCCGGTCAGCGGCACCTCCATTTTCACCAGCGGCAGCCAGGTGAGCTCTGAATCCACGGCGGCTTCGTTGCGGCGGAATTCGCCCCGCGTGATTTTTTCCGCAATCTCCTCCACCAAAGATGCTGGCGCGATTTTCACCGGCACGCCGTAGCATAAAACCGCGTAACGGATTTTGGTGGCAACCACCCGTAGATCCTCCCGCACCACCACATGGTTGGGGTCATAAACCTTCACCGGGCCGAACTTCCAAATACCCGCCGCTTCCAGCTTCTTCGCCAGCGGCTTTTGCAGCAAGTCTGTGAAGTCGGCGCGCGTCATGACCTCGTTGGTCGTCAGTTCAAACCCAAAGACCTGCCGGGCCGGCACCGCCCGCGCCGCCGCGTAATGCTCCGCCACCGTTTTGGATTCCGGCAGGGCCGAATTGTAAACCACCACCACCTCATCGCCGCCGGCGCGCGCCAGCAGCCGGGCCAGCAACAGCGCGCCGACCGGCAAAATTGTTCGGAGCAAATTCATAGGATGATTGGAGCGTCTGGGGAGGTTACCAGTTCAATTTAAGGGCCGAATAATGCGGCGTGCATTCCCGGCACGGCGCGATCTTCCGCAGCGTCCCAGTAGCGGAAACCGGCGCTCCAATCCCAGATGCACCAGCCCAGTTGATTCGTTTCCGCCGTGTGCCTCATGGCCGAATAGAAATTCAGTCGCGACGGCGCGTCCGCCTTGGTATAGGCGCCAAACTCGCCCAGATGCACCGGTCGCCCATAATAATCCGACCAAGCCCGCACCTGCTTCAGCTTGTCGGCAAACGCCACCGGACTGCCGGGATTCTGCGCCACCGGCAGGGTATTGTATTGCTGAATCCAATCCTTCACCCACGGTTGCAGTTTCAACTTCGGGTCCGGCACCAGCGGTTGGGCCGGCGGACCGGGAAACCCGATGCCGGTCACGGGCGTCATGCCGCTCGTCCAGTTCGCGCCCTGATGCGTGAACAAAAACGGATCGTAACAATGCACCGAGACAATCACGTTGTCATCCGGCGGCAGCACCAACCGCTTTAATTCATCGATGCTGCCCCAGCCGCCCGGTTCCACGAAAATGGTCCGGTGCGGATTTGTCCGCCGAATCTCCGCGATGGCTCGCGCGTAAATCGGATTCATCACTGCCGTCGTCGCCTGACCGTGCGGCTCGTTGTCCAACTCGAAGGCGAGGGGCTGGGGAAATTGCCGGTAATGCGCCGCGATCTGCGCCCAGATTTTGAGAAATTCGGTCGTCGTGCCGGCGGGATTCGCATCCAGCTCGTCAAAATGATGAATGTTGATCAGCACTGCCAGCCCGTTCCCCAGCGCATTGGTCACCGCAAAATCCACCCGCGCAAAAATCTCCGGGGCAAGCAGGAACTCCGGCGCCTTCCGCGCGTAATGATGCCAGCCCACCGGCACGCGCACATGGTCGAAGCCTTCGCGCTTCATCGCGGCAAACTCATCCGCCGCCACGGTCACGCCCCACTTTTGGCCCGGCGGCACTTCCAGATAATTTCCCAGATTCACGCCATGCTGAAACAACTGGGACGCGCGATACGCCGGCGGATCGCGCCCGGCGAGCGGCTTGAGTTCCGGCGGGTTGGAAGGCTTAAACGCCGTTTCGCCCGTTGCTACGGCAGGTGGGACGACTGTCAGGAGAAGACTGACAAACAGCATTATGAATTGGGTTTTCATGCCTCAGCCGTGACTTTCAATCCGTCCCACGCCAGCGTCACGCCCGTCGGCAGTTCCGTCTGCGCCTTGTCGTGATCATAATCGTGGGTCAAATGCGTGAAATACGTCCGCGCGGCGCCGATGCGCCGGGCCGCCGTGAGCGCCTCATCGAGACACATGTGCGTCGGGTGCGGCTTGAACCGCAGCGCGTCCAGCACCGCGACCTCCACGCCGCGCACGGCTTCCATCGCCGCCTCGGGGATTTCCTTGCAATCGCTCAAATACGCCAGCCGCTTCTTGCCGGCCTGTTCAAAAAGAAAACCCGTCGTGGTCATCCGCCCGTGCGGCAAATCCAGCGGCGTGATTTTCAAGTCGCCAATTTCAAACGGTCCCGCGATAACGCGTTCCTCCGGCTTGAAATACCCTTTCGGCCACGGGCCTTGGTGAAACGCATAAACAAACACGCGCCGCAAATGCACCATCGTTTCCTCGCTCGCGTAGATGGGCAGCGTCGTGTCGCCGCGCAGATCGCAGAACCGCCGGCAGTCGTCCATGCCGAGGATGTGGTCGGCGTGGGCGTGCGTCACCAGCACCGCGTCCAAGTGCTTGATCTTTTCGCGCAGGCATTGCATGCGGAATTCCGGCGGCGTGTCCACCACCAGCTTGACCTGCTCCGTGGCCACGTAAATCGCCGGCCGCGTGCGCCAGTTCTTGGGATTGGCCAGAAACTCCGGGGCATAATCCACGCCAATGAGCGGCACGCCTTGCGAAGTGCCGCTGCCGAGAAAGGTGAATTCAAACGCCATGCCGCCAAGGTAGCAAAACCATGAAATTCGGCGAATTAAAATGCATCGTCCGCGCTAAGACGCCGGATATGGCGCAAAAAATCTCAAGTTCTGAGTTTCGTTACCTTGGCTTGGCGACTTGGCGTAAAATTTTGTTTTTTGAATCTGCGTTAATCTGTGTTTAGCTGTGGCTCATTATTTAGCCATGTTGACCACGCTGCGCATCAAAAACCTCGCCCTGGTGAGCGACCTCACGCTGGAATTCCAGCCCGGCTGCAACGTCATCACCGGCGAGACCGGCGCGGGCAAGTCCATCATCCTTGGCGCGCTCAACCTGGTGCTCGGCGACCGCGCCGATCGCACGCTCATCCGCAGCGGCGAGGAAAGCTGCGCGGTGGAAGCGGTTTTTGATGTGAAAGCGCTCCGCCTGCCGCTGAAAAGGTTTCTGGAAGAAAACGGCCTGGAGCCCTGCGAGCAAAATCATTTGGTGCTCAAGCGCGCCTTCACGACTGCCGGCACGAATCGGCAGTTCATCAACGGCTCGCCCGCCACGCTGGCCACGCTGGCCGCCCTTGGCGAATCGCTGGTGGACATGCACGGCCCGCACGATCACCAGTCGCTGCTGCATCCGGCCAAGCAACTGGCCATTCTGGATGCCTTCGGCGGCTTGGAGCCGGAGCGCGTAGCGTTCGGCGAACTGATCCGCCGCCAGCACGCTTTGGCGGAGGCGAAGTCCGCGCTCATCGTGGATGCAAAAACGTATGCGCAGCAACTGGACCTGCTCCGCTTTCAAGTTCAGGAAATCACCGGCGCGCGCTTGCAACCGGAGGAGGAGCCAACCGTGGAGGCCGAGTTCATCCGCGCCAGCAATGCGGCCAAGCTGCTGCAATTGAGCCAGGCTGCACTGGACGCCTTGAGCGAAAGCGAAAATTCCCTGCTCACCCAGGCCGGAGCCATTGGCCGCGGGCTCGCCGAACTGCACCGCGTGGATGCCAGCACGGCCAATCTTGTCGAACTGCATGCGCAGGCGGGCGAGACCTTGCGCGACCTGCAATCGGCGCTGTCGCATTACGCGGACAAGGTAGATGTGGACCCCGCACGGCTGGCGGAACTGGAGGAGCGGGTGAACCTGCTGCAAAGTCTGAAACGCAAATACGGCGGTTCGCTCGCCGAAGTGATCGCCTTTGGTGACGAGGCAAAACAAAAGCTTCTCGCATTGGAATCCCGCGATGCCGAACTCGCGCGCCTTAATGCCGCGCAGGAAAAACTGGCGGCGGAAATCGCCAGCGCTGGCAAAAAACTTTCCGCCGCCCGCCAAAAGGTGATTTCGCCGCTGACCAAAGCCGTCGGCCAACAGCTCGACGCCCTAGGCTTCAAGCAAAGCAAGTTTGATGTGGCGCTCGCTCCTGCCGCCGGGCCGAGCAGTTTCGGCGTGGACACCATTGAATTCCAGTTCGCGCCCAATCCGGGCGAGCCGGCCAAGCCCCTGCGCGCCATTGCGTCTTCGGGCGAAATGGCCCGGGTGATGTTGGCGCTCAAGACCGTGCTGGCCGCGCAGGATGAAATTCCCGTGCTCGTCTTCGACGAAGTGGATGCGAATGTCGGCGGCGAAACCGCCAACGCCGTCGGCGAAAAGATGAAACAGATTGCCGCCAAGCGGCAGGTGTTTTGCATCACGCACCTGCCGCAGGTCGCCGCGCCGGCGGATGCGCATTATGTCGTGACCAAGGTGGTGAAAAATGGGCGGACGATTTCCGAAATGGCGTTATTGAACCGCCAGGAACGGGTCACCGAACTCGCGCGGATGCTCGGTGGCCAGAGCGACGCGGCGCGCCAACACGCCGAGGCGCTGCTGAAGTGATTTCCCCATGAAATCCGCCGCCCCGTTCGCCTTCGTCTTCGTCACCGCCCCGGATTTGAAAACGGCCCGCAAGCTGGCCCGGGCGGCGTTGTCGGCCAATCTCATCGCCTGCGCCAACCTGATCCCCAAGATCGAATCGCATTACTGGTGGCGGGGTAAGCTGGAATCCAGCGCGGAGGTGCTGATCGTCATGAAAACCCGGAAGACCCGACTGACGGCGCTGGAGACACTAATCATCGCCCAGCATCCCTACGAGACGCCGGAGTTTGTGGCCTTGCCCCTGAGCGCGGGCAACCCAAAGTATCTCGGCTGGTTGATGGAAAGTTTGTGCTGATTTTTGGTTGAACTGCGGCGAGGCTGGCGTAATGTCGAAGCGTGGATCTAAACGACTTCACCACCGGATTGCTCCTCGGGTTAACCGGTCTGGTATTTGCCAGCGGGTTCATCGTCTTCGGCTGGGCGCTGGCGGTAAATCGACACCCGCGACGGAAGCTAAATCAACTGTCACACGCGCAGACCTTGTCGGCCACGGCCGCCCCCCGCCCCCGCCGCCCAATCTGCTGGCTGGCGATCCGCTCCGTTTCGCCGGAGTGCGTCAAAAGCGTGCTGGGGTTGAATCACGCGGCGCCCTGTTCCTGGGCCGAAGGGCTTACTGGAAGTCACGAGTTTTTCATCAGTCCGCGCGTCCACGGCTGGATCATCGTCACCGGCTTGGGGCTGCCCAACCCCACAGATGATGTGGATGCCACCTTTCTCTTTCTCACCGCGCTCAGCCGCAAGCTGGGCCATGTGCAGTATTTCTATGCCAGCCGCCGGTTGCAGCATCACAGTTGGGCACGGCTGGACGATGGCTGCGTTACCCGGGCCTATGCTTGGGCCGGAGAAACGGTCTGGGATCAGGGCGCCGCCACCCGGCCGGAGGTTGCAGCAAAGGTAAAACTTTTCGGCTACGGCGATGATTCCGCAACCGTTCAGGACACGGAAGGCAATTATCAAAAGGTGTCGCGACTGGCCGCCCAATGGAGCCTGGATCCGGCGCTGGTGAAATTGGATTACCCAACCTCATCCATTGGCATTGCTGGCGAATCGGAATTGATGCGGGGCTAAATCGAGCCTGAGCCGCAGAATCGCTAAGGAAAGGTGGCGGAGAGAGGGGGATTCGAACCCCCAATCACCGTTTGTTTGTTCAGAGTGACAGATTGCGACAGCCGGAGTCAAGCCATGACTTTCATCAATTTTTCCAATGGTTTCACCTACTTTTATGGACTTCAAACCGGTGACGGCAGGTGACACCGCAGGACCGTCGGCGACTAAAGTTTGTGAGTCTATGTGTGAGTCATCAAACGCAGGAAGTCCCCGGACGGTTGCCGCCAAGGGTAGTTGCGCCGCGTCTGTGTAGGTTTTCATCGTCAGGCGCATATCGCTGTGACGCGCCAATTCCATCGCTTCACGCGGCGAAACGCCCGCCCGTTGCAGGCGCGTGATGTAGGTCATTCGCAAAGCATGGAAGTCCACCCGATGCCCGCGTTCGTCCACCAGCGGAATGCCTGCGGTCTTGAAGTCAGCGCGGATCACTTTCATCGCTGGAACTTGTTCGGGAAACACCAAAGTATCCTGCGTCACTTTTCCGGCGGATTTCATCGCCTGCAATTCCCTCACCAGTTCGTGATGCAGCGGGCGCGGTTGTTCCTTGCGGCTCTTGCTCTTCGCCACTGGAACGACATAAAACGGATTGGTCA
>CAIMLG010000106.1 GCA_903842235.1 uncultured Verrucomicrobia subdivision 3 bacterium
ATTGATATCGTGCGATGCCGGGACGGTGCCCGGCGTTCCCATTACTTCTTGATGACCTGCTTCGAGACTTCCTTGTAGATGTGCGGATGCAGCACGCCGACGAACGGCAAATTGCGGTAGCGCTCGGCAAAATCCAGGCCGTAGCCGATCACGAAGAAATCGGGAATCCAAAAGCCCACGTAGTCCGCCTCGACGTTGTAGGTGCGGCGCTCCGGCTTGTCGAGCAGCACGCACGTCTTGATGCGGCGCGGCTTGAGCGCCTTGAGCTTCGGCAGGACGCGGCTCATGGTTTTGCCGGTGTCGAGAATGTCGTCCACCAGCAGCACGTCGCGGCCGCGCACATCGAGGCGCAGCTCCTTGGTGAAAACCAGGTCGCCGGATTCCGTGCCGAGGCCGTAGCTGGAAACGCCCATGAAATCCAGCCGCAGCGGCAGGTTCAGATGCCGGATCAAATCCGCGAGAAACATCACCGTGCCGTTGAGCAGCGAAACGACCACCATTTCGCGTCCGCGAAAATCCTTTTCAATTTCCCGCGCGAGAATTTTGATGCGCCGGGCGAGCTGCTCGTCAGTGATGAGGATGCTCTGGACCTCCTTGCGCCAGCGCGGCGGGACGGAGGGGTTCAGGTTCTTGATTTGGGCTTTGGATTTGTCGCTCACAAAGATTTGATGGGAGCAAGCGTAGGGATTTTTTGCCGTTTGCCGAGATATATTTCCGGCGCCGTCCCCGTAGCCGCGCCTGGGAAGGCGCGGAAAACCGCCGCCGCCGCCAAAACCTTCGCGTTGTCACCCACGCGGCTGCCCCGGCTTTTTAAATGTGTTTGGAATCGTCGTGGTCTTTAGTCGTATAGCCGCTGTCCTGGCGCTGGAAATTGACCGCGTTCTTTTTGACGTAGGCGGCAAAGACGTCGTCCGCGCTCAGGCCGAGCACTTGCGCCATGCTGATGAGGAAATGGAACAGGTCCACGACCTCGACGCGGGCGTTCTGCTCGTCAAATTTCTGATACTTGGCCCACCATTTCCACGGCACGCTGTCGGTGAGCTCGGCCATTTCCTGCTGCATGGCGCGGGTGTAATTGAGCAGCCACTTGGTTTTTTCCTCCTCGGTCATGCCGTCGGTTTTCACGCCGATGCGCTCGTTGAGGGCTTTTTGCATCCGAAAGAGTTCGCGCAATTGGTCGGGATTTTCCATGCGCAAGTTTAACCACCAAGCCACCAAGCCCGCCAAGGAAATTTTCCAGTTTCTCGGCTTAAGCCAGCGCGCGATCGCCGGCTTGACTTGCCCGGCTTCGTCGGGAAAAATCCGCAGCTTTATGCCCGCCAAGAACCGCCCCAAAAAATTGAGCAGCCCGCAGCAGCGCGATCTGGATACGAAGATCCAGTTCATCGAGGGGCTGGTCCGGCGCGATCCCAATTATGTGGATGCGCTGCAGCTTTTGGGCGATCACTACACCCAGCGGGGGCGCTTCACCGAGGGGCTGGAGGTGGACGAGCGGCTGGCCCGGCTGGAGCCCAAGAATCCGCTGGTGTTTTACAATCTCGCCTGCAGCTATTCGCTCACCGGGGAACTGGACCGCGCCCTGGAAGCGCTGGATCAGGCCCTCCGGCTGGGCTATCGCGATTTCAATTGGCTGGCGAAAGATCCCGATTTAAAAAAACTCCGGGCAAATCCGGCCTTCCGCGTGCTGAAGGAGAAAATCCGCCGGCTCCAGCCGCCGAAGCCGTAATTTGGCCGGGCCACTTGGCGCCGGGGCAGACCAATAAAACGCCCGCGGCCGATGCCGGGGCCGTTCCGCTTGAGGCTTTCAACCGCGATTCATTATCGGGAAAAACATGTTGTTGGGGAGACAACAAAATGGCAGTTCGGAATGGGCGCGCGCGCCTAGCTCACCCGAAAAACACTTTTCTGGACAGGGCAAGACACTGGGCACCCGAAAACATTGACACAATGCAGGCCAGCGGAAAAGTTGCAAAATTAGGCAGTTTGATTTTAATCCATGACGCTTGTAAAAGAAACTCCGGTTTGCGGGCAAAATTGATTTCGATTTGCATTAGGCATGATCCCTGCTATTGTCCCTTTGAAAAGAAGGGTTAACCGGTTTTTATGCTGTTACCATTCAGACAACCAAAACAGTGCCAGGAATTCAGTCCACCCGCAGCCGGGGGAAAGAAACGCTCCCGTCGGGAGGATGCATTTATCCTAACTTTCTGGGAAGTATTGATTTCGGTGGTCATTGTGGCCTTGGTTTTTGGCAGTATCATCAACGGCTACCTTGCCACTGGCTTGCGAGTGGAGTGGACCGGCTATTCGCTGGCGGCGCAATCATTGGGAATTCAGACACTGGAAAAAGCAAGGTCTGCAACTTGGGACACTTCCATCGGAAAGAATGAATTGACCAACATGCCACTTCTGTCCCAATCCTGGAATAGTACCACACTGACTTACAGTGGCTATACCACCAATCTATTGGATCTGCCTTACAAGGGCACAAACTACGTTATTGCAACCAATTATGTCACAATCCAAAGGCTTAATATAGCAACTGGATACACGAACGAGGTGCAGGTGGTGCGGGTGGATACCGTTTGGCGTTTTACCGGCTGGGGCAATTACAATCAGCGTTTTTTCACCAATTCCATCTGCACTTACATAGCGCCAGACAACCGGGATCCTGAATCATTGGGGGCCGTCCCGGAAACACCCGTTCCTTAAGCAAGCGCCAAGCCTATGAGCATTGTCCAATCACAACCCCATGACCGACTCGTTCCTTTTCGGAACCAGACCGGCCATACCTTGATTGAGGCCATGTTTGCCATGTCCATCATGGTGATGGTGGTGATGGCCCTCATGAGTGCGCATTTGGTAGGGATGCGCCAAAACCAGCTGATCGAGAGCAAGGCTGGAGCCAGCGATTCCTCCCGGCGGACCCTCAGCAAGATGCCGGAAGATATCCGCGGTTCCAAGATGTGGCTAATCGGGAACCTATCCAGCCAGACTTTCGTCAAAATCACCAACGGTTTGGTGCGGGGCAATGCCTTGCAACTTTACCAGACAACCAATGGCAGCAGTTACATTCGTTACTATTTTGATTTGACCGATGCGACCAACAGCAATGGCAAATTGTTGCGCGCCACGGATAGCTCCCTCTCGGCGCCCGTGGTAATGGCCTCAAATTTGATCGATACCCTCTATTTCACCGCCGAGGATTTCGCGGGCGTCACGGCCACCAATACGGCCACCAGCAAAACACCGTATAAGAGCGTTATCCACACCACGTTGCAATTTAAGCAGTTCCAGTATCCGTTGACTCAGGTCGGCTCCAACTGCCTCTTCGACTATTACCGTTTGGACTACATTATCGCGCCGCATCTGCCCGAATAAAGGACACAAACCCATGATTATCCCACAATCACCCCCCTCCCGCCGCGTTGGATTCGCCCTGCTTCTCGTCTTGATTATGGCTGGGGTGAGCATCCTCATCCTCGCCGGCGTCATGTATCGGGGACACACCGTTGCCCTCCTCAACCAGCGCAATAACGATTACAATGTCTGTGCCAACGCCGCCGAGGCGGCGGTGGAGAAGGCTTTTGCCCAGATGGCTTATCATTTTGCCTATCAAGGCATCGGGGCGGTGAACAGCAATCTGTCAGCCTATGCGGTGAACATCCCCCTGGCCACGGAAAATTCCTTCTGGAAGGATTTTGTGTTTTCCGATGGACTTGGTCATAGCGGGAGGACCTATGTGGCTTATTCCACCAACTATAATGGGCCCCTGCCCTCCGCCTACGCGGGCCTGTTCGCCGCCAACTCCCCGGTCTATCGCATCGTCTCCAATGTGACCTTAAGCAATTCTCAATACAATGTGGTGGGCACCGCTCAGGAAGATGTGCTGCTGGCCATGGTGCCGCTGACCACTTGGGCCATTTTCTACAACGGCCTGCTGGAATTCACCCAGTGCGCCACCATGATTGTGAATGGCCGCGTTCACGCGAATGGTAACATTTATGTCGGCACCACTGCCTCCCTGCTCTTTAATAATCCCGTTGATTGCACGGGCACTTTGACCGCCCCCCAAGTAGATGGACTGGGATCCGGACAATTCAGCCCCTGGAACACCACCTTTAATGATGATTACACCACCAATGTCGGCAGCGTTACGGTCTCGCTGAATATGACCAACTCGCACTTCTTGATTGATATTCCGCCCGGCACGGAAGACCCGACGTCCACCACCGGAAAGGAGCGCCTTTACAACAAGGCGCAAATGGTGCTGACCGTGACCAACGCGCCAACGGGAAGCGGCACCTACACTAATCCAACTGTAAAACTGGTGCTCCAAAACAGCGTCAATGGCCAGGTGCCCGGCGACGACCCCACCCCCGTGGTTTTGTATTACACCAACGCTTCGACTAGTTTTTTGAGCACCAACTTGCCGTTTTTGAGCCTGACCAACATCACTTACGACCAGCGTGAAAAAGACACCAACCTGTTCACTCAAATTGATGTGGGAAGATTCGCCAGCTGGGTGCAAACCAACGCCACGGTGCAAAACAAGCTGCCGGCCAGTTCGGGGATTTACCCCACCATCCTCTTTGTCGCGGACCGGCGCGCCGCCAACGCCAAGCAGTTGCCCGCGGTTCGCTTGAAGAACGGCGACCTGATCCCCGGCAATAACGGCATGGGCTTCAGCGTGGTCACCCCCAATCCGCTCTACGTTTGGGGTAACTACAACGTCAAAACGAGCACCAACGGCGCCACGGCCATCAGCACCACCAACACGGCCAACACTTTTCCCGCCGCCCTGTTGTCCGATGCTCTGACCGTGCTTTCGTCGAACTGGGTGGACAGTCAGGGTTTCAGCACCTATTCGCAATCCAGCACCACCTTCGACGCGGCCGACACCACCATCAACGCCGCCATCATCACCGGCACGGTGGCCTCCACTGGCACGAGCGACACCACCTTCAGCGGCGGCGTCCATAATTTGCCCCGGCTGCTGGAAGATTGGAGCAGTAAAAACCTCTGGCTCAACACCTCCATTCTGCGCCTCTGGAATAGCCAAATGGCCACCAATCAGTTCCGCAACCCGGCCGGATTTAGCCCGGCCCCGGCGAATCCCTACTACAACCCCCCCACCCGGCATTACAGTTTTGATTTGAATTTTCTCAACCCGGCCAAGGTGCCGCCCGGCATCCCGGTTGCCCTTGTGCCCATCCGCTTTGGCTGGGGCACGCCACCGCCCAATACCGTGACCTACACCCCGGCGCATAACTGACCCGCCGCCGATCGGTCCAACTCCATCAATTAACAATTTGGCCTGACAAGTGCTAGAAGGGGTAAAATCCTAGGCCATAACAAAGTGCAAAATGACACTTGCATTTAAAGAACAAACACCGCTATAAAAAGCTCATGGGATTAACGCTGCCATTCCTAAACGGAGGATCCAGGAGAAAACGCGCCCAAATGATCGCGGTTGATTTGGGGCGTCGAACCACCAAGGCCGTGTTGCTGGAACGCCGGGGCGAAATTCTTGCCCTAACCCGTTACGCGCTGCTGGATGCGCCCCTCTTCGAGAAAAAGATCTCCCCGGACCAATTGTCTGACCATTTGCGATTGGTGGCGCAAACGCTGGGGAACACCACCAAGTTTGTGACCGTGGCCTTGGGGCTGGAGGATGCGCTGGTGCGGCAGATCGAGATGCCCCAAATCCCCGTGGACGAAATGCGGCAGTTGCTCAAGGTCAACCACAAAGGTTTCCTGCAGCAAGACCTTCCGAACCATGTCTTCGACTGCTACATCATTCCCCCGCGCCAATTCCCCCAAGCCAAGGGCGCCGAGGCGGGGCGCGCGGGCGGCAGCGTGCCAAAATTCAAAGTGCTGGCAGCGGCAGCCAAGCAGCAATTGGTCAACGATTACATGCAGGCCATCAATCAGGCCGGACTCACGGCGGATTTTCTGCTTCCGGGGTTGATCGGGCCGATGAACGCTTTTGAGCAGGCGCTGCCGGAAATTTTCACCAAAGAAACCGTCGCCTTGGTGGACATTGGTTTCAAACACACGTCGGTTTGTGTTTTAGATCACGGTGAAATGGGGCTGAGCCGGGTGGTGAACATCGGCGGCGACCAGATGACCGCCGGCCTCGCGGAAGCCATGAACATCAACTACGCCGAGGCGGACGGCATCAAGATTGGCATGGCCCCGGAAGTGGAAGCCGTCCTCCAGATGCAAGTCTTCCCGCTGGGCCGCGAAATCCGTGCCTCGCTTGATTTTTTTGAACACCAGCAGGACCGCCCGGTAACCCACTGTTACGTCAGCGGCGGATCGGCCCGCTCGGAAATGATCTTGCAGATGCTGCGTTCGGAATTGCTGCTGGAATGCAAGACCTGGAACCCGACCACCTTCCTGCAGCTCGCCCTGCCAGGACAGCAGGCGGTGGATGTGGAACACATCGGGCCGCAACTGGCGGTCGCCATCGGAGCCGCCCTCGCCGCCTACTAATCATAATCATATGCCAGTTCGCATCAATCTTTTGGCCGAAACCTTGGCCATGGAAGAACAGCGCCGGAAGGATCCGGTGAAGCGCGCAATCTATGTTGGCGTGCTGCTGTTGGCAGCCTCGCTCGTCTGGTGGAGTTCGACGCTGCTCAAAGACATGATTAACAAGCAGGAACTCGCCCGAATTCAGGCGCAGACGCAGTCCCTCACCAATGAATACAGCCAAGTGCAGATCAGCCGTCAAAAAATCTCCGAAGCGCAAACGCGGCTGGACGCCCTGGATAAGTTAACCAGCGCGCGGTTTTTGCAGGGAAGCCTCCTCAATGCGCTTCAGATGATTTATGTGCCGAATGTGCAGCTAACCCGCCTGCGGATTGACCAGAGCTACTCCCTCACCGGCGGGGTGCCGGCCAAAACCAACAGCTTTGGCGTGGTGGCCGGCCGGCCGGCCATGACCACGGAACGGTTGGTTTTGACTCTGGACGCCAAGGACTTCAGCCCGTCACCCGGAGATCAGGTCAACAAATACAAGAGCGCCGTGACGCAACTGGATTATTTCAAGTCAATCCTCGACCTCAACAACGGCGTAAGATTATCCAGCCTCTCACCCTTGCAATCCTCCCCGGATGGCAAACCCTATGTGTTGTTCACCTTGGAATACCGCTTTCTGGATAAAACCCAATGAAACACCTCACTCCCGTCAAACGCAACCAGTTGATCATGGTGGGGCTCGCCACCCTGGCCGTGTTGGGGGGATTATATTCCCTATTAATCTTCCCGCAAACCACAAAAAACACGGAGATGGCCGGCCAGAACACGGCGGCCAAGGCCAAATTGGAACTGCAACAAACGTCCATCAAGCAGGCGGAAACGATTGCCAGCGAGGTGACCGGATCCGCGCTCAAACTGGAGCGCGCCGAGCAAGACATCGCCACCGGCGATGTTTATCAGTGGATGTTTGACCTCCTCCGGCGGTTCAAAGTCGCATATAATCTTGATATTCCCAACATCAGCCAACCGCTCGGCAGCAAAATGGATCTGTTGGCCGATTTCCCCTACGAACAGATCAAGGTGACCCTGAACGGCACCGGCTATTTTCACGATCTGGGAAAATTTATCGCGGACTTTGAGAACACTTATCCGCACATGCGCGTGGTCAATCTGTCGATTGAGCCCGCCGCTGGCGCGCCGGGTTCCGCCCTGGCGGAACGGGTGACGTTCCGCTTTGACTTGGTGGCCTTGGTCAAGCCCAAGAAATGAACTCCTCGAAAAACATGATGAAATTATTTCTCGGCCTCGTGGCGGTGGCCGGCGTGGCCGCCTCGGCTGGCGGCGCCAGCACCAACAGCGCGCCGGCCAGGCTGGAGCCCGTTCGCTCGGTGTTTGTGATGCCCACCAAACCCCAAGAAGGTCGCGACCCGTTTTTTCCCGAATCGATCCATCCCTATGCAAAATTGGGCGGGGCAACCAATGGGGCCAGCCCGACGGGAATCAGCGCCCTGAGTTTTAGGGGGGTTGTGGGAACCCCGGGAAATTATGTGGCCATCATCAACAGTCGCCCATTCAAAACCGGTGAAGAAGGCGAGGTCCGGAGCTCCGGCGGCGTGGTTCACCTCCGTTGTGTTGAAGTCCGCGCCCAAGTGGTGGTGGTGGAAATCAACGGACAAAAATATGAACTAGCCTTGAACGCCAAACTCACCCAGTAGTGCTCATATCCGCGAAGTGCCTTTGAATCAACCCATCATACCAGAAACCGAACCCAAACGAGCCATGAAAAAAATCGCCCACCTCATTCTGCTAGCCGGGCTGGCCAGCCAACTGGCCGCCCAGGCCCAAACCAACCCGGTGACCGATGCCAAGTCAATGGAAGACCCCAGCGTCATCGCCGCCGCTCCGGCTCCCGCCATTCCGCCCGCCGCCGAGGTGCTGGCGCCCGTCAAAGAAGCCCCGCCCACCGAAACCACCCCCCCGGCACCGCTGGCCCCGGGGGCGACCGAGGCCAATGCGACCACCGATACCAATGCCCCGGCCGTGACCGGCGGCGAGGTGATTCCGCTGGTCTTTTTCGATGACATTGAGATCACCACCGCCATCAAAAGTCTCACCCGCATGGCGGGCATCAATTACATGCTGGATCCTAAAATCGGCTACGGCCAGTTGGATCAAAACGGCCAGGCCAAGCCCGAGCCCAAGCTGTCCATTCGCTGGGAAAACATCACGGCGGAAAAAGCGCTGCTGGCCTTGCTGGACAACTACGGCCTGCAAGTGGTTCACGATAAGAAGACCGGTATTGACCGCATCACGCTCAAAGATCCGGCCGCTTTGACGCCCTTGATCACGCGGGTCATTCAGTTGAAATATTCCGATCCGCTCAAAATCAAGGATGCGGTGGACTCGGTCCTGACCGACAAACGCAGCAAATCCCTGCCCGATAACCGCACCAGCCAGCTGGTGGTCACGGCCACCGAACCGGAACAGATTGCCGTGGACACCATGATCGCCCAGCTCGACCGCCCCACCAAGCAGGTGCTGATTGAAACCCGCTTCGTGGAAGTGCAGAGCAATCCCAAAACCTCCAAGGGCATTGACTGGTCGGGAACTTTCGCCGCCCAAAACGTCAGTTTTGGAAATGGCGTGACCGGCGCGAAGCCTTCCGCCACCGGCGGCGGCTCCGGCGGCTCGGCTGGGTCGAGTTCCAGCTCGGTAACCTCTCTCCCCGGCACTCCGGTAACCACCACCACGCCTGGGGGTGGCTATACGATCACCACCACGCCGGGTTCGAGCACCGCCACCACGTTGAGTTCCCTTATTCAAGGCTCGCAAAGCCCCGGCGGTTTGTCATTCAACACATTAAGCGGACTGACCCCCGCCATTGGCTTTCTCAATGCCGACGGCGTGCAGGCCGTGATTTCCTTCCTGAACTCCTCCAAAGACGCCCAAACCATCTCCACCCCGCGCCTGGTCACCCTGGATAATCAGATGGCCCGCATTGACGTCTCCCGCGGCATTCCGGTGATCAACGTCACCGCCGGCACCGTCCAGACCGCCGGGGGCTCTTCCGTAACCTACAGCAACGTCGGGACCTCGTTGGAAGTGACCCCGCGGATTTCGGCCAATGATTATATCTGGCTCAAGGTCATTCCCAGCATTTCCACCTCCCCCGGCGATGATACCCGGATTATTGCCGGCCAACTTTTTTCCGCTCCGCTGTTCGACCAGCGCCGGATTGAAACCCAAGTGCTCATCCCCAATGCGAACACGCTGGTCATGGGTGGATTGGTCAATGACAGTCCCGCCTCTCAAACCACCAAGGTTCCGATTCTGGGCGACATCCCCTATCTTGGTTATGCCTTCCGCAGCGAAACCAAGACCGTCACCAAGGACAACCTCATCATCTTCATCACCCCGACGATCATCCGGGATGCTGATTTCCAGCCCGCCAAAACCGATTTTCTAAAATCCAGCCCCGAGAGCAAATCGCCGGTCAATTTCAACCCCGATTCTGCGTGGGATTCCACCAAACCCTATGACTGGAGCAAAAAATCCGGGAAAACATCCTCCGAGAAATAGTCAATTAAACCGCACCACCTTAATATGAAACTAAACATTCCTGCCCTGTGGAGAATGTTCCATAAGGATGGCACGCTTCGCCGCCGCGCCACGGCCCTGCTCCTGCTGACTTTCGGATTGTTGAGCCTGCCGCTGTCAGCCCAGACGGTTGGCACTATCGGCGGCAGAGGTTATTCCGGCTCCCCCATCGACGGCAATACCCTTCATCAAGCGTTGTTTAATCAGCCATCCGGACTGGCGCTAAATCCCGCTGGTAGTTATTTATTCGTAGCTGACTATGGGAACAACGTTGTGCGTTTCATTACAGCCCCCGGGAACACAGCAACCAGCACGACTTCCACCCTCACAAATACATCGGCAGCCTCCGTTACTAGTGGCATTAACCATCCCGTCTCGGTTGTGGCCAATTCAACCACAAATCTTTTTGTATTGAACAAAGGCAGCGGCACCGATGGCACTGTTCTTCAGTTCAGCGTAGCCAACATACGTTTCCCGTCATTCGTGGTCACCAACGCCTCACGACTGACAAACGCCACCGCGATGGCCAACGATAATTTTAACAACCTTTATGTGACCGTTCGAGGCAACACTGTGCTACGAATCACCCCGCCCTCCACCGTTGCCGTTATCGGCGTCATCACCAATGCCGGAGTGTCTTTGCAAGGCATTGCCGTCATGGACGACGGGAAAATCGCCTTGAGTGACGCGGGGAAAAATGGCATCTGGCTCATGGATCCGACCGCCGTTAATCCCTCGAATAATGTCACCATGCTGGCCGGATTCAACGGCGCCGGCGATAATCCAGATGATCCCTCCGGTATTTATTGGCCTGTGCCTGCTGAATATGCCATTTTTAATCACCCGGCCAATATCAGCAAAGCGGGTAATGGCTTTCTGGTGATTGCAGACAAGGACAATCATCGCGTTAAAATTCTGGATACAATTTTGGAAGAGGTGACTTTTCTCTATGGTGATAATCCTAGTCTCTGGAATCCAACGACTCCTGGTTGGCTGGACGGTAGCAGTGGCACGCTGGCTGGATTTGCAGAATCACGCCTGCCCTACGGCTTGCTGGTCGCATCAGATGGCTCGGTGTTTGCCTCAGAGGATTATTATCACGTCCTGCGTCACATTACCGACACTGGCTTAACGCCCCCGCCGCTTCCGCCGCCCCCGCCGCCGGCCGCTCCGAACAACCTGACCATCACCGCCAAATACGTTACCCTCAATAATGGACAGGTGAATTTAACTTGGACATCCGTGGCCACCGCCACGAATTACATTGTCAAACGCTCGCAGTCGAGCGGCTCTGAAAGCCCCCTTGCCAGCACTGGCGGCACGAGTTACTCCGACAACAGCGTCATCAACGGCAACACTTATTACTATGTGGTTTCCGCCGTGAATACCGGCGGAGAAGGCCCCAATTCGGCGGAAGTCAGCCTCACGGTGCCCCTGCCTCCCGTGCCCGATCCGCAGATTGGTTATGTGGAATTTCCGCCTCCGCTCTTCGCTTCAGTCTTCCACGCCGTATCGGCAGCCGGCGTCACGTTCAACAACGACAAGCCAATGGTGATTGTTGGCACCACCGGAAGTCATACGTATTATAATTACTCGAATACGCCGTCGGCAACCAACTTGCCTGATCCCACGGCCGCATCGTTTGAAGCGGGCGCGGGGTATGTCGATGGTCTCTATGCCGTTCCATCCGGTTCGATTGTTGCGCAGATTTTGCCGAACGTCAGCATCAAGGCTATCGGCATGCAGGCCGGTCATTCCAACAGCGCCGTGGTTTCGGCCTTGTTTCAATTCGTCGCTGCCAACCCCGTCATCAATGAAATTGGCAATGGGGCCGGCGGGTTTAACATCAGCGACATAACCATTGGAGCCCATCTGTATTACACCTTGGATGGCTCCGATCCTTCCCCCACCAACTACGCCTCGAACGGCGACTTGGGAGTGGCGCCGTCTTCAAATCAGTGGCTCAATGTCAATTTTCCGATTACGAGCAACACTTGGTTCAAAGTCCGCGCCTACAAAGAGCCTAATTATCAACCCAGCGCCATTGTCAGCAACTTGTTCACCGTTGCCGGCACGCATTACACAACCATCACCTTCGGAAAGGCCTTTGGCGAACCGCATAGCGCCTTTGTTGCCCGTCCGGGCCAGTATTTCTATGCCCCGGTGACGCTGCAACTGCTGCCGGGCTTTGGCAAAATGTATAGCTTGCAGTTCAATGTTGCCGTCACCAACGGCTACACGAACATCTTTAATGGCGGTGCCATTCCACCAGTCCTAAACGGCGACGGCATTGATTTCCGCTCCATGCTAATGACCCAAGTGGATCCGGCTGAAGGGCTATATTTTCCTCCGTCAGATGGACAATGGTATTTACCCATTCCCAACTTAACCAGTTACATCCTCCTCGGAACCACCAATCTGACCTCCACGGTTTTTATCAACACCAATAACAATCTAATCGGGGTAGGCTGGCTGTATCGAACGGGTTTCAAATACAAGGAAATCACTACCAATATCCCCCCGATTGTCTTTTTGGACTTCGACACCGTCAGGCAGGACTTGATCACCTATTCCATTGCCCATGACACATTGTTGGGCAAAGCCGGCGGCACGGTGCTGGCTGGCGCATACTCATTCCGAGTTCCGGCAAGTGCCAATATCGGCGACCAGTATTTCATCCAACTTGGCAGTCCATCGGCCACCGCCGATGGCGTTGGCGCATCGGGTGCCGACATTACGATTGCCCCACCAGGCTTGAGTCAGGCGGTGACCGTGGGTTCGCCAGCCTATGTGGTTGGGGATGCCGCCCCGTTTCACTGGTTCAATGCCGGGGATTTCGGCAACACCAATCTGGACAATTCCGACGTCATGCAGGTCTATCAATCAGCCATTGAGCTGGTGAACATGCCACCGCTCAATTCCGACCTGTATCTCGCGATGGATTCATCGGGCAGATTTGGCGTCTGGGACAGCGTCAACAATTACTATACTGACCCCGGTCCCGGCGCAAACTTGAATGTCGTTCAGCAGCAAGCCATGTGGGATGGCAATGACCTGGCCATCAACACCAACGCCTTTGGCGACGGGTCGCTGGACATCAACGACCTTTATGTCACCTTCCGCCGTTCATTGGATCCGAGCCTGACGTGGTATAAACGCTATTGGACGAACAATCAGTTTGTGGCCGTAACCACGCCCAACTTGGCTTACAACTCCAACAGTCCTCATCTGGCAATCAGTCAGGCAGCTGTGACTCCGCAAGCCGCCGGATCGCATGATTACCGCCAATCCACCATTAACTTCACCGCTGGCGATGCCATCGCCTCCGCCAACCAGACGATTCAGATTCCCATCAGCGCCCAGATCTTCGGCGATTATCCGCTGCGGGTGCTCGGGTTGAGTCTTACCGTGGTTCCGCTGGACGGCTCACCCGCCATCACCACGCCCATAAACTTCGCGCCGGCAGCCGGACTCGGCAGCCCGACCATTGCCTCAACCAAGGGGGCGGCAAATTATTCCGCCGCCTGGCTGAACAGCAGCATCAGCGGCCTCACCGGCAACACGCTGATCGGCACACTCACGGTGACCCTCCCCGCCAATGCCACCAGCACATCGGCCTACGCCGTTCATTTTGCCCGCGTATCGGGATCGCCCAACGGGCTGGCGGTCTTTCCAGAACACGCCTTTACCGGCCTCATCAGCCTATCCAATCGAACTAATTCCAGCTATGGCGATGGCATTCCGGATGCCTGGCGGTTGCGCTGGTTTGGCACCACCAACAATGAATTATCGCGCTCCAATAGCTGTCCGTCGGCCGATGGCATTAACTGTTGGATGAAATATATTGCCGGCGTTGATCCCAAAACGGCCAACAATTTCCCCAGCGTCAATCCCCAGACGCCCGCGACTCCTGGGTTTAATACCACCATCCGGTGGCCCACCGTGAGCGGCAAGCAATACGTCATTGAACGCGCCACCGATCTTTTCATTGGCGATTGGACAATTATGAAAACCAATAACGGCACGGGCATCGATATGACCTTTGATGACTTGACCAAAGGCACGCACTTCTACCGGGTGCGGATTCTTCCGTAGAGTTTCAATATCCACTCAACGGCGTGTCGCCCATGACACGCCGTTTTTATTTCGCCGCGGCCGCCCGGCGCAGGTATTCGAAAGCGTAAATTCCCGTATTATGGCCATCCGCCCAGACCGGCTGGATGGCCTAGCCGCCCACGCTGGCAAGCTGCACCAGTTCAAACGCATTGGCCGCGTAGGGCTTTTCCGGGGTTTTGTAGAGGTGGCCCAGAATGTCCACCTCGCCCTGGCACCCGGCACAGGGACAGGCCCGGCGCAACGCCTCCAGCAAAATATAATCTTCGTGGCCATCGTCCCACTTTATGGCGAGTTCGTTTCCGATTTGCTGCAGGTCCAATGGTCGCATGCCCGGAGTGGAAATCTTTCCGCGCGCCCGTCCACCGTTTCCAATTCCGTTGCCGGGTCAACCGGCGCAAATTGCCTGAGCCCTTCCCGCCTCGACCGGCGGGTTGCGTCACCCGCATCCCAAAGTTGGGGACCACGCCCGCCCCGGGCGTCGCTGGCCGCGCCCTCGCGGCCGGCGGCAGCCGGGCATGGATGGGCCGGACCACCTGGCAAGTAACCCGAAAGCATGACCAGTGAATTCCTCTCCCCCGAGGAGAGTAGCCCTGTTGGGTATTGCACAACGGCAAATTCATGTAAATTACTCGATGATTTCTGGTAATCAAAAACGAGATAACATGTTGAAATTGAACACAAAGACGGTTGGTGATTGG
>CAIMLG010000107.1 GCA_903842235.1 uncultured Verrucomicrobia subdivision 3 bacterium
ACAAAATGTCAAAGAACGGCAAACCCGGCTCCAAGAAATCCGCTGTTTGCTCGTAGATGGCTTTCTTATACGATAATGACGGACGGCGGTCAAGGGGAAAATTTACACGCTGCCAAAGGGTGCAGCTTGACCCTGTTATTGCTGATCTGAAGGTCGTCCTCCGGCTCTTCCTCGTCCTCGGTTTGGCTGGGAACTTCGAGGACGAGGAGGAGGAGGAAGGCGTATTCCAGCTTTCATCCGGCCGGATAATAACAGTGTCCAGATGCACCCCAGTCACGCTGACGGTTTAGCTTTATTGGCCCACGGGTGCGTCGTTCACGCGGTAGATGGCTTTGTAGGTCCAGATGGTTTTCGCGGCCGGGAAGGGCTGGGTATCGGTGTAGTTGGGCGTGGTGTCCATGGCCAGCGGGCCGGTGGGGCGCAGTGGGAGAAAAGAGCTTCCGCTCCGTGGCCCTCCGTGGCCTCTGCGGGCGGATTCAGGTCAAAAAGGTTTCCGCCACTGATGGCACGGGGGGGGGCAGGGCAAACAAAACCGGCGAGGCTCGCAAGCCTCGCCGGGAAGAGTTTTACTGCGAGTTACTTCGCGGCCTTGACCTTGGCTTTTTCTTTGACGAGCGTGGCACCCTTGCCGATGCGCTGGCGGAGGTAGGTGAGCTTGGCGCGGCGGACGTCGCCCTGGCGCTCGACTTCAATCTTGTCCACGCGGGGCGAGTGGTAGGGGAAAATGCGCTCCACGCCTTCGCCGTAGCTGATGCGGCGGACGGTGAAGGTTTCGTTCATGCCGCCGCCGCGCTTGCCGATGACGACGCCGGAGAAAATCTGGATGCGCTCCTTGTCGCCTTCCACGACCTTGGTGTGCACGCGGACGCTGTCGCCCACGTTGAACTTCGCGTCGTCTTTGCGAAACTGGGCCGATTCAATTTTCTTTTGTAATGCCTGGTTCATAACTTTATAAATTTTTATTTCAACAAATCTGGTCTCTGTTCTGCGGTGCGCGCCTTTGCCTGCGCGCGCCGCCATTTCTCAATCTCCGCGTGATGGCCGCCCACCAAAACCTCCGGCACTTTCAGCCCGCGAAATTCGGCCGGCCGCGTCCACTGCGGATACTCCAGCAAACCGTGGCTGAACGACTCGTCCTGCGAGCTTTCGTCATCCCCTAAAACTCCGGGCAGCAGCCGCGCGACCGTATCAATCACCACCATCGCGGGCAGGGCGCCGTTGGTCAGCACATAATCGCCGATGGACAATTCGTCATCCGCCAGCGTTTCCCGAATCCGCTCGTCGAACCCCTCGTAATGGCCCGTGACGAGCAATAAATCTTTTTCCTGCGCCAGTTCCCGCGCGATGGCCTGGTTGAACTTCCGGCCCGAGGGCGAAAGCAGGATCACTTTCGTCCCGGCGCGTTTCAAACTTTCCACCGCCTCAAAAATCGGTTCCGGCTTCAGCAACATGCCGGGGCCGCCGCCAAACGGCCGGTCATCCACGGTCTTGTGCCGGTCATGCGTCCAGTCGCGCAACTGGTGGATGGTCAAATCCAGCAACCCCGCCTGGCGCGCCCGCATGATGATGCTTTCATCGAGCGGCCCGGCGAACATCGCCGGGAACAGGGTCAGCACGTCAATTTTCATGCGTGCGCAACTTTTCCATCACTGCGCCGGCTTGTCCTCGACAATTTCCACCGAGCACCGCAGGCCTTTTTTCGCGCTGCCGGCGAGCAGCAATGAGCGGAGGGCGTTGATCGTCACCCCCTGCCGTCCGATGATTTTGCCGACATCGGACGGGTCCAAGCGCAGTTCGTAAACCGTGGCTCCCCCGCGCTCCACCGGGGTGACGCGGACGGCGTCGGGGTGTTGCACGAGTCCTTTGACGATGTATTCGAGGAACTCCTGCATGGCGGGGAAAGGGGAATTAAGCTGCGGCCGGATCCGCCTTGGTCACCTTCTTGATGAAGCTGGCGACGGTATCGCTGGGCTGCGCGCCCTTGCTGATCCAGTATTGGGCGCGGTCGAGCTTGAGCGTGAAATTTTCACCCGGCTTGAGCGGTTGGTAGGTGCCGATTTCCTCGATGCACTTGCCATCGCGCGGGCTGCGGCTGTCGGCGACAACAATACGGAACACCGGGGTGTTCTTCGTGCCGACGCGTTTCATGCGAATTTTTACAGACATAAATTTATCAAAAGAGCGTGGAGACTACCGGCGTGAGGCCGCCTTTGCAAGTCTTGTTTTAGGGAAAATCGGAAGGCGGGCCACCCAAAATCAGGGGTTTAAACCCAAGATTTTGCCTAAATCTGCGCCGACGGCAGAAGGGGCATTGAATTCCAACCGCAGTTGCGGCATGGTGTCCAGCGTGAATCATTCGATTGCTTCGGACGAACTTTGCGGTGGCGGCATTGGCGGCGAGCGCAAACTGCCGGAGCCCTGCACGATCATCATTTTTGGGGCCAGCGGCGACCTGACGGCGCGCAAGCTGATTCCGGCGTTGTATCATTTGTTTAAAGAGAAGCTGATGCCGGCGGCGTTTCGGGTGGTCGGCTTTGCGCGCCGCGACAAGACCGATGCCTCGTGGCGGCAGGAGTTGCGGGACGCGCTGCACCAGTTTTCGCGGACCCAGCCGGTGGACGAGAAACTCTGGCAGGTGTTTGCGGAAAACCTGTGCTACTGCCAGGGCGATCTCAGTGACGCGGCCGACTACCAAAAGTTGGAGGCACTGCTGACGTCGTTCGGCAGCGGGCCCTTGCGCGAAAACCTGCTGTTTTACCTGGCGATTTCCCCCAGCCAGTTTGGGGAGGTGGTGGAGCAGATTCACCATTGCAAACTGCTGAACAAGGAAAGTTCGGCCTGGCAGCGCGTTGTCGTGGAAAAGCCGTTTGGCCATGATCTCGCGTCGGCCCACGCGCTAAACCGCGAGTTGACACGCTATGCCCACGAGGCGCAGGTGTTTCGCATTGACCATTATCTCGGCAAGGAAACGGTGCAGAACATCCTGATGTTCCGTTTTTCCAACTCCATCTTCGAGCAGCTCTGGAACCGCAATTCCGTGGATCACATCCAGATCACCGTCAGCGAAAAGCTGGGGGTCGGCGGGCGGGGCGGCTACTACGAGGAATCCGGCGCGCTGCGCGACATGGTGCAAAACCACATGCTGCAGGTGTTATCGCTCATTGCCATGGAGCCGCCCGTGTCGCTGGAAGCCGAGGCGGTGCGCGATGAAAAGGTGAAATTGCTCAAATCCATCCGCCTGCTGACGCCGGCAGATGTGGCCCGGCAGGTGGTGCGCGGGCAATACTTTGCCGGCGTGGTGGGCGGCGAACTGCGGCCCGGCTACCGGCAGGAGCCGAAAGTGAAAACGGATTCCAACGTGGAAACCTATGTCGCCTTGAAGCTGTTGATTGACAATTGGCGCTGGAGCGGCGTGCCGTTTTATCTGCGCACGGGCAAAAACCTGCCGCAGAGCACGAGCGAAGTGCGCATCCAGTTCCGGCCGACGCCAAATGTTTTGTTTGCCGCCCAATGCGGCAGCCAGCTCGATGCCAATGCCATCACGCTGCGGCTTCAGCCGAATGAAGGGATCTCGCTGCGTTTTAACGGCAAGGTTCCCGGCTTGAGCCTGGGCGTGCGGCCGGTGCGGATGCACTTCAGCTATGATTCCGAGTTTGGCGCCTACACGCCGGAAGCCTACGAACGACTGCTGCTCGAAGCCATCGTCGGCGACGCGACGCTGTTCATTCGTCGCGATGAAGTGGAAACGGCGTGGCAGATTGTGGATTCCATCCGCCAGGGGTGGAATGGTCAGCCGCTAACGAACCGGGAATTTTACGCCGCCGGCACTTGGGGGCCGATTGCGGCAGACGATCTGCTGGCGCAAGCCGGCCACGTCTGGCACGAGCCGCAGGTGATCCAGTAAATCGCAATGCCAAGTTTTGAATTGCTTTCCTTCGCCAGTGCGGACGAGCTGGCCGGCGCGGCGGCGGGCGCGTGGCTGGATGAGGTCGAAGCGGCCAGCCATGCGGGCCGACGATATTGCGCGGCGCTTTCCGGTGGTCGCATGGCGCGACAATTCTTTGCCGCCACGGCGCAGCAGGGCAAGGCGCGCGCGGTTTCCTTTGCCCACGTTCATTTTTTCTGGGCGGATGAGCGCTGTGTGCCGCCGGATGATTCAGAAAGCAATTTCAAGCTGGCCGATGACCTGTTGTTCACACCGCTGAAAATTTCCAAAAATCAGATTCACCGTTTGCGGGGGGAAATTCCGCCCGCCGATGCGATTGCCATCGCCGACGCGGAGTTGGGCCAATTTGTGCCTTCCGATGAAGATCGTCAGCCCGTTTTTGACTTGGTTTTACTCGGTCTGGGTGAGGATGGGCACGTTGCTTCGCTATTTCCAAACCGGCCGGCCGATCGGGAGCAAGGCGCGGCGGCGTTTTTGGCGGTGGCCGATTCGCCCAAGCCCCCGTCCCGGCGGATATCCCTGAGTTATGGCGCGCTTCAGGCCGCGAAAAAGGTGTGGGTTTTGGCTTCCGGCCTCGGCAAGGAAAAGGTTTTGCGCGAGTCCCTGATCCCGCAGGGCCAGACCCCGTTAGCGCGAGTCATTCAATCGCGATCTTCCCAATCCGCCGTAAAAATATATTCTGATTTGAAGCTACCTTGACTGCGTTTTAGAAACGAAAGGTTGAGGGCCGGGAACGGCAACGGGTTGGCCGGGGAAATGTTTTTTTGAATATACTTTGAACCTTTTCCCGCTGATTGCGTCTATTGATTTGCAGGTTGCGATTTCGCTGTTCGTTTAGGGTTGGCATAGAGGTTCTGCTTGCGGCGCAGCTCGAACGGCGATCTAAAGTTGGCTGTGTCGCACTTCTGAGCGCCTCGGTGAAGGCCGGACGCAAGTCCGGCCTTCAACTATTTCGTCCGGATGAATTCCGCGTTGCCTGGGCGGTCAAAAATGCTAAAATTCCCCACGAATGAAACATCAGCTCGATTTCGAGAAGCCCATCATCGAACTGCAAAACAAGTTGAACAGCCTCCGCGAACATCCGGAGAAACATTCACTTGGCATCAGTTTTGAGGAAGAAATTCAGATCATCGAGAAGAAGATCGAGGAGACGCGCCGGCAGATTTTTCTGAACCTTACCGCTTGGCAGCGGGTTCAGCTGGCCCGACATCCGCGCCGGCCCTATTCCTTGGATTATTTTCAAAAAACCTTTTCTGATTTTCAGGAACTGCATGGCGACCGGCTGTATGCGGAGGATCGGGCGATGGTCGGAGGTTTTGCCAAACTGGGCGATCACCGAGTGCTGGTCATTGGCACGCAAAAAGGTCGCGATACCAAAGAAAACATTCTGCGCAACTTTGGTTCCGCGCATCCGGAAGGTTATCGCAAAGCACTCCGCCTGATGCGGTTGGCAAATAAATTCGGCTTGCCAATCATCACGTTGATTGACACGGCCGGCGCGTATCCGGGCGTGGCTGCGGAGGAACGCCATATCGCCGAGGCCATCGCCGTAAATCTGCGGGAAATGACTTTGCTGGAAGTACCCATCATTACCGCCGTCATTGGCGAAGGTGGCTCCGGCGGCGCGCTCGGCATTGGCGTGGCGGATCGGGTGCTGATCCTCGAGAATGCCTATTATTCCGTTATCAGTCCGGAAGGTTGCGCGGCGATTTTGTGGAAGGACCGATCGAATGCCGCCAAGGCGGCGGCGGCGCTCAAGATTACGGCGAAGGATTTGCTGGAGTTTAAGCTCGTGGATGAAATCGTGCCGGAGCCGCTGGGGGGCGCTCACACCGATCCGGTCGGGATGGCGGCCAACTTAAAAATCCAGCTCCTCAAACATCTCGAAGAAATTCTCGCCTTGCCGGTGGCCGAACGGTTACAAAAACGATACCTGAAATTCCGCTCGCACGGGCATTTCGCTGAGAAAATTGACAACGAAGGCAAGATGAAACCCGCGCATTCGGTTCTAATGGCGGCCGCCAAAGCGGTCGCTTAATTTATGCTCTACCCCTTGGTTTTTCAGCCCATATTTAAAGGCCGCATCTGGGGCGGACGCGAGTTGGAGCGGCTCTATGCCAAAGCGCTTCCCGCCGACACGCCCATTGGCGAAGCGTGGGAAATTTCCGACCGCCCCGGCGATGCCAGCGTCATCGCCAACGGCCCGCTGGCGGGGAAAGATTTGCGGTGGCTGATGGAAAACCATGCCGCGGAAATTCTGGGTGACGCAAAACCGGCCGCCGCCGGCCGTTTTCCACTGCTCTGTAAAATTCTTGATGCCCGCGAGAAATTGTCCCTTCAGGTCCATCCCCCCGCGAGCAAGGCGGCGGAATTAAAAGGCGAGCCGAAAACGGAAATGTGGTTCATTGCCGATGCTGCGCCGGATGCCAGCCTTTATGTCGGACTCAAACGGGGGGTGACGCGCGCCGAGTTTGAGCAAAAAATTGCTGATGGCAGCGTGGCCGATTGTTTCCATCGCATTCCGGTGAGGGTGGGGGACACGATGTTTCTGCCCAGCGGCCGGGTTCACGCCATTGGTGACGGGTTGGTGATTTTTGAAATCCAGCAGAATTCGGATACGACCTACCGCGTTTTTGACTGGAATCGCGTAGGCCTCGACGGCCAGCCGCGCGAACTACATGTTGCGCAATCGCTGGCCAGCATTGACTTCGACGACTTCGAGCCAAAGCTGGTGGAATCGCCTTTTATCTCGGATGGGCCGATTCAACGGCGTTCGCTCGTCGATGACCCATTGTTTAAAGTTGAAACATGGAAACTCAATGCGGGGTCGGGATCCCGACTTAAGCCGAAGAAACTTCAAATTGTCGCGGTTTTATCTGGCCAGATTGAAATCAAGAATGATTCATTTTCGGTGATTGTATCGGCCGGCCAATTCTGTCTCATCCCGGCAAGCCTGGTGCAGGCAAGAGTGCTGGCCCGGTCGGGCGCAGCCTTGCTGTGCGTCGAGGCAAATTAAAGGGCGGGTCGCCTTCGCCAATGGCGAAGGCCTTTCGGCCGCCACAAATCTTCGTCAAGCGGTGCGAAAATTGCGAATGATGGTCCCGTTGGAGGAGGTTTTGTGCCCCGGTTTTTCGGACAATTACTTTTGCAGAAGGGACAAGCCAGGCTGGAAAAATCAACCGGTTTGAGGGCGGCTCAGTCCCGCGCTAAAAGCGACCAGGGTTCCCCCCCAGGACGAACATCTGCAGGAACCCTTTTTCCCGGGAACGCAGGCCCTCCCAGAAAAGCTTCACGACCCGCATTTTTACCCAATTAAAACTCCCACGGGGCACTTATTTTTTCGTCTTGCCAGGAGGAATGCGACAAGGGGCGGTCTGGAATAGGCCATAAACAAAGGAGATTTTCACGATTCAAACGGAGCAAAATTTTTTTAAAAAAACTCTTGCAGGTTTAGGACTGTCTGATAATCTTTCTGTCCCTTCGCGGTAATAGCCGATACGAAGGCCGGTTGAAAAACCGGTTGACAATGGTGAGAAGTTGTTTAAGATAAACAACCAAGTTCGATACTGACAGGCCGAGTTAAAAAGCAAGAAAATTCGGCAGTTGGGATTTTTTGTCCCCTAAACGGGAAGAATGGAAGTCGAGCGCAGCAGATTTTTGGCGGTAAAACGCCGACTGCTCTTTGAAAATTGAATTGTGCGATTAGTAAAGAGCCCCTTTATTATCAGCGAGTTAGATCGCTGGTTTTAAGGGTTTTAACCAAAAATTAGTAAAAAGCTGTCTGATTTTACGATCAGACAGGAATCATCTAACGTATTTTTATACGGAGAGTTTGATTCTGGCTCAGAACGAACGCTGGCGGCGTGGATAAGACATGCAAGTCGAGCGCTGATTTGAAGGTAGCAATATTTTCAAGTCGGAGCGGC
>CAIMLG010000108.1 GCA_903842235.1 uncultured Verrucomicrobia subdivision 3 bacterium
CCCTCACTGCGCAGGGGATGGACAAAGAACCAACAAAAACATAACCTCAACCCTGTCCCAGGACTAACTCATGGAGTGGTACAGAAAAGTGAACCCGGTCACGGGCGTGGCGGGCAGCCCATCCGAAGAGGATAGCAACCGTGAGATTTCATTATCCGCCCGGCATGTCAGTCATCGCTACAATCAGTGATGCCATCCAGCATTATTTAGTTACTAGTTACCTGCGACCAAGGCGGGCTGGAACTGGTGCAAGCGCTTGCGCCGTGGGGTAACTCCGAGGAACCGACCGTGAACATGGTGCGGTCGGTAATTGAAGCCGAATGAATTGATCGGGCAAACTTCGGCCCAAGGTCCCCCGCAAGGGCTCCTTGCCTTTTGCGATTGGTTTCGTCCTTTGTTTGCAGGCTTTTCCTCGTTTTTTTCGAATGCCTCTTAATCAATTGGTCCCAGGTTCGAGTCCTGGCCGGGGCACCACTTATTCATTGGCTTTTCTGCGTTTTCCCCTCTCGTAACAATGAGTCAAATATGCGAGCGCCAGCCTTCGTGTCAATGTTTGCCATATTGAACATTTGTTTAATGGTTAATCGCCTGGATTCTGATTAGGGTCTGGTCAAATCTTTTATGCTTTGGATTAACATTTTTGCCAACTGCCGTCACCGCAGCCAATGGGGGTCACTGGTTTTTCCCTAGCCGTTCGCACAGAAGAATGCAGTCCGCAGCTAACCACGCGAGTATCAACCGAGCATAATATATATGGCCACTATCCCAACTGCTAACATATCTACACAGGGCGGCACCGGCGCGAGCTATCGCGGCTCGTTTGCGATCATGACCTCGCTCTTCTTCCTGTGGGGCTTCATGACGGTGTTCAACGACATTCTGATTCCGCGGTTCAAGGAGGCGTTCACGTTGACCTACTTTCAGGCGATGCTGGTGCAGTTCGCCTTCTTCGGCGCCTACTTTGTCGGCTCGCTGATCTATTTCATCATCTCCATCACCACCGGCGATCCCATCGCGAAGCTTGGCTACAAGAACGGCGTGGTCATCGGCCTGCTGATTTCCGCCACGGGCAGCGCGCTGTTCTGGCCGGCGGCGGTGGCGATGTCATATCCGATGTTTCTCGGGGCGCTGTTCATCGTCGGGCTTGGGTTTGCGATGTTGCAGATCGCCGCCAATCCCTACGTCACCATCTTGGGCCCGGAGAAGACGGCGTCCTCGCGGTTGAACCTGGCGCAGGGATTCAACTCCATCGGCACGACCATCGGGCCGATCATCGGCGGCTGGCTGATTTATCAATACTTTGCCAAGACCGGTGCACACGGCGCGGACTCGGTCAAGATGCCGTATCTCGCCTTCAGCATCGTGTTTGTGGTGCTGGCGGTGATTTTCTTTTTCGTGCACCTGCCGCACATCGGGGAAGGGAAGATTGAGCGGGGGGCCGGGGCGTTGAAGTATCCGCACGTCGTCCTCGGCGTCCTCGCCATCTTCATGTATGTCGGCGGGGAGGTCTCGGTGGGCAGCGCCATCATCAACTTTCTCGGCCAACCCAATGTGGCCGGGTTGACGGCGGTGGAGGCGAGCAAGTACGTGGCGCTTTACTGGGGCGGGCTGATGATTGGGCGGTTCATGGGCGCGGTGGAGCTGAGCGAGATGAAGAAACGCAGCAAACAGATGTTGCTAGTCGTGATTCCGCTGCTCGCGTATCTGCTGCTCTGGGCGGCGAAGAGCTGCCCGATGGAATCTCTGCAAAGCAAATCGTTCGGCGACATCTTCGCGCAGTGGGGCGAACAGTTCCGGGCGAACTGGTCGGTGTTCAAACTCTACTTGCCATTCATCGGTCTGTGCTGGGGGCTATTTCAGTTTGGCAAAGGCTTGGCTGGTCGCACGCTGACCATCTTCTCGCTCACGGTCGTGGCGCTGCTGCTGACGGCGATTCTGGTCGGGGGCAAAATGGCGATGTGGTGCGTGGTGGCCATCGGCCTGTTCACCTCGATCGGCTGGTCGAACACGTTCTCGCTGGCACTGGAGGGCACGGGCGTTTTGAAGAGCCAGGTGTCGTCGCTGCTGGTGATGGCGATTCTCGGCGGAGCGATTCTGCCGCCGGTGCAGGGCTTCCTCGCGGACGCCACCAAGAACCTGCAACTGTCCTTCATCGTGCCGCTCATCGCCTATGCCTACGTCGCATTTTACGGCGCGATCGGCCACCGGATTGGCCGGAAAAATCTGGCAAGCGAATGAGCGGCAAGCACTGCACCCTCTACCGCGACGTGCAAGCGCTCGCCCCGGTCATCCGGGATTTCAAGGCGCAGACCGCCGGCGGATCCGCGAGGCTTTCCGGCTTGTGCGGGTTCGATGGCTTCATCGACACCTTTGTCCGTCTGCAGACGCCGCCCTCGATGGCCGAGTTCGGCCCGAAGGTGGCGGCGGCTGCCGGGGTGGCCGCTTCCTATCCCGCGCGGCATCTGGGCGACAAGTTCGGCGGCAACGGCCCGCTCTTCGCGGCCGCCCTGAATGATATTCATGCCGGCCAGATTGATGTGACTTACATCGGGGCATTGGGACACCCTGAGGTGCTGCCCATTTTTCAGGCGGCGTTGGGCGGCAAAACGAAGCGGCTTTACACCTTGGGCCGGGCCGCGCAAAGCACCTGTCTGGAGTTCACGGATGGCAAGGTCATGCTGAACGACATGTCGGCCTGCGCGGAAGTCACTTGGGAACGCTTGTTGGAATGTGTCGGCCAAACCGCCTTAGACGAGGAGTTGAAAGCCGCCCGCTTCATCAGCGCCGTCAACTGGGGCAAGCTGCCGCACGCCGGTGAAATCTGGAGCCAGCTGGCCGCGCGCTTGGCGCAGCTCGGCGTGCCCGCCAAAAAGGTTTTTTATTTCATGGACCTGGCTGAGTTCGAGACCCGCCCGCTGGCGGACCGGGAGGATTTGCTGGCCCGCATGGCGCCGATCACGCGCCAATGCCAGACCCTGCTGAGTTTCAATCTGAAAGAGGCGTGGCAGATGGGCGAAGTCTTCGGCGGAGCCTACCATGGCCGCCAGGATGCGGCGTCCGTGGCGGAACTCGCGGACTTCCTGCGGTCGCGGATTGAGGTGGATCGTGTTATCGTGCACCCGAACAATGGGGCGGCCTGCGCCAGCGCCGGTGGCACGGTGTATGTGCCCGGACCGCATTGTCGTGCGCCGCTGATTTCGACGGGCGCGGGCGATAATTTCGGGGCCGGCTGTCTGGCCGCCGCGCTGAAGGGGCTGGAGGATGCGGGCATCGTGCTGGCCGGCAATTGCGCGAGCGGCCACTTCGTTCGCTCCGGTCGCTCGGCGTCCTTTGCGGATATGGCCAAGCTCCTCGAGACTTGGGGCGGAGGAACGCTTACGGAGCGTCTTTAGCTATTTTTATTTAATTTTTTTCTTGCTGGATCAAATCAAAGTAGTGAGCGCAAAGATAATGAAGATACCTGCCATTGCCCCCCTCCTAACCCTCCTGTGTCGTGCCGGCTGGCGGGCGCTGTTTCTCCTTGGCATGGCGCTTGGAGCTAGCTGGGCGCAGGCCGATACGGTCTCGGTCACCAATCCACCCTCTCCATGGACATGTCCGGTCGGCGTCACTTCGATAACTGTTGAACTGTGGGGTGGCGGTGGCGGCGGCGGCGGCATCAATAGTCCCCAACCGTCTGGAACGTACGGGAGCGGCGGTGGCGGTGGTGGCGGGGCATATACCGTGTCAACCGTCAGTGTCACCCCCGGCAACGGCTATTCCTTTACAGTCGGTGCTGCCGGAACTGCTGGTCCAAGCGGTAGCGGTGGCCCTGGCGGCAAGGGCGGCGATACTAGTTTCCCGGGTGCTACAACGGCAACGGGTGGCTTGGGTGGTGGGGGTGTGCCGGCAAATTCGGGTCTTGGGAATGGGACTAATGGGCCGGGGGGCACGGTTACGGGCACCGGCAACCATAATGGCGGAACTGGTGCTGCCGGGGCTGCGGGTGCTTCCGGCTACAGCGGCGGCGGTGGCGGTAGCGGATCAGCCAGTGCCGATGGCGGCAATGCCAGCGGAATAACTGGCGGAACTGCCGGGGCGGGCGGCGGCGCGGGCGCGGTTGGAAGGACCGGGAATAACGCTGGAAACCCAGGAAATGCTCCGGGCGGGGGTGGCAGTGGTGCTTGTGCAAGTAGTCCGACTGGAAACCAAAAAGGTGGCGGTTTGGGTGGCGCGGGTCGGGTTGTGATTTCTTATAGCACGGTGTTGACGGCGTCCTCGCTGTCGGTGAGCGGCTTTCCGAATCCAGCGGCGCAGGGCGTGGCGGGCAGCGTGACGGTTACGGCCAAGGACAGCAATGGCATCACCGTTCCCAGCTACGCCGGCACGGTGACGCTGACCAGCAGCGATGGCGCGGCGAGCTTGCCGGCCAGCCACACCTTTGTTTCGGGGGACAACGGCGTGTACACCTTTACCGGGGTGACGCTGAACACACTGGGCACCCAGTCCATCACGGCCACCGATGCTGGCAATTCACTCTCCGGCGCCCAAGCTGGCATTGTGGTGGTGCTGCCTCCCAGCAGCTTTTACTGGACCAACAGCCCGTCCGGCAACTGGAGCGCGGCGGCCAACTGGACCAATGATTTGGGCGCTGTCGTTGCGCCGCTGGCGGCCGGTCAGACCAACTACGCGCTTAGTTTCAACAAGACCGGTACCTATAGCGCCACCAATGACCTCAACAGCGGCTTCCTGCTGAACCAGCTCAACTTTGGCGGCACGGTGACCCTTCGCGGCAACAGTCTGGCCTTTACCAACGCCGGCGGCACCGGACCAGCCATCAATCAGAACAGTTCCACCGCCGTGACCATCGCCAACGATCTGGCCTTGAACAGCGGCCTCACTTTGGGCGGCAGCGGGAGCGGGAACATCACTTTGTCCGGGGTGATTTCCGGCGCGGGCAGCTTGACGAAAACCAACTCCGGAACGCTGATCTTAACCCAGACGAACACCACCTTCACCGGCGGGGTCATCCTGAATCAGGGCACCTTGGCTTTCGAAGTCAACGACGCTTTGGGAAGCAACAGCACCCTGACGATCAACGGCGGAACCCTGGGAAATCCCAATGGAAAGAGTGGAAATCTCATGAATATAAATGCCACCGTGACCAATGTGTGGGCGGGCGATTTCACCGTCACCGGCAACAATGCCAGAACATTCAACGGCCCGGTGATTCTAGCCAACGGCACCCGCACCGTGACCGGCACATACGGCGCTGCTGGGAATACTTGCACTTTAGTCGTCGGCGCCATCGGCGATAACGGAAACAACTACGGGTTGAATCTGGTGGGAAACAATAGCGGTACTGCCGGCCAAAAGTTTACCATCATCGGGGCCAGCACTTACGGCGGAGACACCACGGTCTCGGGCACCAATCCCGCTTATCCAATGCAGCTCTTGGCCGGTGTGAACAACGCGCTGCCATCTGGCGCGGGCAAGGGCAATCTCTACGTGAACGACAATGGCCAATTGGATGTCAGGACGTTTTCTGTGAACATCAACGGGTTGAACGGCACCGCGCTGGGCACGGTGACCAGCAGCAGCGGCGGAGTTGTCGGCACCCTGACTTTGGGCAATGCCAACAGCAACGGGACCTTTGCCGGCGTCATTTCCTCCTCCAAACTCAATCTGGTCAAGACCGGCTCCGGCACCCAGACGCTCTCCGGGGTAAACACCTACACCGGCTCGACCACAATCAGCAACGGCACCCTGGCCTTAAGCGGTTCCGGTGCCATCGCCAACTCGGCCGCAATCAGCATCGCCCCCAACGCCACCCTTGATGTCTCGGCGGTGACGCCAGCCAGTTACGCCAACCCCGCCGGTTGCAAGCTGACGTTTAACCTCAACAAGACAGGCGTTACTCTGACACAAGGCCAGTTGGCCATTGGCGCAAAAAACCTCACCTATGACGGCTCACTGGCAGTGACCGTGACCGGCGATGCACTTGCCAACGGCGACAGTTTCCCGCTGGTCACGAAATCCTCCGGTACTGTGAGTGGCTGGTTTACTAACGTGAGCATGCCGGTTCTGGCCGGGGTTGCATTTGACACCAACAAGCTGGCGACGAACGGGACCGGGGTGCTGGAAGTTTACACTTTCGCCACCACGCCCTTGACGATTTCCACGCCGAGCAACACGGCGGCGGTGATCACAGCGGTCAAACTGGCGAATCATGCTAGCAGTATGCGCGGCACGCCCGTGGCCGTTTCAGCCACCAACCCGACCAACGGCACGGCGGCTGTGAGCGCGGGGGCGTTAACCTACACGCCCAACACAAATTACGGCGGCAGTGACAGCTTCACGGTCACATTCAGTGATGGCCAGGGCATTCAGACGATGGCAGTAAGCGTGACGGTGGGGAACGGCACGAACACGTCACCGAACCTAGTGTATGGGCCGGAGAGCACAAATGGAAATTTCGTGGTGCGGTTTGCCGGCTATCCAGGCGCGGAATATACGGTGGAAACGAACGGGGTGGTTGGGCCGGGTTGGACAAAGTCAGGCAACGTCACCGCGCCAACCACCGATACGGGCTTCGGCATCGGGGTGTTTCAAATCAGCGAACCGGTAGGGACAGGGAACCTTTTCTACCGCACCGTTTATCCGAGCTATTAGACCAAGCCGACGAACACCTCAACACTGAAATAATATGAAAATATTTAAGAATGTGGCGGCGGTAACGCTGGGAGTAATCTTGAGCGGTAGTCGGTTGGCGGAAGCGACGCTGGTGGACTTCACGCTGCTAAGCGGCAGCGGCACACCGGCCGATCCCGGACTATATACTGGCGGCGGTTCGAGTCTGGGGCAGGTTGTGCCGGACAACACGCTAGCCGGGGTTGGTTACTCGATTAATTTTGGCCCGGCGGGATTAACCATCAGCGATATCAGCATCACGCTGAACCTGACCGGCGGTTACAACGGGGATCTGTATGCGTATTTGACACACGGCAGCCAGACGGCGGTGTTATTCAACCAGATCAGCGGTTCGGCTGGGAGCGGTTCGGGCTTCACCAGCGTGCGATTAATCGAGGGGGCAGGCGGTACCATTCAAACAGCGAGCGGAACGGCGGGACAAGCGCTTGCGGCTGGCGATTACACGGCGCAAAACAACCTGAACGTCTTTAACAATACGGTGGCGACGGGGACATGGACGTTATTCATTGCGGACATGAGTCCGGGAGATACGTCCACGTTGGTGAGTTGGGGACTGGATATCACCGTGGTGCCCGAGCCGGTGACTCGGGCATTGCTGATATTCGCCGCCTTGGGGGGGGGGTTCTGGTTCGGCTTCTGGCTGAAGCAGAAAAGGGCTGGCGGTGTCTGAAGGTTGGCGATTTGGCCGGGCCGGACTTGTGGGTGGTTTGGGTTCCACCTAGGTAGGTGCGCGTTGAATTCATAGGCGATGCCGCACTGACACAAGCCGGCCCGGTTTTACATTTTATATGCGCGATGAAGCAATTCCAAACAAGGCACTGGTTCGATCGCAACGCTGGTTGGAATTGATACAATCAGGACAGTTGTTCGATATGCGCGGTACGCCATTTGCAAAACCGTTTGTTCCGGCGCGGATTTGATGCGGATAACAATCTGCGCCGGTCTGTCCAGGAAAAGCACTAAAGTGAAGTTGATTAACGATTCCATCCATCTGAGAATTAGAATAATTGGCCGTGAACTTATGGCCGGTTTTCTCGTGCTCAGTGCCGGCTGGACTCAAGCTGCTACAATCTCCGTCTCCGGTACCAATGACACCTCCGGGTCATGGACCTGTCCGGCCGGCGTCAGTTCGGCAACCGTTGAAATGTGGGGCGGCGGCGGCGGCGGCGGCGGATCAATAAATGGCAATCCATATAATACGTATGGGAGCGGCGGTGGTGGCGGTGGCGGGGCTTATACCGTGTCAACAGTCACTGTCACACCCGGCGCCAACTATTCTTTTACTGTCGGTGCCGCCGGAACTGCTGGTCCAAGCGGCAGCGGTGGCCCTGGTGGCAAGGGTGGTAATACCAGTTCCACGTTTCCGGGCGTCACAATGGCAACTGGCGGCTTGGGTGGTGGCGGTGCGAATTCGGCGAGTGGTTGGCTGGGGACTAATGGGCCGGGTGGCACGGTTGCCGGCCCAGGTAACCATAATGGCGGAAATGGTGCTGCCGGGGTTAATGGCAGCTACAGCGGCGGCGGCGGCGGCAGCGGATCTGCAACCATAGATGGCGGCAACGCTAGTGGAGCAACTGCTGGAACAGCCGGGTCGGGTGGCGGGGTTGGCGCGGCGGGAAGGTCGGGCTCGGCAAATCCAGGACTATCAGGAAATGCTCCGGGCGGTGGTGGTAGTGGCGCCTATTCAACCCTACTCGGCGGAAATCAAAAAAGTGGGGGTGCGGGTGCTGCGGGTCGGATTGTGATTACTTATACCACAACCTTTGTTGCGACCCATTACTATTCCAAAGGTAGTCTCGATGCGACTTTGTTCACTAGTTGGACCAATGCAAGTGGAGGTAATCCGGCAGACTTCTTGAACGGCGGCATCTTTCACATTCAAAACGGCCATAAAATGATTCTCTCGCAAAACTGGGCGCTGGCCACCCCGGAAGTCGGTACGATCACCTCCGGCCTTATAATTCAGAGTGGAGGCTCGTTGACCTGTGGCAACTACACTTTGGCGACCGGGAGCTTGAATGTCACGGTGGACAGTGGCGGTTGGCTGCAGGTGGACACCCACAACGCTCTCGGCGCTGGTCTGCTCATCCTGAATGGCGGTACCTTGACCAACAACTCCACCAGTATGCTGACCAACACCGTCAGTGTGGCGGCGAGTTCCACGGTGGGCGTGGGCAGCGGCCAGACACTGACCCTCGGCGGCGCGATTACCAATGCCGGCAATTTGACTCTGGTGGGTTCCGGCGTGGTGGCGCTCTCCGGCACGGTCAATTATGCGGGCAACCTCACGAATAATGCCGCTGCGCTGGTTACATCGGGCGCGGCAATTCTGGGCGGCATCATTTCCGGCAGCGGCGCGCTCACCAACATTTCCGGCACGCAGACGCTCACGGGCGCGAATACCTACAGCGGAACGACCACCGTTAGCGGCGGCATGCTGCTCATCAACGGTAATTCCTCGGTTGTCACCAATACCGTAACGGTGCAGAACGGCGCCACCTTTGGTGGCACGAACAGCACGAGCAGGGTTGGCGGCAGGGTGAACTATCAGTCCGGTGCGAAGGCATTGTTTGCGGTCACGCCCACGGCCGCCGGCCACAGCAACAGCACTTGCATGACGTTTGCAAATTCAATGAGCTTTGACGCCACGGAAGTGCATCTAGCCTTGCCGTCGCAGTTGGGCAATGGCGACTACGCGCTGGCGGTTAACCCCTCCGCCACCGTGCCGACTGGCAGCGGGTTCACCAGCGTGATTGACAGCGGCTCCATCGCCGACGGCAGCAGTAGCTATGTTGCGCTGGTGGAGAATAATCTTGTCCTGAAAGTAATTCCTACGCCGCAGATCATCGGCTCAACCAACTTCGTGAACGCCTTCAACACTACCAATGGCATGGCGTCGGCAGCGCAAAGTTTCCCGGTGGCCGGCACAAACCTGATTGCAGACATCACCGCCACGGCGGCGCCGGGCTTTGAGGTGTCGGGCGATGGTGGGGTAAACTATGGCCCCAACGTGATCGTCAGCAACTACAACGGCAACGCGAGTGGCGTGGTGTCTGTCCGGCTCGCCGCCACGGCGGCGGTTCGCGCCTACAACTCCATGAGCATCGTCGTGCTCTCGAGCTTTTGCGCCCCAAATGGGAACTGCACCACCTCGGCCAGCGGAAACGCGGTTGTTCGGTCCGCGAATTCGACCAACAGTGTTGATGCGGTGGATACCTTTCATGGCGCCCTAGGGGTCGCCCACTTGTTTCCCACGGTAAGCCGGCCTTTTGGGTTGGCCAGTATTGGCCCGAATTGGAAGTATCAGGCTTCTACCTATAGCTGCGCGCATGTCCAGGGGACTGGTGGCATCACTTGGAATTATCTGGCGCCGAACTTTGCGCTCACTACCGGTCCGATTACTCCGGATTCTTCAGCCTGGACGCTGCCAGTTGCGATGGACCAAATTCAGTATGAGGGGCGGGCCGATACGCTTCGGGTCACTGAGGGTCTCGGCTATACTGCGGAGATGGTCGCGACCTTACGCGGTGGCATGGTCGTCGTCAAATCAACGGACGGAAAACCGCTTAATGTTTTGTTCCCAGTTGGAAATTATAATAGCAGTGCGAAAGTCAATAGCGCGACCCGCTCATTGATCGAATCCAACGGAGTTTGGATTGTTGAAGGAGTGGAAACGACCCAAGTATCCATGTTTGGCCGCTTCGAGTTCAGAGACGCGCCGCAGGCTGCGGGCACTTGGACTCAAGGGCAAATTCTTGCAGGCCCGGCAACGGTGACAGGCGATGCCAACAATGTTTCAGGCATATTCCTGACCTTTCCGGCGGGGGTGGAGGTTTGTTTCCGGCTCGGAGTGTCGTTCACCGATCTGGATGGCGCGCGCACCAATCTTGCAGCGGAGCTTCCGGATTGGGATGCGGATCGAATCCAGGAGGAATCGCGCGCGGAATGGCAACAGCAACTCGACCGGGTGATTGCGACCGGCGGGACTACGTCACAACGGCGTCTCTTTTACACGGCTTTGTATCAGGTTTTTCTTGCGCCGCATGTTTATGAGGACGTGGATGGTCGTTATCGGTCTTTCAAAAAATCAGGCGTTGCCATGACCATCCGCACACTGGGATCGCAGCGGCAACATCAATACGCCACCTTTTCCGGCTGGGATACATTCCGCACCCTGATGCCGCTCATGGCCTTGGTTGAGCCGGAACGCTATGTCGACATGGTCGCCTCGCTGATCGAAATGGGCGAACAGGTTGGGTTGCCGAGATGGCCGCTGGCCAACCTCCCGAAAACAACCATGGTGGGCAATCCGATTGAACACATCTTGGCAACCGGTCGCTCCCATCAAATCGACGGGGTGGATTACCCAGCGGCGTTGGCACTGATGCAGCTAAACATGGCCGATCAACTCACCTCCGACATTTGCCTGAAAGATGACTATAACGGCACCGTTGGCATCGCGGCCTTGGCAGGTTATTTAGGTCAGGAGGAACTTGCCGGGCAGTGGTGGGGTAAAACGCTGGGTTATCGCCAGTTCTATGATCCGACCCAGAAAGTATTCCCAGGGGTTAGCAGTGCTGAGCAAGGCCCATATACCTATGTCTGGTATAACGCGATGTGGGATCCTGCGGGTTTGGCCGCGCTCTTGGGCGGTTACGAGCAGGCACTCGCACAATTGAGGGGATATTTCAAATCGCGGGTTGACTTCGGAAATGAAAATGACCTGCACACTCCGTTCATTCCGACTCTCTGGGGTGATCCCGCACTGACGCGATCCATCCTCCAAACCAACCTGCCGAAAATGTTTCAGGATAATTCGCCGCAAGGGCGTCTTGGGAATGATGATTGCGGGACCATGTCCGCTTGGCTGGTGCTGGTGCAGTCCGGGCTGTATTCGTTCAATCCCGCTTGCGGTTGGTATGTGCTCACGGCACCGGCGTTTCCAAAAGTGGAACTGGACCTGGGGCGCGGCGGAAAACGCTTGGTAATCACCGCCAATAGCACTAACGAGCAAGACGTAATTCAACAGGTGACACGGGATGGAGTTGTTCGCGCGGAGCCCTGGCTGCTGGCAGCCGATATTTGTAACGGTGGCCAACTTGATTTCACACTCGGTCCTGGGACTTCCTCTTGGGCGAAAAATCCGTCAACTCCGCCTCTGCCCTTCCAAAGCGGCCCGTTGATATGGAACGGCAATGTGAGCGGAACCTGGGATACCACCACCACAAACTGGAGCGGATTTGCAAACAGGTATGCTGAGGGAATTGATGTGATGTTTGACGATTCGGCGGCTGGGTTCGTCGTTAGTGGCAGCGCTTCACCTGGCTCCGTGACGTTTAATAACAGCACCAACGCCTATGTTATTAGTGCTGCCATAGGCGGATGGTGTCAGGTCACCAAATTAGGTTCTGCTACGGTGATCTTCCCCAGCGTGAACACTTACAGCGGCCCCACCATCATCCGCGGCGGCACGCTTACTTTGGGGGCAGGGGGGGCGATTAACAATACAACCAATATCACCATTGTTGCCGGAGGCGCCTTTGACGTCTCCGCCATCTCCGCCTACACCCTGAGCGCCAAACTGAACGCCAGTGGTGCGGGCACGGCGGCTGGTTTCACGGCCGCAGTCATCAAAGGCGGAAACACCGTCAGCTTGGCGGCGCAAGGTGTTGCGCTGGCTTTTACCCCTGCCTTCCTCACCGGGGATGCCGAGCACCCGTCACTAGTCGTCACCCAAGGCGACTTGGATTTGGGTGGCGGCGATTTGACGGTCACGAGCCCCGACCCGGTGGGGACCGGAGATTACCTCTTGCTTACGAATATATCCGGTGTCATCACCCGCTCCTTTAGTTCGACCAACCTGAGTGGGGTGACCTTCGCTGCTGGCACGTCAGGCAGCATAGTTATGAGCAGCAATGCGGTCACGCTCCGGGTGGCCTCCACGGGTACGATGCCTAGGTGCAAACTGACGGGCTTCAACATCGACGGGACGACTATTTCGTTGTCGGCAATCAACGGTACGCCGGGCGGAACATGGACGTTGCTGCAGAGTACGAATGTGGCACTGCCTTTGAGCCAATGGGAAACCAATTGCACCGGCACGTTTGATGGCAGTGGCAAATTGTCCACCACCATCATCAATGCTACCACCAACAATCAGGGATTCTATAGGATGATTCTCCAGCAGTAGGTTAAATGCCCGACTCACTCGCCTGAAGCTATGCAGAAACAAAACATTCTCCCTCGCCTCGAACCTAACCGCAAAAACCAGTGCCGAATCTTGGTGTTGCTGGGCATGTTGTCATTCACCTCGATTGTTCTCGGAGCTGATAGTGTCGATGAAGTGGATATCTTTCATGGCGCCTTGGGCAAGGCTAACTTCTTTCCCGCGGCAGTTCGACCCTTTGGGCTGGCTAGCATCGGACCCAATTGGAAGTATGGCGTTACGACCTACAGTTGCG
>CAIMLG010000109.1 GCA_903842235.1 uncultured Verrucomicrobia subdivision 3 bacterium
CCAGGCTAAGGGCTATTCCGACGATTGGATCGAGAAACGGATGCGCTCCATCGCCATCCGCGACGAATTGACCGATGAATGGAAGAAGCGCGGTGTGCGGGAACAGCGCGAATACGCCATCCTCACCGCGGAAATTTCCAAGGCCACGTTCGGCCTGACGCCGACGGAATACGCCGAGTTCAAGCGGCTCAAGCGCGAAAACCTGCGCGACCACATGACAGATTTGGAACTCATTTTCTCCATGCTCGGCGAGGCGGCCACGACGGAAATCGCCCGCAACCGCGACACCCAAGGTTTCCCGCAAAACCAGCAGGCCGCGCGCTCCGGCGGCAAAGTGGCCGGCAACGCCCGCCGCGAACTGGAGAAGAAAAGCGGACGCAAAGTTGTCATGAATGAAAATTATCTGGCGCTGACGCAGACGGCGAAGAAGGTGAAAAAATTCAAAAGCTGACGGTAAATGGCAAATATCCCGCAAAATTTATTACAATCGTTGCTAACTTCGGACGACTCGCATCTAGCTGGGGAAATGATGGGACTGATGATCAGCGGGAAGGTGAAGTCACAAATGGAGGCGCCATTGATGCTTGCAGCTGGGTTGGGGAAAACCAAATTGTGAAACTTCTACTTAATGCTGGCGCAAGACTTCAAGCGAAAGATGCAGAAGGACGCAATGTTTTGGACTGGGCAAAAAGATGTCGTTCAAAAAACCACGCGAAGAAGTTGTGACGCTATTAACTACAAATTAACAATTCATTTTCGCTTGGTTGAATTAACATCATAATTACAATTCCCGCTTTATTGCAATGCCACACACGCAGCATCCCATCGAACTTTTGCGCTTCAACACCTGCGGCAGTGTTGATGACGGCAAGTCCACGCTCATCGGCCGGCTCCTTTACGATTCCAAGAATCTGATGGAGGACCAGATCGAGGCGCTCGAACGCAGCGCCGACATCACCGGTGGCGGAATGATCAATCTCGCCAATCTCACGGACGGCCTCCGCGCCGAACGCGAGCAGGGCATCACGATTGACGTCGCCTATCGCTATTTCGCCACGCCCAAGCGCAAGTTTATCGTCGCCGACACGCCGGGGCATGTGCAATACACCCGCAACATGGTCACCGGCGCCTCCACCGCCAACCTCTCCATCATCCTCGTGGACGCGCGCCAAGGCGTCATCGAGCAGACCCGCCGGCATGCATATATTTCTGCCCTGCTGGGCATTCCCCACCTCGTCGTGGCCATCAACAAGATGGATCTGGTGGACTGGAGCGAAGCCCGCTTCCAGGAAATTCGCGATGAGATCGAAGACTTCCTGCCCAAGCTGGGCGCGTTCCGCGACGTAAAATTCATCCCCCTGAGCGCGCTGTCCGGCGACAACGTCGTGGACGCCTCCACACATACGCCGTGGTATGAAGGCCCGGCTTTGCTGCACCATCTGGAAACCGTGCACATCGCCAGCGACCGGAACCTCAGCGCCTTCCGCTTCCCCGTGCAATGGGTCAACCGCCCGAACAATCCCACCGACCCGCGGCTCCACGATTTCCGCGGCCTGAGCGGCCAGATCGCCAGCGGCATCGTGCGCCAGGGGCAAACCGTGGTGATGCTACCCAGCGGCATCAAGACCACCGTGCAGGAGATTTACACCTACGCCGGCCCGCTCGCCGAGGCTTTCTGCCCGCAATCCGTCACCCTCTGCCTCAAGGACGACATTGACATCAGCCGCGGCGACATGATTGTGGGCCTGGAATATCTGCCGGGCCGCAGTTCGGAATTACAGGCGCGCGTGTGCTGGATGAACCCCAAGGCGCTCACTGCCGGGCGGAAATTTTATTTGAAGCACACCACGCAGACCGTGCAAGCCGCCGTCACCGCCCTGGAGAGCCGCATTAATTTTGCCACGCTGGAAGCCGAACCCGCCCCGGCGGCGCTCGCGATGAACGACATTGGCGTCATCCGCTTGCGCACGGCCAAACCGCTCCTCTACGACGGCTACGAAACGAACCGGCTAACCGGCTCCTTCGTGCTGGTGGAACAAGGCACCAACGCCACCGTCGCCGCCGGCATGCTATTCCCGCCGCTGGAACCGGTGAAGCCGGAATACTCCGACTTCGCCATCTGAGCCGGCGCACCCCCATAATTAATTATGTAGGGCAAGCGCCCCCGCCAGTTGCGCCTTACGGCGGGCCACCAGTGGGGAATCGGCTCACGGGGACGTTCGCCCCACCCGGCTCAAGATAGAAACCTTGAGCCCGAACCACGCCGACCCGGATCAAAAACTGAATTCGAACAGCAGCCGGGCGCTCAGGTATTCATGGCCTTCCCGTTCGCGATAGGAATTCAGGTCGGCTTCTGCGCCGGCAGCTTGAGCGGATACAGGCCGGGGCAGCAGCCAAACGTGTCGTGGAAGGCGGCGCTAAAATGGCTCAGGCTGTTGTAGCCCACTTCCAGGGCGGCTTCGGTGACGTTATGTTCGCCGGCCTGCAACAATTCCGCCGCGCGCTCCATGCGGAGCTGGCGGAGGTGCTGCGTGATGGTGTGGCCGGTCTGCGCGGAAAAAATCCGGCTCAGGTAGAAATGGCTGCAGCCGATTTTTTTGCCCAGTGCCTCCAGCGTGGGCGGCGCGGCCGGGTTTTGTTTGAGCAGGAAGATCACCTGTTCCACCCGCTCCTGGGCGAGGCGCTGCTGGCGGGAGCAAAACAATTCCTGTTCGGGCGGCGGTTGCAGAAAGAAGGTGACGGCCAGCTCCAGCGCCTTGCATTGATACCAGAGCGGTTGGGCCGCCGCATACACCGGCGGCTGGCGGAGCGTGGCAATCAATTGCTGCTGGCTGGCGTTTAGCCGGACCGTCGAGCCGGAAACACGTTCGCACGGGCAATTTTCCACCGCGGCCCGCACCACCGGATGCAGCATAGCCTCCAGCCCCGCGAGGTGCTGGGCGAGAAACGGACAGGAAAATTCCACCGTAAGAAACCGGTGCTGCTCGCCCGCCGCGCGCCGGGCGGTCAAAGCTTCAGCCCTGCGATGATAAAAGCCGACCGTGTTCGGAGCGAAATCCGTGCGGAGCTTCTGGCATTCCACAAAACCGTGACCCGCAAGATTCAGGCACAATTCCACGCTGCCCGGATGGAAGCTGGCCGCCCAGTCAATCTCGCGCTTTGCGTAGAAATCATGCCATTCCAGGCTGTAGCCCCGGCCGCGAAAGCTACCGAAGAGCGGTTGCCAGCCCTGGCCCACATCGGACCACGCGCCGGCTTCAGAAAACACCGGCGGCGGCGGAACGGGATGATTCACGGGACGGGACATGCGAGAGAAATTCAGCGATACAGCAGGGCGACCAGATGCTTGCCGCCGAAAAGCCAGATCACCGCCGCGAGGGCAATATACGGGCCGTAGGGCATGCGCGACGACCATTCGCGTTTGCCCAGCAGAATCAGGCTGAGGCCCACCGCCGAGCCGATGAGCGAACTGGCCATCAGCGAAAACGCGGCGCCCGGCCAGCCGATGAACGCCCCGATGGCAGCCATGAATTTCACGTCGCCCAAGCCCATGGCCTCGCGCGGCACGGAGATTTCCGAGCAGACCGCCTCCAGATGCGGCACGCATTCGGGCGAAAACTTTTCCTCGCCAATCCACAGCGCGGAGGGCGACAAGCGCAAGGTGACGCTCTGATAGCTGCGATCCACCAATTCCACCGTGCGCGCCTGCAATACGATGGTGTCCGTTTTGCGGTAAAAAATTTCTTCGTAGGAAATTTCCTCGTGCGGCAGGCAGAGCGCGGTTTCGGTGAAAACGATGGTGGTTTCCGCCGGCAATTTGAGCCGTTGCCGCCCGAATAGCAGCTTGCCCAGCCGCAGGACGGCATAGACCATCCCGGCCCCAACCGCGATGCCGATGAGGCTGTACAGCAGGCTCGCCCCGATGGATTTCACGCCGTGCAAGGACGGCAGGAAAAAGGAAATCCCGAACCCGACCACGGCGCCACCCAGCGTGATTTCGTCCGGGATGATGAAATGCTCGAAGTCAATGAACGTCGCCACGATCAGGCCGGCCAGAAAGATGGCATAAACGAGCGCCAGGCCCGCCGATTGGGGCCCGAACATCAGCCAGCAGGCCAGAAACATCGAGCCCGTCAGCAGTTCCACGACGAAATAGCGCACGGAAATCGGCGCGCCGCAATTTTTGCATTTGCCGCGCAGCGAGAGCCAGGTCAGCAGCGGCACGTTGAGATAAAAGGGAATCGCGTATTTGCAGTGCGGGCAATGCGACGGCGGCGTGACGACGCTGAGATCCAGCGGCATCCGGTAGATGCAAACATTCAGGAAGCTGCCCACAATGCAGCCGAAGGTGAAAAACACGAACGCCCAGAAAGCAAACGGCACCGCCGCCCAGGATTGGAGATCAAAGATGGCGTCAAACCCCATAAATAGTCTCCTCCAGGGCCCGGCGCATCACGGCGAGCGGCGGGGCTTGGCCCGTCCAGATTTCAAACGCCTTCGCCCCCTGATGGAGCAACATGCCGAGGCCGTTGGCGGTCTGGCAGCCGGCCGTTTTGGCGGCCGCCAACAGCTTGGTTTCCGCCGGCTGGTAAATCAGGTCATAGACGGCAGCCGCCCGGTTCAGCGAAAATTGTTTTTCGCCGAGGGGCGAAGCGTCGTCCGCTTTCAAGCCGAGCGACGTCGCGTTGAGCACTAAATCCACGCCAACCGCAGGATAACCGACCGTCACCTGGACAGCGGGATATCGTTGGCGAATCTCGGCGGCAATGGCTGCGACCTTGCCCAAGGTGCGGTTGACCAGGAACAGTTCCGCCACGGCAGCATCCGCCAGCTTCAGCGCGGCCGTGCGGCCCGCGCCCCCGGCCCCGAGCAAGAGGACTTTTTTTCCGCGCAGATCCAACTGCAAATCTTCGGTCAACGAACGCGCCAACCCCTCGGCATCGGTGTTAAAGCCAACGGCGCGCGTTTTGCCAGCGCTGGCCGGCACAAATTTTATGGTATTCACCGCGCCCCAGGTTTTGGCCGAGATATCCAGTTCATCGACCAGGTCCACCGCCAGCAGCTTGTGGGGCACCGTCAGATTGAGGCCGGCAAAGTTCATCGCCCGCGCGCCATCGATGGCGGCGCGGAGATTTCGGGGATCCACCTCAAACGCAAGATAACGCCAGTTCAAACCGAGCGCGGCAAAGGCGGCGTTGTGCATGGGTGGCGACGCCGAATGCCGGATGGGCGAACCCAACACCGCGCACAGGCGGGTGGCGGCATTGATGGCGGGTGGCGGCGGCTTTGACACGCGCCATTTATATTCGGCCAGCCCGCCAGTTCAAAGCGCAAAGTCCGCTGATCAGGACAAAAAAAAGACGACGCCCATGACAGGCGTCGTCTTGAAAAAATGGTTCTACGGATTAATAGCGTTCACGGCGTCCGCCGCCGCCGCCACCGCCGCCATAACCGCCGCCACCACCGCCGCCGCCGTATTCACGACGCGGACCACGGTCGCCGCCACCGCCGCCACCGCCGCCGCTGCGCGGGGGACGATCTTCCTTCGGGCGGGCGATATTGACCGTGAGTTGGCGTTCGCCGACCGTCGCGCCGTTCATGGCTTCAATGGCCTTCTGGGCCTCTTCCGGCGTGGACATGGTGACAAAGGCGAACCCGCGTGAACGGCCGGTCATCCGGTCCATCATGAGGTTGCATTCGACCACCTGACCATGGGCGGCAAAAGCCTCCTGCAGGTCGTTTTCAGTAGTTTTGAAGGAAAGATTTCCCACAAACAGTTTAGTGCTCATTCGATGATTGGCTGTTCTTTAACCGCTTTCGCCAGACTGTTCCCGACTACCGGGTTTCAAATCATCACTGAACCAAGTTCACTTGAGGATTTACCATGCCGTGAAAGATACAAGTTATCTAACAGACGCGGCTACCCTATTAAAAGCCAAGGAAATTGCAAGCGGAAATCGCCGCCGCCCAATTCCCTCCCCGGTCGGCCACCCATCGCTTGCCGGCGAACGGGCAATTCCGGGCAAATCCGCCTCAATCCTTGCCCAATCCGGCGGGGCGCTTAAACTGGGCGCGTGAAATTAAAAGGAACTGTTTATCTGGTGGGGGCCGGGCCCGGCGATGCCGGCCTGCTGACCCTGCGCGGCGCGGAATTGCTCCGGCGGGCGGAAGTGGTCATTTGTGACGTGCTGGTGAACCCGGAACTGCTCCGGCTCGTTCCCGCCACCGCCGAAATCATCACCCGAGGCAACCACAAGCGCGCGGGCGGCCTCTCCCAGGAGCAACTCACCGAGTTGATGCTCACCCACGGCCGCGCCGGCAAGATCGTCGTGCGCCTCAAGGGCGGCGATCCCTTCATCTTTGGGCGCGGCGGCGAGGAAGCCGAGCGGCTGGCGGCGGAGAAGATTCCTTTTGAAGTCGTGCCGGGGGTTTCCTCGGTGGTGGCGGCGGCGAATTACGCCGGCATTCCCCTCACCCACCGCGAGCATTGCTCCAGCTTCACCGTGTTCACCGGGCACAGCGATCCCGCCGAAGCCGCCACGGCGCTGCGCTACGAGCAAATCGCCAAAATTCCCGGCACCAAAGTCGTGCTCATGGGCATGGACAATCTCGCCGAGTGGACGCAAGCCCTCATCACGCACGGCCTGGCCGCCGCGACGCCGGTGGCCGTGGTCTATCGCGGCACCACCGGCCGGCAAAAAACCGTCACTGGCACGCTCGGCACCATTGCCGCGCTTGCGGCCAAGAAAAAACTGTCCCCGCCCGCCATCATCATCGTGGGCGAGGTGGTGAAGCTGCGCGGAAAATTGAACTGGTTTGAGTCCAAGCCGCTCTTCGGGCAGCGCATCGTCGTCACCCGCCGCCCGGAACAGGCCGAAGCCTTCGCGAGCCGCCTCGCGGAACTGGGCGCGGATGTTTTGGCCGTGCCCACCCTCAAACTCACCCACCCCACCGAGCGCGACGCCATCATTGACTGCCTACTCGAATTGAATTCCTACGACTGGTTCATCTTTACCAGCGCCAACGGCGTGACCGCCTTCTTCGATCTATTCTTCAAGCGCTTTCAAGATTTGCGCGATCTCGGCGGCGCGCGGATTGCCGCCGTCGGCCCGGCCACCGCCGCCAAACTCCGCGAGCTCCATTTGCAGGTGGATTTGATGCCCGAGAAATACCTCGGCAAAGAAATTGTCAGCGCCTTCAAGAAATATCAGGACATCGACAACGTCAAAATGTGCCTGCTGCGCGCCGAAGTGGCCAACCGCGAACTCCCCGAAGCGCTCCAGGAAGAAGGCGCCATCGTGGACGACATCGCCATCTACAAAACCGTGGCCGAAACCGAGGATCGCACCGGCGCCGCCGCGCAACTGCTGGCCGAAGGCGCGGATTGGGCCACCTTCACCAGCGCCTCCACGGTGGAACATTTCCATGCCCGCTTCGATCTGCCCAAGCTGATGAAACAATTCCCGCAATTGAAGCTCGCTTCCATCGGCCCCGAAACCACCAAAGCGCTCACCGCGCTGGGCCTCAAGCCCATGCTCGAAGCCAAAGAGCACACCACGGACGGCCTGCTCGCCGCCCTCCTCAAAGCCGTCAAATAACGCCGGCACCCCCGGCGGACCCACCGGGATTTCGCGCCTTTCCGCCAGAACCTCAGGGACTCCCCCGAGCACCTCGGGGGCGCCCACCAGCTCCTCGGGGCCGCCCACAAATGGCTCGCGGGCTTCGTAAATAGCGATATTATCGCCCCCCCGGAACCCTCGATTTAGCCCCCCCCAAAAACCGCACTTAGCCCCCTAGAAAACAACCATTTGCGCCCCAAGTAGTGCCCCACGCTGATTTCGCCTGCCATTCTCCCGTTTTCGGCCAGCCGCTACGGCGCCAAAGGAATTCCGAATGAAGGGCGGGAAGTTTCAGGGCACGAGGGGAAGATCGGCGGCGGGCCGCCGCACTCCAGAAAGGCCAGCGTTCACGGTGGCGCCCGCTCCGCGCGCAGCGTCCTGGAGTGCGCCGGCCCGCCAGCTGTTTGGATACGGTCGCCAGTTTGCCAGTGCACCTCCAACTCAATCTCGAATGTTATCCTGAACAGGACCGTTCTCTCGAGCCACCCCCCATTCCCTTTTCTTTTCCCACCACTGAAGGGTAATTATTCGATATAGAAAGATTTCTCCCCCATAGTAAGCCACCACCACAAAAGCTACTTTTGCCTCCGAATATCGGGGGCGGGCAATCAGGGATACAAAGGTTGTTCGCTGCCCATAATGAAGTTGATATGGGCGACCAACATCGCCGGGGCCCCCCACAGAGCCAGCGCCATCCCCAATCACAAAGCTTTAGGAAACCTGCTGGATACTCTTTCCCGGATTGCTGACCAGATCGTTTTGCACCCACGTCAAAAGAGCGCGCGTCTTCAAATCACCGCCTTCTGGCACATTGTTGGTCAAAGTTGGCAATGCTGCATTTTCAGCAAACATCTGACCGATCATATTTTCAAACACCACGCCTAAAGCAGCATGGTCCTGTTTTTTGATGACTACCGTCGCCGTTCCGGCTGCGAGAAGCACGCATGTGCCGGTTACAATTGCCGTTTTCGCTTTGGTCCACGCCATAATATTCAAAACTCCTTTCACGAGGGCCAAGGTTGAGGTGCCGGCCGCCGCCCCCTTCGCCACGGCTACGGCCGAAATTTTGAGCGCCAGGCCAGCCGGGGCCGCCTGCACAGCGTTTTCCGCCACGGCACTGGCCAAGGTGGCCGCCGTCAAAGCCATTCCCCGCTGGCCGAAAAATGCCCGCAGCTTCTCCAGCGCCCGGGCCGTGCGCTTGTGTGCGGCGGCTTCTTGGATGCCCAGCAGGGCCGCCGCTTCGGCGCCGGTTTTGTTTTCGTAAAAGCGCAGGGCCAGCAGGGTGCGGTCGCGTTCCCCCAAGCGGGACATGGCCGCTTCCAAGTGCGGAGCCAGTTGCGCCCAGATGAGAGCGGGGGCGGGATCGAGCGATTGCATATAGGCCTCCTGTTCGCGCGCGTGGCGGCGGGCGGCGGTGCGTTGCCAGCGGGCGGCGGTAAACCGCGTAGTCTCATGCAGCCAGCCGGTGAGCACGGTGCGTTCGCCCAGCCCCGCCGCCTTGCGGGCCAGAATGATGAACACGGCTTGCGCGATATCCTGCGCGTCGCCGTCCTGCATGGCGTAGCGCCAGGCCACGGAGTAAACCAGATTCAGGTGCCGCCGCACCAGTTCCGCAAACGCCGCTTCGGAATGATTCCGGGCATAATCCCGCACCAAATCCATGTCTGTCGCATCACGCATTTATTATTTATCTCCGCCCACGTCCAAAGTGGACAAAATAGTTTCCGGAAAAATCATTTCCCCGTCCTGCCGCCGGCAATCGGGCGCTCAAGGTTCGGTAATAACGGTATCGCTGTGCTCGTAGGCGGGGGCACAGCAGCAGAGCAGACGCAGGGACTCGGCGCCGGTGTTCCAGAGCTTGTGCCTCTGGCCGGGTAGAATGGCGATGGCGTCGCCCACGCGCACGTCGCGGGTTTCGCCCTCGATGCGGATGCGGCCGGTGCCGTGGGTGAGGTAGTAAATCTCCTCGGTGCGGGGATGGTAGTGTTCCTGCGTGGCACCCCCCACAGGCAACCGCGCCTCAGCCAGGCTTTGATTGCGGAGGGCGGAGTTGCGATGCGCGAGCAGTTCGCGGATTTCCGAGCCGTCCTTGGTGGTGAACGGCGGGACTTCGTTAAGATTTTTCACATCCATAAATAGTTTCCTCGTCCTCCTCATTCTCAGGCTATTGATGACGAGGAGGAGCCGAGGTCAAAAACTTTCCGGTTCTTTGAAGATTTTCGCCCAGTCCATCTGGCCCAGCGCCACGCCGGCCACGATCAAGGCCATCGCCGCGCAAAACGTGGACGTGATCGGTTCGCGGAGCGCCCAATGCGCCCAGACCGCCGTGGAGAGCGGGATGAAATTGTTGAAGAGCATCACGCGGCTGGTCTGCCAGTGGCGCAGGGCGGAATTCCACAGGGCATACGGCACCACGCCGCCAAACAGAATGGCCAGCGACTGAATCCCGAGATGCGGCGCGTCCAGAACCGGCGCATGGCGGCTGATTTCCACGAGCGCCACCGGCAACAGCCAGACGCCAGACATCCACATGGAATGCGCCGCCACCTCCACGCCATGAAGGTTGCGCGAGAGAATGCGGCCCTGATGGTTGTAGTTGGCCCAGAGCAGGCTGGAGATCAGGCCGCAGCCTTCGCCCGCCAGGTTGAACCCGGAGTTAGTCAGCGCCGGCCAGAACAGCACCACCACGCCGGAAACGGCCAACAGCGCCGCGCCGTAGCGCCGGACGCTGGCCCAACTTTTTTGCGGACGTTGCTCGACCAGCAACGCCCAGACCGGCGACGCGCCAATGTAGAGCACCACATGGGAGGCGGCGGTGAGGCGCAATGCCCAGCAGAAAAACACGGTATAAGCCGCCAGGCTCAAACCGCCGCGCAGCCAAAGCTGGCGGGACTGGGCCGGCGCCAAGGGTTGAAATCGGCCGAGCAGCCGGGTAAACCGCAGCACTGCCACCAGAATCACGCCGGCAAATAAAAATCGGGTGGCGCCCGTAAACACCGGCGGCCACGCGCCGACCAGCCATTTGGTGCCGGCATTGTTGCCGCCCCAGAGCAGGACGGTCAGCAGCAGGCTGCCAGCGATCAACGGGTTGCTTTTCTTTTCCGACACGCGGCGCAAGTTAAGGCAACCGGCGGGAAAAGGCAGGAAGAAAATTCGTCAACCAAGCTAACGCCAACTGGAGAGAATCACGGCGGCGGGGGAAAGGTGGCCGCTCGAGAAAACCATTTCGGTGGTGTCCGTCAGGTTCTGCTCGGCCAGTTCCGGCACGGTGAAATAGTAGCCGGGGAGTTTTGGATTAACGACCAACTGCGGGTGGTAGCCCTCAGCCGCCGGCCACTTGGCGAGAATTTTATTCCACGCATGCCCCAGCATTTTCGAGCCAACCCCGGGGACATACTTGCTGCCGGTGCGCATCACCAGCACCATGCAACGAACCTGATCGCCAATCAGAACCGGGAAGGCCCAGGAATCCGCCGGCTTGAGCAAGGGTTTGATGGGCTGGCCGCTTTGGTAATTGGCCCGATCCGCCTCGGCCACCTGACAAACGGGAATGGCTTCACCCATCCGGGCATCCAGCAGACTCTCGTCGGGCATGAAACCATAGGCATCGGGATACACCTTGGCCGAATCGATCAGATTGTAAAAGGCCAGTTCGCCCGCCCGGAACAGCGGATCTGATTTCTGCTGCGGAGCCAGCGGCAGCCCCGTGGCCGTCCGCGCGATCACTTTTTTCGCCGCCGGCCTGGCGGGCAAAGCGGGGGCCGCCATGGCCTTTTCAACGGACACTGGGGCCGGGGCAGAAGCCACCGGGGCGACCTTCACTTCGATAGCAACCGGCTCCTGGGCTTTTGCCACCAGGGGAGCTTGCGGCGCGGCATTTGCCACTGGTTTGGCAAAGGTCGGGGCGGAGGAAACCATTTTCTGCGCGGCGGCACTGACCAGCGACGCGGGCTTCAGAAATTTCCAATATCCGCCCGCCGCGGCGGCGGCCAACAACAAGGCCGCGAGCCCCAAGAACAAAAACTTTTTGGCGGCGGGTGAACCCACCCCACCGAGGGAAGCAGCCGAGATTGATAAGCTAGATTTCATAAAATGCAGGTTTTGTCACAGCAAAGCACCTTTCAGTCAGCACGATCCAAGCCAAGGGTTGGGCCAAGCAGATTATTCATTAATCCCAAGTAATTCATCGGCTTTTTAAGGCATTCCCGGGTTTAAAACCGCCTAAGCCGTCCAACAATTTGACACTGTCCACCTTGACCGCCATGGCGAATTGTTTTGACGCCGCTGGTGGCGGGTTTAGGGTTCCGGCATGAATCATTCCCCCGGTTTTCTGAAAATGGTGAACGACGCCAAGCGCCAGATCCACGAAATCACCGTGGCCGAAGCCCGCGCCAAACTGGCCGGCTATCCCCAAATCGTGCTGCTGGACGTGCGCGAGGACAGCGAATGGGCCAGCGGACATGCCGCGGAAGCCGTGCATCTGGGCAAGGGAATTTTGGAACGCGACCTCGAAACCCGCTTCCCGGATCCGAAAACCGAGCTCATCATGTATTGCGGCGGCGGCTTTCGCTCCGCGCTTACCTGCGAAGCGGCCCAAAAGCTGGGCTATAAAAATGTTCACTCACTCATCGGCGGCTACAAAGTGATGATCGCCGCCGGCTGGCCGATGACGGCCGAGCCAGCCCACAATTCTGTTTGACAGAACAGCGTTAAACCACGTTAAATCAGCGGCGTGCGACGTCTCATCGTCAATCCAGGAACGGAGAGGGCATGGGAAATCCCGCTGCCAACCGGCCTGGCCACCTTGGGCCGGGATGCGGGAAATGACTTTATTATCGAACATCCCTCGGTCTCCGGAACCCACTGTGAATTCATGATCATGGATTCGGGCGTGACCGTCAAAGATCTCCAATCCTCCAATGGCACGCTGATTGACGGCGAGCCGGTCAGCGAATCCATCCTGCTTCCGGGCCAGCTGTTCCAAGTCGGCGAGGTTCGACTGCAATTGGCTCCAGCGGCGGCGCCCATGACCGCCCAAATCGTCAGCGATGCGCACTGCAAATTTCATCCCCATAATTTGTCCCGATTTCTCTGCCCGAAATGCCACGGGAATTTCTGCGAGCTGTGCGTGAACGCCCGTTCCAGCAGCGGGAAACCCAGTTATATTTGCCGCACCTGCGCCGTGGAATGCACACCGGTCATGGCCGCGGTGGCGACGGACGATTCCCCGCCGCCAGCTTTCCTCAGCCAGATATTTGACGCCTTCAAATATCCGCTGCGGGGCGACGGCGCGCTCCTGATCGTGGTTGGGACGATGCTTTTATTGCTGGCGGATGGGGCCGCATTCATCGCGAAGTTTGCACCCCTCTATGGCTGGATCGCGGTCGCCCTCTTGACGATTTTTGGCGTTGGGTATCTATCCTCGTATTTGCGCTCCATCTTAAGCGACACCGCCGCGGGTGAAGACCGGATGCCGCAATGGCCGGAAATCAGCGATTTCAGCAGCGATATTGTCGCCCCGTTTCGCCAGTTGCTGGTGGCGGTCCTGTTCTGCTTCCTGCCCGCCATCAGTCTGGCCATTTATGCCGCCGCCAGCGAAAGCAGTGCTGACACGGCGTGGATGGGCTGGGCGATGAATGCCCTGCTGCTATTGGGGGCGGTGTATTTCCCGATGGCGTTCCTGGGCATTGCCCTGTTCGACACGGTGGCGGCTTTAAATCCGCTGCTGATTATTCCCTCCATCGTGAAAGTGTTGGGGCAATATCTGCTGGTCATCGGGGTCAGCGTCGGCATCCTGACGCTGCGCTGGCTGCTGCAAACCTATCTGCGGATTCTCGTGCCCATTCCGCTGCTGCCCGCCATCGGCGTGGGCTTGATACAAACCTACCTGTTCATCGTGCTCGCGCGCATCCTCGGCCTGCTTTATCGCAATAATAAGGAAGACTTGGGCTGGTTCAGGTCCTGAGCCGGATCAGCAATGGCTCCAGCCGACGATCCCCGGCCACTTTGGGCACGGGATTGGTCAGCGTAAGAAACCCGTTCGGATGCGGGAGCGCCTGCCATTTGGCCTCCAGCCATTGGAGGCGGCGATCCAGATCCGGGTGACTGGCATATGCCGAGCCGCGCTGGCTCTCGCCGGCGGCCGCTTCCGTAGCGCGTAATTTTTTCAGCGCCTCAATCATTCCATGCGGATTGATCCTGGCCTTCACCAGATACTCCCAGCCCAAGGCATCGGCTTCCCGCTCGTATTTCTGGGAAAAGCTTTCGTAGGCCAGCAATTCGGAGGGAAAGGCCAGGACATTAAGCATTTTATCCTGGCCGCCAGATAGAATTTCCATCAGGAAAATCGGCCCCTGCCCGGCAATGATTTGCTGGAAGGCATGCCGCTGCGCAACGTGGGCCGATTCATGCGCCACAACTGCCAGCAATTGCTCCGGCGTGTCCATCAACTCGAGTAATCCGCTGGTGACAATGATCCGCCCCCCGGGCAGGGCAAAAGCGTTGGGCGGGCCGGCGGAGAGATAAAACTGAAACGGAATCCCCTTGACCGGCACGGCCGCCAGCAGCGGCGCTGACAGGGCGGCCAGTTGCGGCAGCACATTGGTATTATTCAGCAATACCAGATGCCGCTCAATTTTTCGGAAGGCCTTATCTCCAAACTCGATTTCCCGCTGCGCCGAAATTCCCCTCACCACCGAACGAACCCCCCAAGCCATGAGGAAGGAACTACCCCACGCCAACACCAGGAAACCCAGCAAAAACAGCAACGAAACCTTGATGCGCCTCATCCATTCACGGCGCCCGAGCACTTTTTCCAGTTGGCGGCGAATTGGCACGGCGCGCACAAACAGGTCGAGCTCCAAGATCGCGCTGGATACTTGGAATTGCAGATCCGGCTGACGCCGGTCGCTCAAGCTGATCCAATCCCCATCATCTTCCAGCTTGAGAAGGGCCATTTCCAGCGGCAGCACAAAGGGCGAAGTCCGGGATTCGGATTCAAAACGCAGCGCATTCCAAACCAGAACAAAGCGGCCGCGAACCAGCTCGTTGCCAAACTGCGGATGGCAGACATACGCATCAAAACCCTGTAGCGCTTCACTCAAGCAACGGATTATAGAAGGCCGGCCGGATCTTGCAGCAATTTTTCCCGGCCATTTTTCTTGAACGATTCGCCGGGGTAACGCAACATCGGCGCGCCAGGGCCCATGGAATACGGACTTACGAACCCCGCCAGAGCCGGAAGGCAGCAACGGCAGTTTGCTCCGTATCTGCCGTGGTCACCCTGGCACTTTCCATTTACGATTTGCGATTGATGATTTACAATTGCCGTCGCACTTGCAAACCGCGCGCAAATCGTAAATCGTAATTCACAAATGTCCTATCAGGTCATCGCCCGCAAATACCGCCCGCAGCGTTTCGCCGACGTTGTCGGGCAGGAACACGTCACGCAGACGCTGGCCAACGCCATCGCCCAGAAGCGCATTGCCCACGCCTACCTGTTCTGCGGCCCGCGCGGCACCGGCAAGACCACCATCGCCCGCATCTTTGCCAAGGCGCTGAACTGCACCGGCGGGCCAAAAATTGATTTTGACGACCGCGACCTGCGCTGCGTGGAAATCACCGAGGGCCGGTCGCTCGACGTGCTGGAAATTGACGGCGCCAGCAACAATGGCGTGGAGCAGGTGCGCGAACTCCGCGAGACCTGCAAATATTCGCCCGCCAATTCGCCCTTCAAAATTTACATCATTGACGAAGTTCACATGCTCTCCACGGCGGCGTTCAACGCGCTGTTGAAAACCCTGGAGGAGCCGCCCGCCCATGTGAAATTCATGTTTGCCACGACCGATCCGGAGAAAGTGCTCCCCACCATTCTCTCCCGGTGCCAGCGGTTTGACCTGCGGCGGATACCGTCCGCGCTCATAACGAAGCATCTTGCAGAAATCGCCGGCAAGGAAAAGGTCGCGATTGATGCCGCCGCGCTGCATGCCATCGCCCGCGGGGCCGACGGCGGCATGCGGGACGCCGAGTCCACGCTGGATCAGCTCATCAGTTTTTGCGGCGATAAAATCGTGGAAGCCGATGTGCTCGCCATGTTCGGCCTGGCCGCCCAGAACCAGATTTTGAAATTGAGCCAGGCCGTGCTCGCCGGAGAAATTGCCGTAGCGCTGACGCAACTGGACGAACTGGCGCGCGGCGGCAAAGACCTGGGCCGGCTGCTCGGCGATCTGCTAAACCATTTCCGCAACCTGCTGATCTACCAGGTTTCCCGGGGTGATTTGAATTTGCTCGAAGTCTCCGAAGCCGAAGTGGCGGCGCTCAAGGAACAGGCGGCGCTGTCAAACCCCGACACG
>CAIMLG010000110.1 GCA_903842235.1 uncultured Verrucomicrobia subdivision 3 bacterium
CGGCACCTGTTCGCAGCACAACTCGCCCCGCTGATAGTGAAAGTCATTCATGATTGCCGCCAGTCTAGCAAATCAGCGCCGGGGCGCAACCAGTTCCGCCGCCACCAACGCCGCGCCGACCACCACCACCGGCTCGCCCACTGCCGCCGGCACCAGCCGGTAATTCCCCCGGTACGGCCCAAACACCAGTCGCCGCACCGTCGCCCGCAACGGCCGGAAGAACTTCGCGCCCGCCTGCGCCACACCGCCGCCGACCACCACCACATCGGGATTCAACAGCGTGATTACGTTGGCCACCGCCACGCCCATCGCCCGCGCCGATTGCGCCACCGTGCTCTGGCCGTGTTCAATCGCCAGCCCCGACGCCAACTCCTCCACCACCGGCCAACGCCGGCCGACCGGCCACCGGGTGTGCCCGATTTCCATCGCACCATACCGGCCGCTGTACAACTGCCCGTCAATGACCAAGCCCCCGCCGATGCCGGTGCCGATGTTCGTATAAAAGACCACGCGCTCGCCGCGCCCGGCGCCAGTCCGCGCCTCCGCCAGCGCCGCGCAATTTGAATCGTTCTCCACCGCCACCGGCAACTGGAACTGCCGCGCGAACCAGCGCCGCAACTCAAACCCGCTCCAGCCGGCAACCTGATGCGACAGCACCACCCGCCCGCGCCCGCTGTCCACCGGCCCGCCGAACCCCACGCCGATGGCCTGCACCGGATAATCCCGCAGAATGCCGGGAATGATTTGGGTAAATTGACGGAGGATGCCGGCCCGGCCCGCCGCCCGGTCCACTGGCAAGCGCACGAGGTGCCGGAGCTGACCGCGCCCCGTGACCACGCCCACCTGCAATTTCGTCCCACCGATTTCGCAACCCAGAAACATACGCTTACGACCTTCCACCGGTTGGCTGGCTCACTTTTCTCCAATCATCGGAGCCCCATTCCTGCCGCACGAGCCAGCTCTTCCACCCGCCGATTATTTCTTTCGCCGTTTTCGCTTGGCTTCTTCCTCTTTGAGCGCCGTTTCGCACTGACGGATATTGTCGAGGAATTGCTTTGTCTTGAATCTCCGGTTACGGTCTATCGGCGAGACCGCTGCCGCAAAGAACACGGCCGGCGAGAACGAAATACTACGGGAATTCTTCTTCGTGGTATCGAATTCCTTCAGCACACCCGCGCTATACGCGTACAGGGCGCCCAAGTACCGGACAAAGAAACGTTCCGCGGTCCGTGCGCCTTTCTGCGTCAATAAATAACGATTAGCCTTTTGCACGGAGGCGGCGCTGTTGGAACCATCACAGCCGCAGGCGTGCTTGCAAGGGAACCGGCGCAGACATTCTCGGAGCACGACAATGAAGGCGTGCCATTCCGGCGTATCGGGGAATCCGATCGGTTGTTTCTTTGACTTGATGAACTTGGGTTTGATCACTTTCGCTTTCCCATCCATCGCGGGCTTCGCAATCTTGATCAAGTCCCAGAACAAATCGAAATCGAGCGGATTGTCATTAATGTCCTTGCATGCCTTGGCGGTCAAGGCCTTGGTGGGACCTGCGAATATATCAGAAGATTTTTTCATAAGGCCCGCAGTTTAAGGATTTCCCGGCGCCG
>CAIMLG010000111.1 GCA_903842235.1 uncultured Verrucomicrobia subdivision 3 bacterium
CCGCGGAACAATCCCGACTTTTGGCGGAATCCGAGCGATTGGGACGAACGCTGCTCAATTCCATTTCTCACGAATTGCGAACTCCCCTTGCGGCGAGCACCAGTGCTGCTTCCGCCTTGGCGAGCCTGCCCGATGCGTCCGGCAAGCAGGGGCGAGTTTTGATTGGCGAAATCCAGGAAGCCAACGCGCGACTTAACCGGATCGTTGGCAACCTGCTGGATGTGGCCCGGCTCGAATCGGCCCAGATCGTGCCCCGCATTGACTGGCACGACGCGCGCGATTTGATCCAAACCACCGTTCGCGAGTTGAGGCGAGAACTGGCATCGCATCCAGTGTCAATCGAGGCTCCGCCCCAGGCGATGCTGGTCCGGCTGGATTTTTCTCTCGTCCAGCATGCGTTGACAAACCTGCTGCTCAACGCGGCGCATCATACCCCCGCGGGCACACCGGTTGAAATCAGAGCGGCTTTGTCCGAAGGCCAACTGGCGATCAGCGTCGCCGACCAGGGCCCGGGAATTGAAAATGAGTTTTTGCCGCGGATATTTGACAAATTCGCCCGCGGTCCAAACGCCGCAGCGGGCGGCAGCGGCCTTGGCCTGACGATCGTCAAAGGGTTTGTCGAAGCTCACAACGGCACTGTCGCGGCCGAAAACCGCGCCAGCGGGGGCGCGCTCTTTACAATCCGGTTGCCGCAGCCGGAAAAATCCACCAAGATGCAGCTCGACCAGTGAAGACCGAAGGCCAAACATTCCAGCCAACGGCGCTCATCATCGATGATGAGCCGCAAATCCGCCGCTTGCTTCGGACCATTTTGGAGGCAAACGGATATCGCGCGGTTGAATCTGCCACCGGCGCGGACGGAATTGCCCAGGCCGCGCAACGCCGGCCCGATGTGGTGTTGCTTGACTTGGGCCTGCCGGACCTCGACGGGGTGGAGGTCCTTCGGCGTTTGCGCGAGTGGACCCAGGTGCCGGTTCTTATTCTCAGCGTGCGCGATCGTGAGGATGACAAGGTGGCCGCCTTGGATTCAGGGGCGGACGACTATCTCACCAAACCCTTCAACACCGCGGAATTGTTGGCGCGAATGCGCGCGGCGTTGCGCCATGCACAAACCCCTGAGACCAGCGCGACGTTCGTGTCCGGCCAGTTGGAGGTGGACTTTTCAACGCGCCAGGTGCGCAAATCGGGAAAAGAAGTCAAATTGACACCCATCGAATACGCGCTGCTGCGGTTGCTGATCACGCATTCGGGCAAAGTGCTGACCCACCGCCATCTGCTCACGGAAATCTGGGGCCCAAAATCCGTCGATCAAACTCAATACCTGCGCGTCCATATCGCCCATCTGCGGGACAAAATTGAAAATGATCCCGCCAATCCCGAGCTGATCCTCACCGAGCCGGCCATCGGCTACCGTCTGGTTCCACAGTAACCAGAGCGCATCAAAAATCTGACACACTATTCGACGATCCATCACCTATAAAGCGGTCCCGGTTTGGCCACTCATAAGATCGGCAGGCCCGCCACAATCAGACTGGTTGGGCGCGCGCGTGATTATCGGCAAAAACCTAGGTTTTGGGCGGCCAAATGGCGAGCAAATTCCAATTTCAAATCCGGCGCAGCTCTGGTACAAAATCAGTAATGAGCAAGATCAAGCGAGCCTGCATCCTGGCGCTAATCCTGGCGCTGGCGGTCGTCGCGCTGTGGTCCAATTACGATTCGCTGTTTGGACGCAAAGGCCGGATCACCGTGGCGCTGCAAATCCCGTCAACCAATCAAGGTTTTACCGCCTTTGGAGATTCCATCACCGTGGGCGACGGCGCGACGGACATGAGCCGCGGGTGGGCCGCGCTGCTGGCATCAGAAATGCGCTGGGGCCTCACCAACAAGGCTGTGTGCGGTTTCAAATGCCCCGATGCGGCCCAGTCCGTATATCGGCAGGGGGTCAGCCGCAAGGGCGTATTTACGTTCATGATCGGCACAGGCGAATCGACTCAACTGGGGGTTCATGCGCAGGAATATCAAAGCTGGCATTTGGCCGAAGTCTCATGGCTGGCCATTCCGGCGGACGCAAAAATCGCCGCGACCAATCCGGCCGTCTCCTGCCAGGGTCCGTGGTCTGAAAAAGCGGTTTATCCAATCGGCAAAGCCTCATGCCGCCAGGGCGCGACGGCTACCATCAGCAATGTGATCGGAACAAACATATTGCTGTGCTATGCGCGCAAACCCTCGGAATCCAATGACAACGGCGCTTTCACGCTCACCATCGACGGCAAACTGCAAGCCGGAGAATACAAAACATCCCTGGGATTTAATTTCACCTCGCATCCCCAAATTGCGAATCGCGCCTCGCCGTATGCCGCCCTGATTACCAATCTGCCGTCAGGACCGCATACGATAGTTTTGACAGTGACCTCCGCGCAAGGCTCCGTGGAACTGGATTGGGTGGCGGGATTGACCGGCCTCCCGAAGCCGGATTGGCCCGCCGTCTTTGTGGGAAACATTCCACCCCAAGGTCACCCGCCGCTTTGGCCATTTGGCTGCAACGAAAACACGATCGCCATTCTCAACAGCCGCGTTGAGGAAAACTGCCAATTCCTTGCACGCTGCCGCCTCAACGTGCATCTGGTGGACCTCTCCCATTCAATTAGCCGGCAAACCGACTTGGCCGACCAATTTCATCCCAACAACTGCGGCCACGCCAAGATCAAAGAGATTTTTCGCCAGGCCATGACAAAATCTATACAATAGTTTGAAACGATTTGCCGGCTGAGGGGTTTTCTGTTAAAAAGGCATTCTATGAGGAAAAGCGCGC
>CAIMLG010000112.1 GCA_903842235.1 uncultured Verrucomicrobia subdivision 3 bacterium
CGGCGGCCCGGGGCTTTCGCAACTTCAAGAATTACCGGACTCGAATTCTGTTCTTTTGTGGAAAACTCAACCTCTACCCACTATGATCCGTGAAGAAACATTGGGAAAAAATCAATTGATACACACTCGAACAATAGTCTAATGGCGACATTCTTGTCTAAAAGCGACATTTTACGCCGGATTCCAGCCCGGAGCGAAGGTTTGAGACGGCACAACCTTGCTCGCCAAAGCCAAAGGGCAATTACCGGGAGGGAATGGCCGTGCTCAAATAGGTGGCCAACGTGGTGATTTGCATGTCCGTGAGCGGGCCGTTTTCCGTCTTGGCAAAGGCCGGCATAAGCGATCCCTGCCTGCCGTAGGAAATCCATGTGCGCCAAAATTGTTCGCCCGTTGGCACGGTCAACGAGTGCAAATCTGGAACCATGGCAGCGCGATGCTCCGCCTCATGACAAACGCCGCACACAGAATCGTAAAGTTGTTTGCCGTATTTGCCTTCAATGGAGCTGACATGGCAACTAGCGCAATCCGCCTTGAAAACCGCCTGTCGGTCAGATTGTGAGATCATTTGATTTTGCAGGCGATTGGTGTCCGACATGGCCGGGACTGGCGGCGGGTCAATGACGATTTTGACCGTGAGCCTCTCAGAATCTTTATCGGTGTCAACGGTTATCGTTTTTGAAAGCGCGCCGCTCGTGGCGACAACGCTTACCTTAATGGGGACTTCCAAAAACCCGGTTTTTCGGGTTTTCGAGCTAGAGTCATCGCTAGTCATTTTTGATAAGTCATCTTTTTTCGGCGCTAACTCGCTAAGTTGGCGTTGGCGCGGGTTAGCTGGGGTGGTTACTTCGTCTTGGAGCCGACTTATACGAGCTGCGGCGTCTTCCGGCCCAACAGTTTCAGCCGGATGATCTGTTCGGTGCGGGCCAGATTATAGACTAGGTTCGTCAGAATGATCCCCGCCCGGTTGCGCGCAAACCCAATCGCCCGTTGAAACATCGCGCCCATGCTCCCGGTCTTAAAGCCGAAGATGTGTTCCACCCGCGCCCGCTGGCGGGACTTCGCCTGGTTCGACCGCTTTTGTCGCTTCGTCAGGGCCTGGCCGCGCACGCCTTTTTCGCAGACGTGGGCCACGATGCCTTTGGCGGCAAAAATCGCGGCGCACGGCGCGCCGGCATAGGCGCTGTCCGCCCAGGTGGGCGGATCGCCGGCGCAGGTGAGCGGGTCGAGGGCCTGACTGTCATGCTCGTTCGCCGCCGTCACCTCGGCGCGCACGATGAGTTTGCTTTCCAAATCCGCCACGACATGATCCTTGTAGCCATAGTAGGTCTGCTGGTTCTTCTTGGTCCACCGGGCATCCAGGTCTTTGTGGGCCAGTCGTTTCGCGTCCGCGGCCCAGCCGGCGGGCGCTTCCCCGCGCTGGATCGCGGCGTTCGCTTCGCGGCGGTTGCGTTGGCGGGGCACTTCGACAAACGACGCGTCGATGATCTGGCCTTTCCGGGTGATGAAACCTTGCTGGGTCAGTCGCGCGTGGAAGGCGGCGAAGAGTTCGCTGAAGAGTTCCGCCCGCGTGAGCTTCTCGCGGAACTCGCGGATCGTGTTCTGATCGGGCACCGGGTCGGCGGCGGTCAGTCCGAGAAAATGCTGGAAGCTGCGGCGGTCGAGGATTTGAAACTGCGCTTGTTCATCGCTCAAGCCATAGAGCGATTGGAGCACGAGAATTTTGAACAAGGTGAGTGGCCGATAGGCTGGGCGCCCGCCCGGGGCTTTCGGGACCGCGCGCGGAATCCGGGCCAGCACGGGCTCAAAGATCGTCCAGTCCATCACGGCGTTCAAGGCGGCGAGCGGATCGCCCATCTGCTGGAGTTGTTCTAGGCGGTGGTGGCCGTCAAATAGGCCACAGGCGACGGGTTGGATATATCGGCTAGGTGCTCTCATGCCGACAAGTTATACAGCTTACACTCATCCTCTGGAAGTTATTAGTCGGGATAAGTATGGGTTTTTGGAAGCTCCCTTAATTGCATAGACCTTGACGAGCATACGCCTAGTGTGCAGTGCGTCCTCCGGCGTGCAGCTTTCAGCGATAGGTTGCATGTGCCTACGGGGCGGAGCGGGC
>CAIMLG010000113.1 GCA_903842235.1 uncultured Verrucomicrobia subdivision 3 bacterium
GGGGCACCGGCGCCTGGAAGCTCAAAGCCGCCGGGCGGTGACGCGCTTTGATCTGTGATCGTTTTGACCTGTCTTCATGGCCCAATCCGTGCCGCGCGAAGTTGGCTCGAAAAGGGGCTTGACTTGATTGTGTGATGCGTCTTAATGCACGCATGAGTTTTTCTTGTCGTCACGTGACTGTAACGCAGGGCTGCTCTGCGGGTGCGCCCAAACACATAGGGCTTGGGCGGGCTTCATGCCGTTGGGATCGTGCGTCAGCCCATGACGGAATGGGGATTTTATTTGAGCAGGGACTTGAGCCGCTGTGCATTTTAAGGGTAACACGCTAACACAGCGATTCCCTGTTTGCGGCAGCGGCATTGAACAACGGCGTCAAACGGGAAACTATGTAAGCAGGGGAAGCAAATAAAGATGAGGGGATCGGTATGAAAAAGTTCGTGCGTGTGATGATGGCGATCGGGCTGGCGGCCAGCAGTCAGGTCAGAGCGGCCGACGAATACTGGCGGACGGACGGCACCGCAGGGGGCACGTGGATCTCGACCTATTGGAACCTTGGTTCTGCCAATGCGGCGGGGGGCACAGGCTGGACCGCAGGGAATAACGCCGTATTCGCTTCTAATTCGAGTTTAACTTTTGCATCGGCAACCGTGGGCAATGTGACCATTAACCCCAATCAAACGGTGACCATCACGGCCGGTGGCTCGCTCACGTTGGGCGGCGTTCGTACTTTCGACATTGGCTCGGGCGCCACGTTGACGTGGATCTCCCAAAGCCAGGCCTCGGGCGCGGGAAACGAAGGGGCCGGTATCATCAAGAATGGCGCGGGCACCTTGAATTGGGGTAACGGCCCCGGCAACAATGTCCGCTATGACGGCGGCTTTACCCTCAATGCGGGAACGGTGATCGTTTCAGGGGATTACGCGCTGGGCACCAATTGCACGCTGGCGCTCAACGGGGGCACGCTCCAGTCGACAGGCACGCGGGCTTTTACGGTAAATAATTTGACCATCGGTGGCGATTTTGCCTTGTCCGGCACCGGGCAGGCCAATTGGGATCAGGCCACTACGATCAGCCTAGGTGCAGCAACGAGAACCGTGACGAATAACACGGCCAGCGGGAGCCGCCAATTTCGCGGGCTTATTTCCGGCAATGCCGGTGTCGGGCTGGCTTTCACCGGAACCAATGGCGTGAGCGGTGCGCAAATATACTTGGGCAACACCGGCAATACCTTCAGCGGACCCCTGACCATCAAAGCGGGTGAAGTCCTCTTTAACGGTAATGGCGCGCTTGGTTCCGGCAACACCATCACGCTGGACGGCGGGCGTTTGACCATGGCCAGTATGAACGCGGCTGGCAATACCTCCGCGCTTACCGCGGCCACCATCGATTCGAACAAGACCGTGTACGTGGGCGATACCGCCGGCACGTCCCTCAGTATTCAGGGGTCGACAGGTGTCACCACCTTCAATGGGGTTATCGCGGATGTCTCCGGCAAGACGGGTGCTTGGGCCAAGCAGGGCGCAGGGCTCTTGATCCTGGGGGGCGTAAGCACGTACTCGGGCACTACGGCCATCAACAATGGCACCGTGCAATTGGCCAAGGGTGACAACCGGTTGCCCACCGGCACCGTCCTTAGCTTCGGGCAGGCAGCCAGCGCCAACCTCGGCACGCTGGATCTCAACGGTTTCCAGCAGCAAGTGGCCGGCCTCAATTCCACGGCTGGTACCAACGCAACCGCCCTCAAGAACATGGTCACCAATTCATCCCCGACGCCCGCCACCCTGACGTTGGGCGGCAGCGGCACGTATGTATACGGCAACGGCAGCGCCAGCAACTCCGGTGTTATTGCCGGCGCTCTCAACGTGGTCGTGAACGGCGGCGGCCGGCAAACGTTGGGCGGTATCAACACGTATACCGGCGGGACGACGGTCAGCAACGGGACCCTGGCGCTGACCGGCGTCGGCACCGTGGGCGGCGGCTCGATCAACCTCAAGCAGGGCGCCGTGTTCGATGTCAGTGGCACCACCGCCGGCCGCTACACACTGTCCGGTGGCCAGCGCCTGGATAACCAGGGCACGTTTATCGGTGGCCTGATCATCGACATCGGTGCGACGGCCAGTGGTGGCGGCTACTTCACCGGCGCGGTGACCAACGGCACCGGTGGTTTCCTGACGCCGGGTGCGGGTGGCGACA
>CAIMLG010000114.1 GCA_903842235.1 uncultured Verrucomicrobia subdivision 3 bacterium
GACATAGCCGCCGTAGAGCGCGCCCACAATCCACATCATGACTTCCGTAATGCTGGTTGTCAGCAGGCCGAAGAGAATTCCCACAGCCAGGACCACCACCGAGGCCACGCGGCTCATCGTCACTTGCACGCGCGGGGGGCAATCGGGATTGATGAAGCGCTTATAGACATCGTTGACAATATAGGCCGGGGCCGCGTTGATCGTTGCGGCGAAATTGGACATGAACGACGCCAAAAGTCCCGCCAGCAAAAAACCGACCACGCCCGAGGGCACGTGATTGGCCAGGACGATCGGCAACAGTTTTTCGAAATCCGGCTTGTCCATGGCGCGGAGATCGTTCATGCAAAACGCGATGGCCAGGACGGTGAGCCCCGTGATCATGAGGTAGCGCGGGAAATAGAGCACGACGTTGACCATGCCGCTCATCAAGGCCGCCTCGCGCGGGCTGCGGGTGGCCAGGACGCGTTGCATGTCGTAATTGGGGGCCGGCCCCGCCAGGCTGGAGAGAACGCCTTTGAAAAACATCATTCCAAAAATGATCATGAACAGCTCGTTGCCGTCCGAGTGAATGCTGTTGTTGACTTTGTCAAAAATACCGGTCCAATCCACGTCCAGCCGCCAGCCAAAAGAGAGGTTGCCCCAGTTGGCCGGGACGGCCTTGGCCACCATTTCCGGCGAGACCGTGAAAATGGCGATCAGCCCGATGACAATTGAAACCAGGGTGAGAATGGAGAATTGCATGACCTCGGTGATGACGACGCTGAACATGCCGCCCTTGATGGCATAGAGCGAGGTCAGCCCCAGGATGATCGTGGCGTAAATGTTTTCATCTGAAAAAAGGCCGTCGGTAGCGCCGGTGAAATGCCAGGGCAGCATGACGACGGCGAATTTGCCGATTCCCTTGAATGCGTAGGCCAGCATTCCCACGACGTTCACCAGGGCAAAGAGCACCACGCTCAGGTGAGCCAGGTTGGCGCCGCGGCCTTTACCAAATCGGGTCTGAATCCATTCCGCTCCGGTCAACACGTTGGAACGCCGCAGCCAGGCGCTCAAGAAAACCATCAGGAAAATCTGGTTGAAGGTCGGCCACAGCCAGGGAAGCCACACGCTTTTGAGCCCGTAGGCAAATAGGATGTAAACCATCCACATGGTGCCGGTGATATCGAACATCCCCGAGGCGTTGGAGACGCCCAGCAGATACCAGGGCAGCGTTTTGCCGCCCAGAAAATAGGAGTTGAGATCTTTGCTTCCGCGCCGGGCCACCCAAAAACCAATTGAAATGACCGCGACAAAGTAAATCGCAACGACAAGCAGATCGATTCCGTGGAGACGCATGTGTGAGTTTATTTAAGTGTTGGGACGGCACGGACCGGTGCTGCCGCGCAGGACCAGTTCGACAGGCAGTTCAACGCGCATGCCGGCGGATTTGCCTTCTCCGCGCGCGCGGCGGATCACCAGCAGACCGGCTTCCCGCCCCATTTCATAAGATTTTTGCCGCACGCTGGTCAGCGGCGGTGAGAGATGCTGGGAAACCTCCAAATCGCCAAAGCCCAGCACCGACAAGTCCTCGGGCACGCGCAAGCGCAGTTGGGCGGCGGCTGTCAATGCAAGCATCGCGATATGGTCCGACGCCGCAAAGAGCGCGGTGGGCCGCGGACGGCTCTGTAGAATGCGCATGACCTGGACCACGCCGCTTGGATTTTCGGCAATCTGCTCGCAGACCAGGTGCGTTCCCTTGCGTTCGCCGACCGTAAGTTCAAAAGCGCGCCGCCGCCGCCGCGCCCATTCGTGGGTGGGATCGCCTGCCAGGTGGGCCAGACGCGTGTGCCCCAGTTCAATGAGATGCCGGGCAACGATGCGCCCGCCCAATTCCTCGTCGCTGCCGACCGAGTCTGCGTGTTCGGAGGCGGGCAGTTCATGGTCGATGCTCACGACCGGGACTTTGCGGGAGGAAAATTCCCGCAGGTGCTGCGAA
>CAIMLG010000115.1 GCA_903842235.1 uncultured Verrucomicrobia subdivision 3 bacterium
CAGAGACCGTCGGGACCTTCGATTACATCGAACTCTACAACCACAGCAATCGCACGAACGATCTGTCTGGTTGCATTCTGACGGATGATCCAGCCACGAACAAATTCGTCATCCCCAACGGCACTCTCATTCAGCCACGCGGGTTTTTGGCCTTTGATCAAACCCAACTGGGCTTCGGTTTGAAGGCAGCGGGCCAAACCGTGTATTTCTGGAATTCCAATGCCACGCGTGTCCTGGATGCGTTTGCTTTCGAGGCCCAAGCCGATGGGGTTTCCTACGGACGCTGGCCCAACGGGGCTGCGGATTGGTATCCGCTGGCGGCGCGCACGCCGGGGGCCTCCACCCGCGGGATTCTGGTCCGTGCCATCGTCATCACCGAGTTGATGAACACGCCCTTCTCTGGCGATGACAACGACCAATATATTGAGCTCTATAACAAGGGCGCCAGCGCGATCAATCTGGGAGGCTGGAAGTTCACGGCTGGGCCGAGCTTCACGTTCCCCTCCAACCGGGTTCTGGCGGCCAATGCCTACCTCGTCGTGGCTGCCAACACGAACCAACTCTTGGCGCACTACCCCAACCTCAACACCACCAACACCATCGGAAACTTCGGCGGCAAGATCCCCCACGGCGGTGGCCGGGTCGCCCTCGCCATGCCCCAGATCCTCACGGGCACCAACAACACGGGAGGGTTGACCACCAACACCATTTTTGTCGTGGAAGACGAAGTGACCTACGGGACCGGCGGACGCTGGGGGCAATGGGCGCACAGAGGCGGCAGCAGTCTGGAACTTATCAATCCCAACAGCAACCATCGCCTGGCCTACAATTGGGCGGATAGTGATGAAACAGCCAAAGCGGCCTGGACCAACCTCGAGGTCACCGGCATCCTGGATAATGGCGGCAACTACGGCTCCAGCATTGATGTGGTCCAGTTGGGCCTTCTGGACGTGGGCGAATGCCTGGTGGACAACGTCGAGGTGCTGCCGGGAACCACCGGCCCGAACTACGTCGGCAACCCCAATTTCGAGGGTGGAGCCAGCGGCCTCGCCAACTGGCTCATGCTGGGCGATCACTGCCGATCCAGCTTGGAGACGACCGGTGGCTATCTTGGTGGCCAATGCCTCCACTTGCGAGCCAGCGATGGCATCTTCACTGGCATCAATTCGGCTCAGGGCGGCCTGACCAATCTAGGCCTGACCTCAGGCCAGACCGTGACGATGCGCCTCAAAGGCCGGTGGTTGCGCGGTCAACCTCAGGTTCTGCTGCGGTTGCACGGCAACTGGCTCGAACTCACAGGCCCCCTGCCCGTCCCGGCCAATCTGGGCACCCCCGGTCAGCCCAACAGTCGTGCTGTAACTAACGCCGGGCCTGCCATCTATGAGGTCAAACATGCGCCGTCCATCCCGCCAGCCAACCAACCCGTCCTGGTGACAGCGCGTTTCCACGATGTCAACGGTTTTACCCCTACCGTGCTTTATCGCGTGGACACAAGTGTCAATCCCACACCGACCTACACTTCGGTGCCCATGGTGGATAACGGAACCAGCGGCGATGCCATTGCGGG
>CAIMLG010000116.1 GCA_903842235.1 uncultured Verrucomicrobia subdivision 3 bacterium
GGACCGTCCTTGATCATCGCTTACAGCCATTGCATCGCCCACGGCATCGCGCTGGATCAAGGCATCGGCGCGCGGCAGCAGAAGCTCGCGGTCGATTCCGGCCAATGGCTGCTGTATCGCTACGACCCACGCCGCGCCGAACGCGGCGAGAACCCGCTGCAGCTGGACTCCGGCGCAGCGAAGTCCAAAGTGGCGGATTTCATGATGTCGGAAAACCGGTTCAAGATGCTCACCAAGAGCAAACCGGAGGACGCGAAGAAATTCTTTGCGCAAGCCCAGGTGGACGCCGACCGGCGCTGGAAGTTCTATCAATACATGGCGCAGCCGACGCCGAAACCGGAAACCGCTCCGGTTGCCAAACCGGCGACAAGCATCGAAGACTGAACCATTAACTAAAACGAAATAACATTATGGATCTCACCACAAATTATCTCGGTTTGAAACTGCGTTCGCCGCTGGTCGTCTCGGCTTCGCCGCTCTCGGAAGACTTGGACAACATCAAGCGCATGGAGGACGCCGGCGCGGCCGCCGTGGTGCTCTACTCGCTGTTTGAGGAGCAATTGCGCCAGGACCGCCTGGAAATGCATCAGCGCCTGGAGCACGGCACCGAAAGCTTTGCCGAAGCGCTGACCTATTTCCCCGAAGCCGACGACTACAAGCTCGGCCCGGAAGAATATCTCAAGCACGTCGCGGCGGCCAAAAAAGCCACGCGGATGCCCGTCATCGCCAGCCTCAACGGTTCTTCGGCCGGCGGCTGGACGGAATACGCCAAGCAGATTCAGCAGGCCGGCGCCGACGCGCTGGAGCTGAACATCTATTACATCCCCACGGACATGAACCTCACCGGCACGGAAGTCGAGATGACCTATCTCGACATCTTAAAGGCCGTGAAGGCCAACGTCACCATTCCCGTCGCGGTCAAGCTGAGCCCGTTCTTCAGCAACTTTGCCAACATGGCCAAGCGCCTGGATCAGGCCGGTGCCAACGGGCTAGTGCTGTTCAACCGGTTCTATCAGCCGGACATTGAGCTGGAATCCTTGGAAGTGAAGCCCAACATCCTGTTGAGCACGCCGATGGCGATGCGCCTGCCGCTGCGCTGGATTGCGCTGCTGCACGGCCGGGTGAACGCTAGCCTGGCCGCCACCAGCGGCATCCACCGCGCCTCGGACGCGCTCAAGATGCTCCTGGCCGGCGCCGATGTGACCATGCTCTGCTCCACCCTGCTCCGCCACGGCATCCCGCAAATCACCCAGATTGAGCGCGACCTGGCGGCCTGGCTCGTGGAACACGAATACGAATCCGTCCAGCAGCTCAAGGGCAGCCTGAGCCAGAAGAACTGCCCGGAACCCGCCGCTTTTGAACGCGCCCAATACATGAAGGCGCTCACCGGCTACAGCGGCGCCCAATAACCGGCACCTCCAATCGCCCAAAACCCCAGACTCAAACGAGTCTGGGGTTTTATTTTGCGAATAACGCTGTCTAAGGTCGCCCCCATCGCTGGTTCACCAAATCGAGGCAAGGCCACCGCGGCTCAAAATACTTCCGTGTGCAGACCGGTCATCTGGCGGACGGTTTGGGCAATCTGCGACAGCACGCGCAGCGGCAGATGGCCCCATTCCGGATGGACGCCCGGCCGGCCGGCGGAATAGATTTGCACCAGCGAAATCTGGGCGCCGCCCGCCTTGAGCTCCTTGAGCCGCAGGGCGTATTCGCGGATCTCTTCAAACGGCGGTTCTTCGCCATGAATGGAGGGGAATAAACTTTGGATCACGATCGGGCGGAGCCGGCCCAGCAAGAGGATGTTGGATAGAATTTTTTCCAGCGGCGCGTTGGGCCGATTGACTTTGTCGATGAAGGATTGCGTGCCGCCATCCAGCTTGACCCAGATCTCATCCGATTTGGTGAGATATTCCAAGCCGCGCAGCACCTGCGGCTGGTCCAGCCCCGTGCCATTGGTGAAGAGCACAATCTTGAAAAAGCGCCCCAAGGCTCGCACCCGCACCACCGACTGCACGGCTTCCACAAAATTGGGCGCCAGCGTCGGCTCGCCATCGCCGCTCAAGCCGACCTGCCGCAAGCGCAGCAGCTCCGGCGGCAGGGAACGAAACCAGGAATGATCCGCCAGCTTCCCGTTTTCGATGCCGGCAATGGTCTTGTGCAATTCCACCGCCATGACCTCCACATCCAAATGAGCCTCCCGCACCGGCACCTGGCGGTTAACCTCGCAATAGGAACAATCGAAGTTGCAATACTTGTCCGGGTTCATATTGACGCCCAGCGTCAAACCGCCCGCCCGGGAAGAAATCACCGCGTAGACAAACCGGTTGCCCAGAAAATCCCGGGGGCGCTCAAACGCCGTCTCACGGGCGGGCGGCTGGAACAATCCATTAGATTTTCTCTTGGCTGAAGGCTCAACGCTGTTTGGGGTATGGATGGCAATATGCTCCATATGTCAGTGATAAAGCTACAATTGCCAACCGTTCCGCACCACACCCTGATTGCTTAATCGTAAACAAATCTTGCCTTATTAATCAGTAAATTATGAAGATTAATGTCACCCCGCTAACGCCCCGCAGGCGGGCCGACAAAAGTTCAGAAAAAAGGCGGCAGGAAGGTTGCCGGCATGATAAGGTGACCCTGTGACCAAAAACAGGTTTGCGAAAAGAACTGATGGTTCACTGGCCGGCGGGCAAACCGGGTGGTTTCAGGGGGGCGCCAGTTGCTTCACGCCCTTGGCCCGCCCCACCCCGCAGCCGGCTTGGCGCATTATCCTGCTCGGTCCGCCCGGCGTCGGCAAAGGCACCCAAGCTGAACTGCTCGGCGAGCAGCTTCACACGTGCCACCTCGCCACTGGTGATCTTTTCCGCGCCGCCAAAAGCTTGGACGAAGCCGGCCGGTCTCCCGCCCTGCGCAACGCTGTGGAACACATGAAACACGGCGAACTGGTTCCCGATGAAACGGTGCTCAGCCTGGTGCGCGAACGCGTCCACTGCCTGAAATGTTCCGGCGGATTTTTGCTGGATGGTTTTCCCCGCACGGTCGCCCAGGCGGAGGCCTTGGAAAAACTCCTGGCCGCGGAACAGGTCCATCTCAGCGCCGTCTTTAATTATGACCTGCCGGTGGAACAAATTATCTCGCGGGTCTTTGGTCGCCTGACCTGCGCGCAATGCAAGACGGTTTATCACACCGCCGCGCGTCCGCCTCAAGTGGCCGGCTATTGCGACAAGTGCGGCGGGAAATTATTTCAACGGGACGATGATCAACCGGCGGCCGTAAAAGTCCGGATGGATGCCTATCTGAACTCCACGCGTCCGCTCATTGAATTCTACCGTCAGCGGGGTTTGCTGCTGAACATTGATGCCAGCGGCGCCCCGGACCAAATCTGCCGGCGGACCTGCAAACTCGTCCTGAACCGGTAAGCCATCAGCAGATCCGCGGCAATTGCTCGCCGCTGGGCATATCGAGAATCCGGCTCACGCCCAGCTCACTTTTGATCGTTACCAGCGGGGCCGATCTTTCCCCCACCGTGCCGATCAATGAGGCCGCGGCCGAGACCGCGAATCGCCGCAGAATTTCCAGCGCGCGCGCCGCATCTTTCGCCGCGACAAAGGCGACAAAGCGCCCCTCGTTCGCCACTTGCAGGGGATCCAGCCCCAGCATTTCACACGCCGCCCGAACCTCTTCATGCACCGGAATCCATTGGCTGGTGATGCCGATTTTCACCCCCGCCGCCTCGGCGATTTCATTCAAGGCACTCGCCAGCCCGCCCCGCGTTAAATCCCGCAAACAGTGAATTTCCAGGCCGGCTATCAACAAGGCCAAGACGGCTTCGTGCACCGGAGCCGAATCGCTCTCGATGGCGCTTTCAAAGCCCAAGCCTTCCCGCAGGGCCATGATGGCCATTCCGTGCCGGCCCAGATCACCACTGACAATCACCGCATCGCCCGGCTGGACGCTTTGCGGCGAAATCACCTGGTCGGTTTCAATTCCCCCGATCCCGGTCGTATTGATGAACAGCCCGTCGCCCTTGCCCTTGTCCACCACCTTGGTATCGCCGGTGACAATCGGCACGCCGCATTTTTGCGCGGCCTCCCGCATGGAACAAACCACCCGCCACAGCGTTGCCATCGGCAGCCCTTCCTCGATGATGAAGGCGCAGCTCAGATATAGCGGCCGCGCGCCGCTCATCGCGAGATCGTTCACCGTGCCATGCACCGCCATCGAGCCGATGTCGCCGCCGGGGAAAAAAATGGGCCGCACCACGTAAGAATCCGTCGTCATCGCCAGCCGCCCGGGCGGAACGGTGAATTGCGCGGAGTCGTGCCGCGTATCGAGAATCGGATTGCTGAACGCCCGGCCGAAGACATCTTCCAGCAGCCGGTGCATGAGCGTTCCACCCCCGCCATGCGCCATCAGGACGTGGGGATATTGCGAAATTGGAAGCGGACAAGCCGCGCTGAAATCAGGGTTTTTCATTGGTTTTCGGCCCCGCCAGGCCGCCGGTAGCGATAGTAAGCCGCACAGGCGCCTTCGCTGGAAACCATCGTCGCGCCTAGCGGGTGTTCCGGCGTGCATTTTCCGCCAAAGGCCGGGCACTCATGCGGCGTTTTCAGGCCCTGCAAAATCAAGCCGGCCATGCAATCAGCGGGTTCATCCACGCGCCGATCGGCCAGCCCAAACTTTTTGGCCGCATCAAATGCCGTGTAGTCCCCGGCCAGCCCCAGCCCGCTCTGGGGAATTTCGCCAATGCCCCGCCATTTGCGCGGAACGACCTGGAAAACTTTTTTTATCAAGGCTTGCGCCGGCTGGTTGCCGGCGCGGCAAACGGAGCGCACGTATTGATTTTCCACTTCCGCGCGACCGGCTTCCAATTGCTGCACCGTGAGCAGTATGCCGTGCAAAATGTCCAGCGGCTCAAAGCCCGTCACGACAATCGGCACCCGGTATTTTTTCGCGAGCGGGAAATATTCCTCGTAGCCCATCACGGTGCAAACATGGCCGGCGGCGAGAAACGCCTGCACCTGACAGTTCGGCGACGACATCAAGGCTTCGATGGCCGGCGGCACCAAGACGTGGGAGATCAGCATCGAAAAATTCGTCAGTTTTTTCTGCGCGGCCTGATAAACGGCCATGGCTGTCGCCGGCGCGGTGGTTTCAAAGCCGACGCCGAAGAAAACCACTTCTTTCGCCGGATTCTGCTCTGCGATTTTCACCGCATCCAAGGGCGAATAAACGATCCGCACTTCGCCGCCTTGGGCTTTAATAGAAAGCAAATCCGTTGTGCTGCCGGGAACGCGCAGCATGTCGCCGAACGAAGTGAAAATCACTTCCGGGCGAGCCGCAATTTCCAGCGCCTGATCGATCACTTCCAAAGGCGTCACACACACCGGGCAGCCCGGGCCGTGAATCAGCGTAATTGGCTTCGGCAATAATTCATCAATGCCATATTTGACGATGGCGTGGGTCTGGCCGCCGCAAACTTCCATGATTTTCCATGGCCGCGTGGTGATCCGGTGGATTTCCCGCGCGAACTTCTGCGCCAGTTCCGCATCGCGATATTCATCCATGAATTTCACCGCGGGGGCTCCTCCAGTTCGCCGAGTTCGCCAATCTGTTTCAGATATTCAAACACCTTGTGCGCCTCGGCTTCATCCACTTTACTCAGGGCAAAGCCCACATGGACGATGACGTAGTCGCCGATCGTCACCTCCGGCACATAGGCCAGGCTCGCTTCCTTCACGACGCCGGAAAAATCAATTCGGCCCAGGCGCGTCAGCGGATCGTCGCCGCGGATGCTGATCACTTTTCCCGGAATGGCGAGGCACATAAATTATTTCAATTTCAAATGATTGCGGACGGCATAAATCTGCCCCAGCGCAATGCCGCCGTCATTGGTCGGCACGCGCTGGTGCCAATAGGGCTGAATCTGCTCGGCGCGCAACCGGGCAACGGTGCGCTCGGTCAAATAGCGGTTTTGAAAACAGCCGCCGCTGAGAGCCACCCGACCTTGGCCGTATTTTTTGGCCAGCAGCACCACCGCTTCCGCCAAGGCATTGTGAAACTTCGTGGCAATCTCGGCCAACGGCACGCCACTGTTCACATCCGTCAGAATCGAATGGATCATGAGCGACCAGTCCAGCCAGAGCGGTCCGGGACGACTCACGGGTAGCAGGTTGTAGGACGCTTCACTCTCAAAACCGTCCCGCGCGAATTCCAATTCCATCGCCGCCTGCCCTTCAAATCGCAACTGTTGCCGCAAGTTGACCAGCGAGGCCACGGCATCAAACAAACGCCCGACGCTAGTGGTCTGCGGCGCATTGAACCGGCGCTGCAACATTCCCCGCAGCGTGACCATTTCCACCGCCGGCATCTGCCGCAGGGGCGGCAAATGATTCATTTCAAACGCCGCCTCGCCGTAGAGTTCATACAGCAGGCCCAAGGCGACCCGGCGCGGTTCCTTGACCGCCTTGCCGCCGCCGGGCAAGCGGAACGGACGCAAGTGGGCCACGCGTTCCACGCCTGCTTGGGTGACCAGAAAAAATTCGCCGCCCCAAACCGTGCCGTCCGGGCCATAACCCGTGCCATCCCAGGCGACGCCCAACACCGGCAGCTGAATTTCGTTCTCGGCGATGCAGGACAGCACGTGGGCAACGTGATGCTGCACGCCCACCAACTGTGGCGAGAGTTCCAGCTTTTGCTGGTCGCGCCCGGCTTTTTGACGGGTGGCTTCCACCGCAAACTTTGTGGATAGATAATCCGGGTGCAGATCCGCCGCGATGATTTCCGGCCGCGCGGCAAATAGTTTGGGTAAATCGCCCGCCATGCTGCGGAAAGCCTGATGGGCCACTTCAGTTTCCAAATCGCCGATGTGCTGGCTGATAAAAACGTTTTCCCCCACCGCCAAGGCGACCGAATTTTTCAAATGCGCCCCCACCGCCAGCACGACTTTGGACTTTGAACTTTGATCATTGGACGCCAGCTGAATCGGCAGGGGCGCATACCCCCGCGCCCGGCGGATCACCATTTCGCGATCGAGCAGCACCCGGACAATCGAGTCGTCCACATGCCGCACAATCGGGCGATTATGCACGAGAAAGGCATCGGCAATGCCGCCCAACCGCGCGGCCGCCTCGCGCTCGTCCGTGCAAATGGGCTCATCGCTCAAATTGCCGCTGGTGGCAATGACGGGGAAATCCAACTCCGCCATGAGCAAATGATGCAAGGGATTGGAAGGCAGCATCACGCCCAGACTCGGATTGCCCGGAGCCGCCAGTTCGCCGATTTCGGATACTTGATCCCGGATTTTCTGCAGCAGCACGATCGGCGCTTCTGGCGCGCACAGCAGCCGTTCTTCCAGCGGCGAGACCCGGCAGACCGCCTTCACTCGCGCGAGGGATGGAAACATCAGGGCAAACGGCTTTTCATTGCGCAGCTTGCGCTCCCGCAACCGCTGGATGGCGCTTGCGTTCCCGGCGTCCACCAGCAGATGAAAGCCGCCAACGCCTTTCACCGCCACGATTTGCCCATCGCGGATCGCTTTGGCGGCGGCCAATAACGCAGCGTGGCCGCGCTGGTGGCCGCGCGGAGGTTCCGCGTTTTCAGCAGCGCGGCTCCCGGACCAAAACTCCAACTGCGGACCGCACGCCGGACACGCATTCGGCTGCGCGTGAAAGCGGCGATCTCGCGGATCATCGTATTCCGCCTGGCATCGCGGGCACATTGGGAAGCCGCGCATCGTGGTGTTCGCCCGGTCATAGGGCAGCGCCTCGATCAAGCTGAAGCGCGGGCCGCAGCGGGTGCAATTGGTGAACGGATAGCGGAAACGACGATTGGTCGGATCGAAAATATCGCGGAGGCAATCTGGACAGGTGCCGATGTCCGGCAGCACCAGCGCCGCCTTGTCGCCGCCGGTCTCGCTGGCCCGGATTTCAAATTGCGGATAGCCGACGGCGTCCAGCCAGATGACTTCCTGGCTTTGAATGAAACTGCGGGGCGGTTTTTCGGCTTCGAGCCGAATGAGAAATATTTCCAGCGTGGAACGCCGGCCTTCGACATCAATGAAAACGCCCTGCGGCGAATTGTTGACCCAGCCGGTCAGCTTTAATTCCTCCGCGAGCCGGAAAACAAACGGCCGAAAGCCGACTCCCTGCACCGCACCGCGCAGGACGATTTTCAGGCGCGCTTCCGAAGAAATCGTTCGGTTTGAGCTCATCATTGCCGCATCAGATAAGAACACACTGCACGGCAGAAACTAGCCGAGCGCCGCCGCGTTGTCTTGACGGAAATTGGCGGAAACCAAGCGCTGAATCTCGGTAACGGCCGCATTAAACCCGGCTTCCGCTTCGGGGGAATAATCCGCGCCAAAACCCAGATGCATCGCGGGGATGGTCAGCCACCAGGCTTCGGGCGCGTGGCCGAACACATCGCGGGCGAGCGCGAGCATGGTGCGCGGATCCGCCGCGTGCGCCATGAGCTGCGTGGTGGCCCCGGGTTCCAGTTTGCGGAAATGCACGCCGTCCATCCGGTCCACCGCCGCATCCACAAAAATCACCCGGCGGGCCCGGGCAATGGGATCGGCATATTCGGGCGTGAGCAACTGGCAGACGAGCGTGCGCACGCCGGGCATTTGCAGCGCCGCAATGGCTTCCGCCACGCGGGGCCCCACGCCGTCATCGCGGCGCAGCGTGTTGCCATAGCCGATCACAAGGAGTTCGGCTTCCAGGGGAACCGTGGCAGCAGCATTCATCGAAACAGATTAAATTAAAAATGGCGGGGAAACGCCAACCAAACGTTTCCCCGCCGGAACCACCAACCTAACCAACCTTGACCGACTCGCGGACAAGCTCTGTTCAGCTGCGGGCGACTTCGCTCAAAACGCGGCCATCCGGCGCGATCAGTTGCACCTGCAACGGCATCTGGCCGACGGCGTGCGTGGAGCAGCTCAGGCAGGGATCATAGCAGCGAATGCCATGTTCCACCCGGTTGAGCATGGCTTCCGGGATATCGTTGCCGCGGACATAATACCGGGCGATCTGCGCCACGGTCTGATTCATGGCTAAATTATTCTGGCCGGTGGCGACGATGAGATTGACCTTTTGCAGGAGGCCGTTGCGATCCACGGTGTAATCGTGGAAGAGCGTGCCCCGCGGGGCTTCGCTGGCGCCTACGCCGTGCAGGCTGTTGATGCCGGCGTCGGCGCAAAGATAGTCGCTCGAAAGCTCGGGATCATCCAGGTAGCGCTCGATGTATTCCAGCGCCGCGAGAATTTCGATGAGGCGCGCGTAGTGATACAGAAAGGAGGACGTGACCGCGCCGCGCCCCAGCTTCTTGAATTTTTTCAGTTCCTCGTCGGCTTTCGGCACGCCCATCTGTTCGCAGACGTTGAGCCGCGCGAGCGGGCCGACGCGGTAGATGCCTTCGGGAAAACCGAGCGGCAGGTAATATGGCGACTTGAGGTAGGACGTGTTTTGCACGGCTTCCCCGATGTAGTCCTTGTAATTCGCCACGTCCACCTGATCGGCGATGATGCTGCCGCTGCTGTCGGTGAAGCGCAGCTTGCCGCCGTGGTGTTCCCACGTGCCGTCGGGCTGAACCAAGCCCATAAATAGCGACGGGAAATTGCCAAAGATCTGAACTTCGCGCCCGTGCGTCTTGAGCGTTTTCTTGAACAGCTCCAGCGCGACGTTCGTGGTGGCGTAAGCTTCCGGCAGCCACGCTTTGATTTTCGCGCGGCCTTCGGCGGACAAATTGGACCGTACGCCGCCGGGCACCGCCCAAGCGGGATGCACTTTTTTGCCGCCGAGCCATTCAATGATTTCCTGGCCGAACTGGCGCAGGCGGATGCCGGCGCGGGCCAGGTCCGCATTGGCGGCGATAATGCCAAAAACGTTGCGTTGCGCCGGCGGCGTGTCCCAGCCGAGCAGGAAGTCCGGCGCACTGAGATGAAAGAAGCTCAGCGCATGGCTTTGCACAAACTGGCCCAGGTTCATCAGGCGGCGCAGCTTGTCGGCGGCGGGCGGGATGTTGACGGCCATGATGGCATCGCCGGCGCGGGCCGAGGCGAGCGTGTGGCTGACGGGGCAGATGCCGCAGATGCGCTGGGTGATGCCCGGCATTTCGGTGTAGGGCCGGCCTTCGCAGAATTTTTCAAAGCCGCGAAATTCGACGACATGGAATTCCGCGTCGGCCACATTGCCGGCGTCGTCCATGAAGATGCTGATTTTGGCGTGGCCCTCGATGCGGGTCACCGGGTCAATGACAATGCGTTTTGCCATAAAAATATTTCAACCGAATTTTAATTGGGGGCCTTCGAGTTTGGGGGTCTGGCCGGCCAGCACCTGGCCCAGCAGCGCCTTAATGCGGTCCGCCGGCGGCGGGCAGCCGGGCATATAATATTCCACCGGCACCAGCTCGTGGACCGGTTGCACGCGCTCCAACAATTTCGGCACAATGCCGTCGTCCTTGGGGATGACGGGATTGTATTGCGCATTCTCGATGTAGGCCCGCTGCAACACGCTTTCGGCGTTGCCGAGGCCGAATTGATTGCGCATGGCGGGCACGTTGGCCGTCACGGCGCAGTCGCCGAATGACACCAGCACTTTGGTCCGCGCACGGATTTTGTGGATGAGCTCCAGATTATCCTCATTGCAGACGGCGCCTTCGACCAGACACACATCCACCCCCTCGGGATACTCCTTCACGTCCGCGATGGGGCTGTAAACAACTTGGATCTTGTCCGCGATATCCACGAGAAACTCGTCGAGGTCGAGGAAGGACATGTGACAGCCGGCGCAACCGCCGAGCCAGACCGTGGCAATTTTTATGCGTTCCATTGTTTTTTCTCCCGTGCGTTGACGATGTATTCGAGTTTGTCGCGGTCCCGTTCCGATTCGCCCACCGTGGAACCTTTTTGAAACAGCGCGCCGGTGGGACACGCCATGACACATTTGCCGCATTCGGTGCAGCTTTCCGAAGCGCCCCACGGCTGATTGAGGTCGGTGATGATCTTGGATTTGCCACCCCGCCCGGAAACATTCTTGGTGCCCGCGCCTTCGATGTGCCAGCAGACCCGGACGCAGCGCGTGCAAAGAATGCAGCGGTTATGGTCCATGCCGAACAGGCGGTGCGTATTGTCCACGTTCCATTTCGGGAACGTGTATTCGTAGCGGACGTGATCCATCCCCTGCGAATACGCGAGCGTCTGGAGTTCGCAGTGACCGTTGGCCACACAGACAGCGCAGACGTGGTTGCGCTCGGCAAAGAGCAGTTCCAGCGTCATGCGGCGATATTTGCGCAGGCGCTCGGTGTCCGTGGCCACTTCCATGCCTTCGGCGACTTTCAGGGTGCAGGCCGGAAGCAATTTCGGCGTGCCCTTCACTTCGACGAGGCACAGGCGGCAGGCGCCGATGTCGTAAACGCCTTCGAGATGGCAGAGCGTCGGAATCTTGATGCCGGCCTCGGTCGCGGCCTGCAAAATGGTCTCGCCCTCCTCGGCGGTGATCTGTTTTCCGTCAATGGTTAAAGTCTTGGCGGCCATAAAATTATTTGGTAGCGGTTTGAGTCTGGGTTGCGCCCGCGCCGAACGTATCCGGCTGGAGCAGTTCCTCGTATTCGTTGCGGAAGAACCGCAGCGTGCTCAGGGTCGGATTGGGCGCGGTCTGGCCGAGGCCGCAGAGACTGGTGTTGCGCACCATGTCGCAAAGCTCCTCCAGTTTCGCGAGATCGCGCGCGGTAGCCTGGCGCTTGAGAATTTTGTCCAGTATATTGTGCATCTGCACCGTGCCCGCCCGGCAGGGTATGCACTTGCCGCAGGATTCATCCATGCAGAATTCCATGAAGAACCGGGCCACATCCACCATCTTGGTGGTTTCATCCATCACAATCATGCCGCCCGAACCCATGATGGACCCGAGCTTGCCCAGTGATTCATAATCCACTGGGGTGTCCAAATGCTGCGAAGGGATGCAGCCGCCGGACGGACCGCCCGTTTGCACGGCTTTAATCTTGCCGCCGTCGGGCGCGCCCCCGCCCATTTCTTCCACAATGGTGCGGAGCGGCGTGCCCATTGGCACTTCGATCAGGCCGGTGTTTTTAATTTTGCCGGCCAGGGCAAAGACCTTGGTGCCCTTGCTTTTTTCGGTGCCGATGCCGGCAAACCATTCCGCGCCTTTGCGGTAAATCGCCGCCACGTTGGCAAACGTCTCGACGTTGTTCAGCAGGGTTGGGCTGCCGAACAAGCCGCTTTCCGCCGGGAACGGCGGCCGCGGCCGCGGCGTGCCGCGCTTGCCTTCAACGGACATCATCAAGGCGGTTTCCTCGCCGCAAACAAAGGCGCCGGCGCCGATCCGGATCTCCACGTTAAAATTAAACGGGGATTCAAAAATGCCCGCTCCGAGCAAACTTATTTGTTTGGCCTGCTTGATGGCCAGTTGCAGCCGGGCGATGGCCAGCGGGTATTCCGCGCGAACATAGAGAAAACCCTGATCCGCCCCCACCGCATACGCGGCAATCGCCATGCCCTCCAGCACGCTGTGCGGGTCGCTCTCCAGCACGCTGCGATCCATGAAAGCGCCGGGATCGCCTTCGTCCGCGTTGCAAATTACATATTTTTTCGCGCCGGCCGACTTGGCCACCGTGCCCCACTTGAGGCCCGTGGGAAACCCCGCGCCGCCCCGTCCGCGCAAGCCGCTCTTGACCATGGTTTCCACCGCTTCCTTCGGCGTCATTTCATTCAACACCTCATGGAGGGCCAGGTAGCCGTCGGCCGCGATATAACTTTCGATGCGTTCGGGATCCACCACGCCACTGTTGGCGAGCACGATGGAAAGCTGCTTGGTAAAAAACGCGGAATCCGGATCGGCCTGCTCCACCTTCGCCTTGCCCCCCTGGAGCGCCGCAATGATTGATGACGCATTTTCCGTGGTAACTTTGACGTAAAGTTCATTCTTGGGGTCGACCGCCACCAGCGGGCCTTCGCAGCACAGTTTCATGCAGCCGACGCCCCGCACTTCAACCTCATTTTGCAACCCGGCCTCCGCCACGGCTTTATCCAACTGCTCCTTGACACCCTTCGAATTGGACGAAACGCAGCCGGCCGCCAGGCAGCAGCGCAGGACGATTTTTTTCCGGGCCGCCAGCTCCTTTTCTTTGATTTGAATAAGATCGTTGAGAATCATGATTTCACCCACTGGTTGATTTTTTCCATGGTGGACTCGGGCGTCTGGCGCGGCGTGACCGTGCCGTCAAAAACTACGGCCGGGGCGATCCCGCACGCGCCGATGCAGCGCGCGGTGAGCAGCGAAACTTTGTTGTCGGCTGTGGTTTCGCCGGCCTTGATCTTGAGCCGGTTTTGGACCGCCGCGACCACCTTATCCGCCCCTTTGACATAGCAAGCGGTGCCCATGCATACCACGCACGTATGTTCGCCCTGCGGTTTGAGGGTGAAAAAGTGATAAAAGGTCGCCACTCCATAGACCCGGCTGGGGGGCAATTTCAGGTGGTGGGCGACAAAAATCAGCACATCATCTTCCAGATAACCGAACAGCTCTTGGGCTTTATGCAGCACTTCAATCAAGGCATCTTGCTTGAACTGAAGCTTTTTCATATGCACTTCCAAGATTTTAAACCGCTTGTCTCCGCTTGGATGCCGGGCCGCCGCCGGCGCCACCGGGGGAGGTTCAACAACAGTAGTGTTTGTGGTCATACAATTATGTTTTCTCCTGCATCAGACGAAGCGGGAGAAGAATGTATGCAGATTAGCGGTTTTAATCTGCATGTCCGCACATAATTTGCGATTTACATACCATCGGTTGTGGTATTTTCGTCTCCGGGCCTCGGCTGCATGACCGAACTCATTCTGGGATAATATCATCGGAATACACTCATCGGGTCGGTTTGAAATACCACTCCCGTGGCTTCCTGTCTTTGGCGCATTGGCCTATGCCCATCCCTCCACTTGGCCCAAGCTGTTGTGGTTGGGGTGACGGGAGACCGCTGGTGGTTGTGGAGCGTGGCGTCATGCCCATAGGCCGGTTGCTGCACCAGATGCCCACGCCGGTCTTCATCGTCCGCTATTTTCAATCATTTCGCGGCAAAAGTTCTCAAAAGTGGGGAACCACCGTTTTTGCCATGGGTCAAAGTCGGTCAAAATCCGTGCAGCCAATGTCAATATCTGGA
>CAIMLG010000117.1 GCA_903842235.1 uncultured Verrucomicrobia subdivision 3 bacterium
ACCAGTTCATGTTCGCGGAACTCACCAGTGGCGGTGACGGGCAAATGCTTAAACTGGTCTTCGCCGCCCATGAGGTTTCCGTTCGCGGTCATCATCTGCGACGCCTTGAGACCGTCATGCAGCGGCTCGAACTGTCGCTGCTCGCCAACTTGCCCGGAAACCAACGAAATCTAATCACAGAAGGCCAACCGGTGATTCTTGAAATCATCGTCACGGAAACCCACGAGGGCGAGCAAGCAAACCAAAGAAACCCGGAAAAATAATTATTGCTTTGGCGCGCGCTAGATTTTTTGCGGGGTGCTCAAGGGCTGCCAAACGAGTTCAACAGGATGAGCGGATTGGAGTATTCCTTGTATTCGATGATTCTTCCATCGCGCAGGGTGAACAGGCAGACATGGGCGTTGTTATAGGATTTGCCGGTCGCCTTGACTTTGATCGTGCCGCAAAATTCCACCCAGACGCGGTTGGGGTCATTGGTGAAATGAAAAGCGCGATCGGGAAAACACATGAACTTGCAGTTCGTGGGAAGGCTGCCGTAATGATGGCGGATGGCTTGCTTGCCTTCGATCCGGGTCGGAAAACCTTCGGGCGAGAAAGGCATGATCAGCACTCCGTTTTCATGCCAGACATTCAGCAGCCGTTCAATGCTCTTGGCTTCGAGCGCATCGAGAAATTCCTCGATGACCGCCTCCGCGCCGGCGTTGGCAGTTTTAACCGTGAATTTGCTCATGACCAACATAGTTATAAACGCAAATTTGACGGTTCGTTAGTTCATCGGCATACCGGATTGAAATTGGGATTCTCGACGATGATCTTGATTCCCTCCTGCCCGATATTGGCTTCAAAGGAGTCCTCGATACGGTCCAACGGAAAGCGATGGGTGATTAATTTTTCCACTGGAATGCCAATCCGTGCGGCCCGTTGCAGAAAGTGGTAGGCATTCGGATATTCCCACCGGTTGTAAGCCCAACTACCAACCAGCATGATTTCCTTTTTACAGATGTCCTCGTGCGGATTGATGCTGTATTCGCCGCCATCCACGAAGAAACCAACTTCGCAAATGCCGCCGCCGCGCCGGACCAGCTCCAGAGGGTGCTCGCCGCTGCCGACACGCCCGTGACTTGAAAGGCAAAGTGCGCGCCCATGCCCTTGGTCACTGCATTCAGGTGGACTCAAGCTTCCACCTCTTGCGGGGCTTCGGCTTCCTCCGGTTCTGGCTCGGCTTCCGCCGGTTTTTCCAGCGCGGCGCCGAGCTTCATGGCCCCGGCAAACAGCCCGGTGAACAGTCCGCCGCTCATCAGCGTGTTGCGGAAAAACTCCCACGTCGGCGGATAACCGGCCGTGCCTCTGGTCAGGGCGATGAGCCAGCCCGCCAGGGTGCGGGTGTATTCCGGGTTGTGAAACGGGTTGAACAGCCACGCTGCCGTGTTGGTGATCACATAAAACAAAATCGCCCCTAAAATTCCGCCGCCCAGCAGAGACATGAAATTATCCCGGGCGCGGAACCGCCGCCCCAGCCAGATCAGGACGGCATAAGCCCCGTAATTGATTCCCAGATACTTCAACAGCCCAAGGTCGAAGGCCGGAATGCCTAGATTCATCTGGTAATAGAGATTAAGGCCGAGGTCGGTGACCAGCATGGTCACCAGCGGCAGCCACCAAGCCAGCCGTCCGGGAAAATACACGCCCGCACAAAACATGACCGCATAGGCCGCGCTGAAGTTGTCGGGCAGGCAACCCGGCAGGCGCGAGAGGGCGAACACCACCATCAAGGCCAGGGGCAGGAAGAGGTGTCGTTTCATCGTTATTTCAAACCGTATTCCGCCGGCAGGAATTTTGATTTGTCCGTCAGCACGAGTTGTTGCGCGATGAATTCGGATTCGCTTTCCGGCAATTCATCCAGCGTGTCCTGCAACGTGTCGAACCAGATGACTTCGTTTGGCGCGATGCGTAATTTGCCCTGGTCATGCGCGCCGCGCAGCAGTTCCACCGCCTTGCGCGCCACGGCCACGCCGGCGTGATAATGCGAATCGCTGGCAACAATGGCTTGCGCCAGCTTGACCGAAGATTCTGGCGAAATAATAAATGCCTGCGGATCGGTCGCCACGTCAGACTCGATGAGCCAGCGTTGAAGTTGCTGCGCAGAGGCTTTGCCGTGACTGCGGGCGGTGTTCATCAACCGGCAATCGTAGGCGAGCTGCTCCATGTAACACGTCGGCGCCATGCCGCCGAGCAGTTTGATGTTCTGCACGGATTCGTTCGACCAAGTGTCGCAGCACGCGGCGGCGAGATTTCCCATCGGACTCAAATGCGCGCACGCCGAGGTCTTTCCTTCCATCGCCATCGGATAACCGGTGATGGCTTTCAAAATAGGATTTTCGTAGCCGCAATCTTTGCCCGGGCCGACCGCGCCGCATTCGTAAGCGACCAGCGAACGGACGGCGGTGACGGCGCGCACCACAGCGGCGAACACGCGCGGAATCATCTTCTGCTCCGCCAGCACCATCGCGGTATTACCAAATCCGCAGGCCGTGTCGCCCGCGCATTTCACGCCGTGCTTGTCGGCAATTGTTTGCAGATGCGTCCAGAGAAAACGCATGTCGCGTTCGCCCAGAATGCACAGCGAAAAAATGCTCGCCGCCAGATCGCCGTTGACCAGCGCCTCGTCGTGCAGTTCCTTGCCGCCGACGGATTCGATGCTCAACAGCTCCGCGCCCGCTGCCGCCGAGCCTTCAAACAATTCCAGCATGGCGTCCCAGTAACGGCCATGGCGCATCAACGGTGGACGCTCGAACTCGCGGTTGTCATTAGGCGTCATGCGCAGCACGCTCTTCAAACCGCTGCGGTCTTTTTCCTTGGCCATGCCTTCGAGCAGAACCTTGGCGATGTCCAAGCCCCACTGCGGATGCTCGGTCATCGGCGGCAGCGTTTCAAACTCGATGACCACGCCCGGCGCTTCCAAATCCGCCGCGCGACGCAGCGCGCCTTCAATGATCTGTTCGTAGTTGCGCCGCACCTCCGGCATCGTGGCCGCGTCAATGGTCATCGGCGGCAGCGTGAAATTCAGTTCCGGATAAACCGTGCCGCCGCCAATCACCATGCCACTGCGCGTGGTCACCGGTTTGGGCGCGAAGCCGAAGGTCAGTTCGAGCGGGTCGGAAATGGCCAGGGATTGGTAGTGCATGAATTAAATGGGTCAGTTGGTTTGCAGAAAGGCTTCCACCTTCGCCTTGATGGTCGCCTCGCTACCCGGCACGCTCAAGATGTCGCATTCGCTGCCGAGGATGAACGGGTGGCCGGTGGCACGCATCCGCTGGTGCAGCGTGTCGGAAAGCTGCCGCACTCTGGCCACGCTGCACAGTTCGTCCGAATAAAACTGCTTCGTGGGCAGGTTGCCGTAAAGCACCGTGGACTTGGGCAGCAGCGCGGCGTCCTCCCAGAGCATCCGGGAGCTGCCCAGACTGA
>CAIMLG010000118.1 GCA_903842235.1 uncultured Verrucomicrobia subdivision 3 bacterium
CACCCACCCCCCCACCAACAAAATCACCAGCGCTAGGAGGGAACAGACCCGGGCAAGGTTAACGGTGCCCGCCAGACTTTTGGTATATGAAGATTGAGTTTTCATCCTAGGGTAGCGGGGCGGCGAAGTTGGTCAGGCCGGTGTAATCCACCGCCACGCCCGGCACTCCGATCAGCACCGGCGCGTTCGTGATGTAGTTGCGCGCGACGGTGGCGGTGGCGCTGTAATTACGAGTGCCGACCCGCGCCTTATGCGGGTTGTGACAGTCCACACATTCCACCGAACGTCCAGTGCGGCGCAGGGAATCTGAATTGGCTACCGGATGACGGTAAGCTTCTTGAAAATCGGCATAGACCAGTTTTGCCGCCGGGCCATTCGCGCCGTGGCAGGTATAGCAAAAATTCTCCTGATAGTCGGCCAGCAGATGCTCAAAATGGATGTTGGGATTGGCCGCGTTTGTCGGCCAACCGTGCGTGGGATGACAATTGATACAGGTGCCGCGGTCGTTCGGATCGGTGCGCGCGGGCATCAGGGAACCATATTTGCCGCCCGGCCAAAGCAACGCGTTATTAGTGCTGACAAAGTGCGCCCCCGGCGTGGTCGTGTCGGACAGGGTGTGACAGTCAATGCACAAAGCGACACTGCTGGCCAATCGCAGCAGTTTCCCGTCATTATCCGGGTTGTGATGAATATCGTGACAGGTCAGGCACCCCAGGTTGGCGGTTCCCTTCTCAACCGGGAGCGCCGTGGGCCGCCGATGGGTGCTGTCCGCTCCGAAGTAGATCTCCACCGGATGCGAGCCGGCGGCGGCCGCAGCCACATTGCGCGCGGCATGACAGTCGTTACAGAGTTGATGCGTATCGTTGGCGATGCGCATAAAATGGCGGTTGGTGCCACCAATCACGCCCGTGGCATTGGTAATATAATCCTGGGCGGAGGGATCAAACGGCGCCAACTGCTCGCTGTGTTCGTTATGGCAGGTCGAGCAAAGAACCACGCCATTGGTCACATAGGGCTGCAGGGGAATGCTCACCGGGTCCCGCAAGTCGGTCCGGACAAATAAATTCCAGCTGTCGCCAACTTGAAAGGATGCCGCGGCATTGGTCCCATTGACAAACTTCAAGGCCACCCCGGAATCCAAGGCGGAACTGGCGGATGTCAGAACGCTTGCCCCGCTGCCGCCCCCAGGGGTGGTGGCCGACCAGTTGAACCGCGCCGCGCCGACCGCCCCGGCAGTGGAAAAAGTGATCGTATAAGTTTTGGCATACGCCCCCGTATAGACTCCAAAAGGCATAATGGTCCCAATGGATGGCGTGACCGCACCACCCAGGAAGGCCAGACGTCCGGCGGCGCTTGCATCCCAGCGATGGGATGTGCCCCCCGGACTGGTTCCAGCCGGCAAGCCCGGCCAAACCAGGGCTTGGTCGGCGGAAACAAAGCTGCCGGAAGCAGCCAGTCCGCCTGAAGTGTGACAACTCATGCACAAATTGGCGTTGCCAGCCACCGTGCCCAACTCCAAACCGGGTGCCTGATGCATAATATGACACGAACTGCAGTCGATAATCGGAGGGGCATTGACGCGGAAGTGGGGGGCGGAATAGGAAGGGGCCGGTGGCGCATCGACGGTGAAAGCCGCGCTGTTTCCGGCCGCCAGAGTATCGCCACTGGTGCGCGTGGCCGTCAGCACCACGCCGCTTTCCGCCTGACTGTAGGTGACTCCGCTGATCGTCACCGAACTGGTGCCCGTCAAAATCATCCCCGTCAATGTCCCACCCAAAACCCCGGTGCCCGATGCCCGGCTGATCGTCACGGCCGTGTTAGTCAGCACATTTGCCATGACTCCGTCGGATGACTGCGCCTGAACCGTGACGCTGAAAATGATGCCCGCATCCGGATTGACCCCGCCATTAACCGACGTGATTGCCAACCTTGTCGGGCCAAGGATCGCATTGGCGTTAAACGTCACCGGGCTGCCCGCCAGGCCCGCGGAGGTGGCCGTCACGGTGTAAGTTCCCACCGTGTTTCCCAGCGTCAGGGTGCTCGCCGCCTGGCCATTGGCAGCGCTGGTTGTGCTGGTCACACTCAATGCTTGGCCCGTCGCGCCGACGGGCCCGGTGGCCAGGGCAAAAGTCACGCTGGTGCCGCCAACCAGATTACCGAAGGCATCGGTCACCGTCGCCACCAAGGGATTCGCCAGAACTGCCAATCCCAGGCCACTCTGGCTGTTGCCCGCAGTCAAGGTCAGCGTGGCCGCCGCCCCCGCATTGACAGTGAACGCCGCGCTGTTCCCGGCCGCCAAAGTATCGCCACTGGTGCGCGTGGCCGTCAGCACCACGCCGCTTTCTGCCTTGGTATAGGTGACCCCGCTAATCGTCACCGAACTGATGCCCGCCAGAATCGTGCCCGTCAGCGTTCCCCCCAGGGTTCCCGTGCCCGCCGCCCGGCTGAGGGTCACCACCGTGTTCGTGGAGGTTTTGAGCAACGCGCCCCCAGCCCCCTGCACCTGCACCCCCACGCTAAAACCCGTTCCCGCACTCGGGTTGACTCCCCCGTTGACGGCGGTGATCACCAAATTGCCCGTGGCAGCAGCACTGAACGTCACCGGACTGCCAACTAAATCTGCGGAGGTGGCCGTCACGGTGTAAGTTCCCACCGTGTTTCCCAGCGTCAGGGTGCTCGCCGCCTGGCCGTTGGCGGCGGTGGTCGTGCTGGTCACACTCAATGCCTGGCCCGTCGCGCCGACGGGCCCGGTGGCCAGGGCAAACGTCACGCTGGCCCCGCTCACCGGCTGCCCGTTGGTGTCAGTGACCGTCACCACCAGGGGACTGGCCAAGGCGCCCAGCCCCAGCCCGGTCTGATTATTGCCGGCCGTCAAGGTCAGGTTCGCCGGCGGGCCGACCGGAACCGCGTTGACCGTGAACGCCGCACTGGTGCCCGCCGCAATGTTGTCGCCGCTGGTGCGCGTGGCCGTCAATTGCACCCCGCTTTCCGCCGGGGTGTAGATGACCCCGCTGATCGTCACCGCACTGCCGCCCGCCAGAATCGTGCCCGTCAGCGTTCCCCCCAGGGTGCCCGTGCCCGCCGCGCGATTCAGCGTCACGGTCGTGTCGGTCGCCACCACCGCCGGCTGCCCAATGGCATTCTGCGCCTGCACCACCACGCTGAACGGCGCGCCCGCAATCGGGCTGGCCCCGCCGTTGACCGCGGTAATCGCCAGATTCAGCGGGCCAATAATCAGGTTCACATTGCCGCCGCTGACCTGGAGATAGCCGCCGGTGCCGGCACCAATGGCCGTGCCGGCAACCGTAAAGGTCCCGTTGCTGACAATGTTCCCCGCCGCCTGCTGGATGATCGGGTAAGTGCCGCCGGTCAGCGGCGCCGCCGTGTTGACCGTGAAGGCGTTGCCGTTCAGCGCCAGCGTGCCCTGGGAAACATAGAGCGCCGGATGCAAGCCGTCGTAGGTCAGAATGACCGGCTGCGACCCCAGACTGACCGTGCCGCCAGCCCCGCCATTGAGGGCGGCGGCATTCGTGCCAACCGCCGTGCCCGTGCCGCTGGCCGTCAGCGTCGCACTGCCCGCAAGGGTATAAGCCCCCAGACCGGAAACGTCCAGGGTGCCCCGGGCCGCCAGATTGAGACTGGCCCCCGCCGTCAACGTGCCGACCGGCCCCAAGGCCAGCGTGCCGGCGCTGATCGTCGTCGCGCCGCTCACCGCGACATTTCCGCTCAGCGTGACGCCGGCGGCATTGCTGATCGTCAGCGAGTTGACGGTGGCCGGCAGGCCATTGCCGGTGCTTTGGGCCGTGGTGCCATTGTAAATGTAACGAGCCCCCGCTCCAAAAGTGCGCGTTCCGGAAACTTGGATGAAACCATTGGCGCCGCCGCCGGTGGCCGTGAGCCCCCCGGCATCCTTGACGCCCAGCGTGGCCCCGTCCGCCAGCACAAAATTACCCCCGCCAACAACCCGCTGGAGGTTGTTCCCCTGTTGCAGGAACGCCCCGCCATCCACGGTCAACGTGCTGCCCGAAGCGATCGCCAGGCCGATGGTCGTCGGCGTTTGCACCGTCCCAACCAGATTGCTGATCTCGAGATTGCCGTAAGTCCCCCCGCCAAATAAAACCTGGTTCACCGTGCCAGCCAGCAGCAGCTTGCTGCTGCCGGTGCCGGTTGTAATTGCGCCCGGGGCATTGTTGATAATGGGGGTGCCAGTGGCCAGCAGCGTGATGTCGTTGGCCATAGCCAGCTGGCAGTTCGCATTGATGGTCACGCGGGCGCACGCGGCCTTCACGTCGCCAACCACCGGGGTGCTATTCGTGGCCGCTATGACCACATCATCCCCCGCCCCCGGCCCCACCCCCCCAACCCACGTCGCCGGGTCGCTCCAGTTCCCCCCCGTCGCCTGACTCGTAATCGTCGCCCCCATCACCCCCCCCACCCA
>CAIMLG010000119.1 GCA_903842235.1 uncultured Verrucomicrobia subdivision 3 bacterium
CACGGCGCGGATGACGGCGAAGCTCTGGTCGCGCATGATCTGAAATTCCTTGTCGGTCAGCGTCTGGATGGGCGCGACGGTGATGCTGTCGCCGGTGTGAACGCCCATGGGATCGAAGTTCTCGATGGAGCAGATGATGACGCAGTTGTCGGCTTTGTCGCGCATCACTTCCATTTCGTATTCCTTCCAGCCGAGGAGGGATTCTTCGATGAGAATTTCGTTCACGGGGGAAAGCTCGATGCCGTTCTTGGCGATGGCTTCAAACTCTTCCTGATTGTAACCGATGCCGCCGCCCGTGCCGCCGAGGGTGAACGCGGGGCGAATGATGAGCGGGAACTTGCCGATCTTCTTCGCCACGTCGCGGGCTTCATCCAGGTTGTGCGCGACGCCGGAGATCGGCACGTCGAGGCCGATCTGGAGCATCAACTCCTTGAAGGCGAAACGGTCTTCGCCTTTGTGAATGGCCTCGGGTTTCGCGCCGATCATTTCGACGTCGTATTTTTCCAAAACGCCGGAGCGGTGCAGGGCCATGGCGGTATTCAGCGCGGTTTGACCACCCAAAGTCGGAAGGAGGACGAGCTTGTCTGGTAGCCGCGAATGTGAATTCGCGGATTCCGCGCTCTCACGAGACGCGGCTACAAGGCGTTTCATTTCCGCTTTCTCGCGCACGATGATCTTCTCCACGCATTCGGGGGTGATGGGTTCGATGTAGGTGCGGTCGGCGAACTCCGGATCGGTCATGATGGTGGCCGGATTGGAGTTGATGAGGACGACGCGATAGCCTTCCTCCTTGAGGGCTTTGCAGGCCTGGGTGCCGGAGTAATCGAACTCGCACGCCTGGCCGATGATGATCGGGCCGGCGCCGATGATGAGGACGCTGTGGATGTCGGTGCGCTTTGGCATCTTAAAATTTCAATTGGCGATGGGCGGTTAGCGCGGGGTCAGACCGGGCTGGTTCGCGGTTAAAACGGCGCAGATTAAACACGTTTTGGGGGCGAAGCGAAAGCAAATTGCGGCCCGCGCCCAGGGCTATTTTTCGCCCGCCGTCCGCGCCGCTAGAATCACGGGGCGGGCAGGTTGATGACCTGGCCCATGCGCATTTTCTTCGGGTTGACGCCGGGATTGGCCGCCTGCAACGCCGTGAGACTGACTCCCTGCTGGCGCGCAATGGCCGCCAGAGTTTCCCCGGCAGCCACGGTATGGGTGCGCTGGACCGTCCGCAGCGGCGTGGACCGCTGAGAAATGGAAGGGTTCGGGGTGCCATTGATGCCGGGCGTCGGGCTGCCGGTCGGCGGCACGGGATTATTCAGTGGTGTAATCGGATGCGCCGTCGGCTGGCTGGCGAAGTAATCGTTCCATTGTTTGAGGGTGCCCTGCAACTGTTCCACCTTCTGTTGCAACTGGCGGTTTTGCTCCACCAGCTTTTCCAACTGCTGCTGGGCGGCCGGCGAACTGGGCAACTGCATGACCCCTTGGGAGAGCTGCTGTTTGCAGCCGTCAATGTGCAGCCGGATGACATCCGGATTGCGGGCGCCCGGATCGAATTTCAAATATTTCTGGTAGTGGTAAATGGCGGCGGCGGGGTCATCTTTTTTGTTTTCAAACAGCCAGGCGAGCTGAAAATGGGCCGCCGCCGAGCGCGGATTGACTTCCAGCGCCTCCTCGAAAGCCTCCACCGCCCCATCAAAATCCATCGCATTGATCCGGCTTTTGCCGAGCACAAAATGCGGTTCCTTCTCCTGATCCAACTGGCTTTGATCGGCGGGCAAACAGCCGTTGACTGCAACGACCAGCGCCGCCGCCAGCGCGCTCAAACTGAATTTACCAAACAACGACATGGCCTGAAATTAAACCAAGCCGCCGTCGGGTGCAATCGCAGGCTACACCCGAATGAAAATGTTGGACCCGCTATTCTCATGGCTCCAGGGAAAACCATGCTTTCTGCCAAAATCAATGACGGGCGGCTTAGCCCTAAACGGCGGATGAAAAAATGGGCCGCTTCTCAAATTCATCCAGTTCAACTTCGATAAAATTGATTTAAATATTATTTTCACTGCCAACCAATAGCGATTGAATCCGGCGCGATTTTGCGCGGAATGTCCTGAAAAGCCAGATGGAAAATGAAAAAGCGGTTTAAGATTTTGAGGCTAGGGAGC
>CAIMLG010000120.1 GCA_903842235.1 uncultured Verrucomicrobia subdivision 3 bacterium
CAGCAGGGCGTCCAGATTGTCATCGCCGGCGGCATGGGCCGACGCGCGCTGGATTTGTTCGCCCAAAACGGCATTGCCGTTCACGCGGGCACATCGGGCGACACGCCGGACAACGTGGCGCAGGCGTTTTTAAATGGCGCGCTGGGCGGCGGAACCCCGACGTGCGGCCACGACCATGGACCCGCCGAGCATGGGGAACGCAGTGGGCACAGTCATGGTCCACACGAAGGTAATTGTCACCAACCATCAACAAAAGCTCCGTGCTGCAAAGCCGGGGAAAACGAGTTTGGAGGTTTTATGACCAAACAAGAAATTCTGGACCTCTATTTTCTGGATGCCCGGCATAAGCTCATTGAAATCGCCGCATTCCTCGACCGGGTGGAGCGAGCCAAAGGCCGCACGGACTTTCGTCTGGAGGCGTTCCGGATCGCTCTTGGAGAACTGACGGGAACCGACGTCGGTCTGGTTAACAGGGTGTTGGGGGTTTTCAGCGATCCGACTGTCGAACCGATTCCCGTAGCGACGACAAAGAGCGCTTGCGGAGCATGGCATGGTGTAACCAACCCTATCCGCTAACCAATATATGCGCTTTATCGAACCTCACGCTCACATGGTCAGTCGTATCACTGACGATTATCGTGACATGGCGGCGGCAGGATGTGCCGCTATCTGCGAACCGGCTTTCTGGGCCGGCTTCGACCGAAGCTCGGCCCAGGGATTCCACGACTACTTCGCTCAGATAACCGAGTACGAACCAAGACGCGCGGCGAAGTTCGGTTTGGCTCATTTCTGCTGGCTGTGCATCAATCCCAAGGAATCCGAAAACGTTGAATTAGCCCGGGATGTCCTGGCGATTATCCCTCAGTTCTTGGACCGTCCAACCGTGTTGGGCTTGGGCGAAATCGGGTTAAACAAGAACAGCCGGAACGAACTCAAGGTGCTCGAAATGCACATCGATCTGGCAGCCAAGCATAATCTCCTCATTCTGGCGCACACGCCGCACCTTGAGGACAAGCGCAAAGGCACCCAACTCACGATTGACGCGCTCAAGAATAACCCGGGCATCAATTCGGCGCGGGTCATTATCGACCACGTTGAGGAGCATACTGTGGGGATGGTGCTGGACGCGGGTTTTTGGGCGGGCATGACCCTCTATCCCGGCACGAAATGCACTTCCAGCCGAGCCGTCGATATGATCGAAATGTATGGCTCCGAGCGGCTTTGGATGAACAGCGCGTGCGACTGGGGCGATAGCGTGCCCCTAGCCATTCCTTACACTGCGCTTGAAATGCGCAAACGCGGCCACAGCGCGGCGCAGATTGATAGAATGATTTACCAGAATCCAAAGGACTTCCTGAGCCAGTGCCCGAAATTCAGACTGCCTCAGCCCTGAATCAAGTTCTAACCGTAACCTCAAGAGCACCTTTTTTTAAATATGAAACTCGCCATCACTACCCAGGGATCGGAACCGAACTCGCCGGTGGACCTTCGCTTCGGCCGAGCGCGCTTTTTCTGCATCGTGGACACCGAAACCGGGCAGCAAATGACGGTGGATAATGCCGATGGGGTGAACGCTGTCCAGGGAGCAGGAGTCCAAGCCGCCCAGACGCTGGCCCGGCTGGGCGTCCAGACCGTCCTCACCGGCCACGTCGGCCCTAAGGCGCAGACCGCGCTCCAAGCGGCCAAGATTCAGGTGTATGCCCTGAACGGCGGCACGGTGGAGCAAGCCTCTCAGGCTTTTATGGCTGGCCAACTGCGGACGCTGGACGCAGCGGACGTGCGGGGACACTGGTGATGAAAAGCGCCCTGGATTGCATTCCGTGTTTTGTGGCGCAGGCGCTGAACGTCGCGCGGCTGACGGCCAATGATCCGCAGGTTCACGAACGGATTCTGCGCGAGGCGCTCCGTCGCGCCAGCGAGGCGGATATGGCTCAGTCGCCAGCACTTTTTGGCCGGGGCATTCACCGGTGGGTACGCGAGTTGACGGGACAGGAGGACCCTTATCTGGCAATCAAGCAGGAATCCAACCGACTCGCGTTGGCGCTGTTGCCCTCGTGGCGCGAGCGCCTGCAGGCCGCAGAGAATCCGCGCCTTGCCGCCGTGAAACTCGCCGTCGCCGCCAACGTTATTGATTTCGGCATTAAAGGCGATCTGACGGCCGAACAAATCCCCGCTGCGCTGGAAAGCTCCTTTGCCGCGCCGCTGATGGGCAATGTGGGCGGGTTTTTCGCGGCGGCGGAACGCGCGACCGACATCCTGTTTCTGGCCGACAACGCCGGCGAACTGGTTTTTGACCGGTTACTCATCGAGTTGCTGCCGCGCCAGAAAATTACCGTCGTGGTCAAGGGCGGGCCGGCCATCAATGACGCCTTGCGGGCGGACGCTACGGCTGCCGGTTTGGATGGGCTGGTCGCCGTGGCGGACACCGGCTGCGATGGCGCGGGCATTGAGCTGGAAGCGTGCAGCCCGGAGTTCCAGCGGCGGTTTGCGCGCGCCGATCTGATCATCGCCAAGGGCCAGGCGAATTTCGAGTCGCTAGACGGCTGCGGGCAAAACATTTTTTTCCTGTTCAAGGTCAAGTGTGCCGTTGTGGCCCGGCACATCGGCCATTTCGTTGGGAGCCTGGTCTTGCATCGCAATGTTTCCCAGACGGCGGGCTGTGTCTTCGTCAGGCCTCCAACCGAGGGGCTGGAACTGAATTCCACCACGGAAAACAATCGTGAACGAAAGGACAAATTGATGACACCAATGGTAGATGGAGCTGGACCGCTCGGCCAGGGGCCGGGGGTCGGCAAAGGCATGGGGCCTTGCGGCGGCGGTCAGCGCCGCAGCAGGGGCGTCGGTCGAGGCCAGGGCGGACAGGGTCGCGGTAGAGGTTTTGGTCGCGGCAGGGGGCAGGGTGGGATGATGCAACACAATCTCACGCCGCCAAATAATCCAGACGCAAATAAACCCAACAAGCTTGGTGACGCCGCATGAAGCTTGCCGTGGCCAGCGGCAAGGGCGGCACCGGCAAGACCACCGTTGCCACGAATTTGGCCGTGACGCTCGCGCGTCACGGCCAGACGGTGGGTTACGTGGATTGCGATGTCGAGGCGCCCAACGGCCACCTTTTTTTGAAGCCGGACGTAGCCCGCGAAAACCCGGTCGGCCGGCTCGTTCCACGGGTGGACCAGGAGCGGTGCCTGCATTGCGGCGACTGCGCCCGGATTTGCCGCTTCAACGCCATCGTGTGCCTGCCCGAGCAGACGCTGGTGTATGACGAGTTGTGCCACAGTTGCGGCGGATGCGCGCTGGTTTGCACCGCTGGCGCCATTACCGAAGCGTCACACCCGATGGGCGTGGTGAAGACCGGCCTCGCCGGGAAGATTCAATTTGTTTCCGGCACACTCAACGTGGGCGAAGCCGCCAGCCCCCCAGTCATTCGCGCCACCAAACAAGCCGCGCCACCTGCAGACTGGACGATCCTGGACGCCCCGCCTGGCACCGCCTGCCCGATGATCGAAACGGTGCGGGACTGCCACTACGTGCTGCTGGTGACCGAGCCGACGCCGTTTGGGTTGCACGATTTGCGCCTGGCCCTGGACGTGGCGAAGACATTGAAACTGCCCTGCGGCGTGGTCGTCAATCGCGCCCAGCCCCGCATGACCGAGACGCGGGAATTGTGCGAGTCGGCGCGGGTGCCCATTTTAGCGGAGATTCCCGACGCGCTGGACATCGCCAAGGCGTATTCCCAAGGGCAACTCGCCGTCGAAGCGGTCCCGGGACTGCAACAGACTTTCGACCAATTGCTGCGGCGTCTGCGGGCAGAAGTTCACAACTGAAAGGTTCACAAATGAAACTCGGCATCATCATCAGCCAGGCGGACCCGGAAACCGTCTTCAACACATTGCGCCTGGCGCTTTACAGTCTGCAGCAAGGCGACGAGGTGCGCATCTTCCTTTCCGGCAAAGGCGTTGAAATTGACCGGATTGACAACCCGAAGTTCGACGTGAAAACCCAGGCGCAAAAGGTTCTCGACGCTGGTGGACGGTTCTTCGCCTGCGGTTCGTGCCTGAAATTGCGCCAGACCGATGGCTCGGCCATTTGTCCCCTCTCCACTCTCAAAGACCATTACGAAATCGTTCGTGACTCAGACCGGCTAATGACGATTTGAAAGACACACGGCACCTGACAATATGAAGGACGATTCGAGCGAGATGCAAAGATACCGAAAATCCTGCGACACGGAGTTCTGGCAGAACGTCTTTCGCGCGGAATCGGATTATCTGCTGCGCTATTTGAAGGGCTGCCAAATCGTTTTGAGCGTGGGCTGCGGCCCGGCCATCATCGAAGCCACGCTCAGCAAGCACGGCTTTCGTGTCACCGGCTTGGACGTGACGCCCGAGGTGTTGGGGTGCGCGCCGGACGGTGTCAGAACCGTGGTGGCGCGCGCTGAGGACATGCCGTTCCCGCCCGCTTCTTTCGATGCAGTGATTTTTGTGGCCTCCCTGCAATTCATCGAAGACTGGCGAAAAGCCGTGGCGCAGGCTGCGCGGGTCTTGCGCCACGGCGGCCGGCTCATCGTCATGCTGCTCAATCCTGCATCGGCCTTTTTCCAGGAACAACTCCGCGATCCGCATTCGTATGTGCGCAAGATTCGGCATTTGGACGTGAAGGAAATCGCAGAGGCCATTAGCAAACAGTTCGACGTGCAGACGGAGTATTTCCTCGGCATAAACGGCACGACGTTGTTCGAGAGCCAAGACCCCGCCAGCGCGGCGTTGTATGTCATCAAAGGTGTGCGAAAGGACCCTGGCGCATGAAAGAACTGGTTGTCCTTAGCGGCAAAGGCGGCACCGGGAAAACCTCGGTGACGGCTTCGCTGGCAGCGCTGGCGGAACAACCGGCGCTGGCGGATTGCGACGTGGACGCCTCCAACCTGCCGCTGGTCCTGGACCCGCGCCTCCGGCGGCGCGAGACGTTCATCGGCGGCCTGCGCGCCCGCATCAAGCCCGGCCTCTGCACCGCCTGCGGCAAGTGCGAGGAACTGTGCCGATTCGACGCCATTTTCTTCGACGGACCCGGCAACGGCCGCGTGCCGCGCACGTTCCGCGTGGACCCGTCCGCCTGTGAAGGCTGCGGCGTATGCGCCCATTTCTGCGTTGAAAAGGCCGTAGAAATGGCCCCCACCGAAGGCGGCGAATGGTTCGTCTCGGACACTCGTTTTGGCCCGCTGGTTCACGCCCGGCTGCAGCCCGGCCAGGGCAATTCTGGCAAGCTGGTTGCGCTTGTTCGCGAACAGGCCCGCCACACAGCGCAGGAGGCCGGGCGTCGGCTGATCCTCATTGACGGCCCGCCCGGCATCGGTTGTCCCGTCATGGCCAGCCTCACCGGCGTCTCGATGCTTCTGGCCGTGACCGAACCGACGCCTTCGGGCGAACATGACCTGGAGCGGGTGCTGGCGCTGGCCCGGCACTTTGAAATCCCGGCATTTGTCTGTGTGAACAAACATGATTTGAACCTGCCGATGACGGCGCGAATTGAGCGCAGCGCTGCTGAACTCGGCGCGACCGTCGTGGGCCGGATTCCCTATGACTCAGCCGTGACCTCCGCCCAGCGCCAGGGCCGTCCGGTCGTGGAATACGGCCCTGATGGTCCGGCGGCACAAGCGATTATTCAATTATGGAAAAACTTATCCGCAAACATTACCAACCCGGTGTCCGATCACTGCCAGCCGGTTTCGGCCCGTTGAAAGGCGCCAACGCCAACGCGCGCGTCACCGGCCCGTGCGGTGACACGATGGAATTTTGGCTGCTGCTTCGCGACGACCGCATCCTGCGCGCTACGTTTACCACCGACGGGTGCGGGGCTTCGATTGCCTGCGGCGCGGCGGCCGCCCGCTTGGCCGAAGGCAAGACTCTCGAGGAAGCCGCTCGCCTGACACCGCCACAGATTGGAATCGCTGTCGGCAACCTGACTGATGACCACAAGCATTGCGCGGTGCTGGCCTTGAAGGCCCTGTGCGCGGCTGTGGCCCAATTAGAGCGGCAAGATGCCCCCTGCTCGCACTCAGAGGCCACATGCGGGCCGACACCCTGCAGCGATGCGGCCGGCGCAGCCGGGGCGGCACCTGGGGGATCTGCCGAGAGCCGGAAACTTGTCCCGCCGGCGGAGGACGAAGCCGTCAGGAGGTCGATGAGCCGCATTCGATTCAAGGTGCTTGTGCTTTCGGGCAAAGGCGGAGTTGGCAAGAGCACTGTGGCTGCGAACTTGGCGATGGCCCTGGCTAAGTCGGGCAAAAAGGTGGGGTTGCTGGATGTGGACATTCACGGCCCAAGCATTCCCAAAATGATGGGCCTGGAGAGCGCGCAGCCGGCCGCCGGAGGCGGTGCGATTCATCCGGTGCTGGCCGGTCCGAACTTGTCAGTGATGTCGATGGGTTTTCTCCTGCAAAACGCGACGGACGCGGTGGTCTGGCGCGGGCCGATCAAGGCGGGCCTGATTCGGCAGTTTCTTTCGGATGTGGCCTGGGGGGACCTGGATGTGCTGGTGGTGGATTGTCCGCCCGGCACCGGGGACGAACCGCTGTCTGTTGCCCAGATGCTGGGAGCCGGGACGGCGGCGGTGGTGGTGACCACGCCCCAGGCGATGGCAATCGCCGACGTGCGCCGGTCGGTCACGTTTTGCCAGAAGCTCCAGCTTCAGGTGCTGGGTATTGTTGAGAACATGAGCGGTTTTGTCTGCCCGCATTGCTCCAAAAGCACGGATTTGTTTGGGGCTGGTGGGGGAGAAGCTCTGGCCCGGGAAATGAAGGTGAAGTTTCTGGGGGGCATTCCGCTGGACGCACAGATTGTCGAATCCGGCGACACCGGAAAGCCATTCGCGAGCCGACTGACCGAAAGCTCGTCCGCTCGCGCTTTTGACCATGTGGTACACGAAATTCTCTCCGGCCTGGAGGCGGGCGCGGAACTTGCCCGAGAGCCTAGAAATCCAAGCGCTTTTTTATGCAAAGAAAACGAAATAAACAAAAAAACCATGAAGATTGCAATCCCCATTGAGAACGGCCGGCTGAATTCGCATTTCGGCGGCAGCCGCGAATTCGCCATTGTGGAGGTGGACGCCAACGCCAAAACCATTCTGCATTCCGAAACGCTGCCTGCGCCCAAACATGAGCCGGGCGCGTTTCCCCGATGGCTTCACAGCCTAGGGATTCAGGTTATCATCGCGGGGGGTATCGGTCAGCGAGCCCTGACACTCTTTGCTGAGCAGGGCATCAACGTCGTGGCCGGGCTTGCTGATCAGACGGTCGAAGTGCTGGTCGCGACCTACTTGAACGGCCAGTTGACCGGGAAGCCGGAGGGTTGCGCGCACCACCACGAACACGGCCATGGGCACGGCCACGATCACCACCATGGCCACGAAGAGGGCCACGGCCATCATCATCACCACCATGGACACGAAGACCACGGTGAAGCAACCCCTTGATTAAACCTTAACTTACAAACAAGAATATGACAACAACACCCGCAGTTCCTGAAACCGCCCCCGCCGCACGCATTCCGCTGATCGGCGAAAGCGCACCTGCCTTCAAGGCGCACACCACGCAAGGGCCCATCGACTTCCCAAGAGATTACGAGGGCAAGTGGGTCATCCTGTTCAGCCACCCGGCGGACTTCACGCCGGTCTGTACCACCGAGTTCATGACCTTTGCCACCATGCAGCCAGAGTTCAAGGCGCTGAACTGCGAGTTGGTGGGCCTTTCCATCGACAGCCACTATGCCCACATTGCCTGGCTGCGCACCATCAAGGAGAAGATCAAATACAAGAACATGGCCAACGTCGAAGTCACCTTCCCGCTCATCGCCGACGTGAAGATGGAGGTGGCTAAGGCCTATGGCATGGTCCAGCCAGCGGCCAGTGATACCCAGGCCGTGCGCGCTGTGTTTGTCATTGATCCCAAGGCTACGATTCGCGCCGTCCTGTATTACCCGCTGTCGAACGGTCGCAATTTCCCGGAGATCAAGCGGCTTTTGATCGCCTTGCAAACCACCGACAAGCACGGGTGCGCCACGCCCGCCGACTGGCAGCCGGGCGAGGATGTCATCGTGCCACCGCCCGGCTCTTGCGGCACGGCCAAAGAGCGCATGGAGAAACCGGACCCGGATGCCTACGCGCTCGACTGGTTCATGACGTTCAAGAAGCTGCCGAAGGTTGGGTAACCTGCGTGGGCATGAAATAGACGGTATTGGATTTCACCATGAAAGACAACCAATCAAACAAGGCGTCATCAACCATCAACGGCATGGAAGCCGTAGCCCAGGCGTGGGACAACCGGGAAGGGCCGGCGGTGCTGGCGACTGTGGATGCTGCCAAAACGCCCAACGCCATTTACGTCGGCGAAGTCCGCTACGTTCCCAGCGAGGGCTTTATTGTGGCCGACAACTATTTTCACAAAACCCGTGCGAACATTAAGA
>CAIMLG010000121.1 GCA_903842235.1 uncultured Verrucomicrobia subdivision 3 bacterium
CGAAGCCGAACGCGCCGCCCGCCCCGCCCCCGCCATAAAAATCTATGACCTCACCATCAAGAACGCCGACGAACCGGGGCTAACCGAAGCCGCGCCGCCGGAAGCAGTCACCAACCAGGTTACCACCGCCAGCAAACTGCTGAATTCCAATTTGAATCCGGCCAGAAACATTTTCGCCAGAAAAAACTCACCGCCGCCGTTCGACCCGATCCTCGATGAAACCGAGCGCATCCTGCAGGATTACATTGCCCTGCTGGCCAAAAGCAACACGCTGACCAGCCGGTGAACCATGGCGCCGCCGCAAGTCAAATGCCCGACCTGCAAAAAATCTGGCGACTGGTTCGCCGGCAAATACGGCCCATTCTGCTCGCACCGCTGCAAGCTCATTGACCTCGGCAAATGGTTCGGCGGCGAACACGCCATCTCCGAGCCGCTCAAGCCGGAGCATTTCGAGAAGTTCGCCGACCTGCCACCGGGCGATCACCTGGATCAACCGGAAGCTTGAACCGTATTATTCCCGCGCTAAAATGTCCGCGATGAAAGGCAAAATCCTGCTCCCCGCAATTTTCGTGGCGACGTTCGCGCTGTCACGCATCCCGGGATTGCTGCCGCTCAATTTCAGCGCGGCGTATGCCTTGGTCTGTTGCGCCGGCGTTTTTTTTAGCGGCGCGCTGGCGTGGGCGCTGCCGCTGGGCGCCATGCTCGCCACGGACATCGGACTGAATGTTTATTATTCCGCCCACGGCGTTAGCGTCTGGGATTTGCCGGACGTGGAGAATCAGGGGTTCAATTACACCGCCTTGGCCCTGCTGTTTTTGCTCGGCCGCGGATTCAGGCAACACTGTTCGTTTTTCAAACTCGTGGGCGGCGGCCTGCTCGGCGCGATATTGTTCTATCTCGTCACCAACACCGCATCGTGGCTGTTCAACCCGTTTCACAACCCCGAATACACGAAAAATCTCGCCGGCTGGATCATCGCACTCACCAAGGGCACCGGCGGCTATCCGACCACGCTGGAATTTTTCCGCAACACCCTGTTGAGCGGCGGCCTGTTCACCGCGCTGTTCGCCGCCGCGCATAAGCTCACCGCGGAGTCGCCCGCCGAAAAAACCGCCGGCACGCGTGAACCCGAAGCCGAAGCGGAAGCTGAAGCCAAACCGGAGGAAGCCAAGGCATGAAAATCGGCGTTATCTCCGACACCCACGACTTTCTCGACCCGCGCGTGGAAAAGATTTTTACGGGCGTGAACCATATTTTTCACGCCGGCGACATCGGCAACCCGATGCTCATCCTGGAACTCCAGTTCATCGCGCCCGTGACCGCCGTGCAGGGCAATTGCGACACCGGCCCCGGCTACCGGCACACCGAAACCGTCGAACTCGCCCAGAAGAAATTCCTCATCCACCACATTGTCAATCCCTACGTGCTTACCAAAGCCGCCGGGGACGCCATCGCTAGGGAAGCACCGCACGCCGTCATCTTCGGCCACACGCACAGGAAATTTGCGGAGACGGTGAACGGCATCTTCTACTTCAACCCCGGCTATGCCGGCAAGCCCAAGTTCGGCGCGGAACGCAGCGTGGCCATTTTGCATCTCGACGAAAAAGGCCTGCGGCACGAGTTCATTCCGCTGTAAGCTTCCCCACCAAAGCCTTGGGCAGCGCCAGCCGCCGTTGGCATTTGCTTTTCGCCGGGAGTTGTGGTTTATTGCGCGGCACAAAAATTATTATGTCCATCAAAGTTGAAACCAAAACGCGCGAACTTTGCGAAGCCATCATCGATCACATCCAGACCGGCGGCATCAAGCAGCGCATTGACACCTTCCTCGCCGACGCCACCGCGCGCGGCCAATATGAAAGCCTGATGAGCAAAGGCCAGATTCTCCAGGAAAAACAGCACGGCGGCCAGACC
>CAIMLG010000122.1 GCA_903842235.1 uncultured Verrucomicrobia subdivision 3 bacterium
CCACCGTGCCGCTCATGAGCATCGTCTTCTGCCGCGGGTTGATCCTCTTGCATTCGCGCAGCAGATCCAGTCCGTTCATTCCGCTCATCGCATAATCCGTCACGACCAGCACCGGCTTGGCGGCAGGAAATTCCGCCAACGCCTTCTTCGGATCCTGAAACACCCGCACGTCGAGACCCAGCGGCCGAAGGATGGTTGCGGCCAGCTCCAGCAACATCGGCTCGTCGTCCACGATGAAAATCGTGGCGGGCGAACCGCCGGTTTGACTGGATTTGCCAAAGCCCATAACGAATAACAATGGGAATCAGACACCCGATCCGCATGCTTGGCAAGCGCATTTGGAGAACAATTGAGGAAAAGTTATTCACAACCGGAGGGTCGCCGCCGGCAAAATTTCCGTTGCACAAAATTTCCATTGCAGCCGCCGTCTGGCTCCCGTAATGTCACCTTGGCAAAAGGGGGGTTAATGTCAGGGCAAGGTGTTGCTGTTATGAAAGCAAAAATAATACCTGCATCAGATCGGAGGAAGAACACGGGCTCGGCACGCCGGCGCCGAGCCGAAAGGCCGCTTGGAAAACCCGCCACCGCGATGCCGGCGGTCAAAACCAAAACCCCGTCCGTCCGCGCCGCAAAAACGACCGGAAAAAAACCGGCCCCGCGACGGGCGCCGATCCGCCGCAAAATCATCGAGATTCCGCCGATTTTGCTGGAAGGTGACCAGCCCGCGTCACCGCCCGCCACCGGTCCCGGCGAAAAATTCTCACTCGGCCCCACCCCACCCGCGCCGCATTTTGAAACGGCGGAAGCCGAACTGCCCGAGGCCTACGGCACAAAGAAACTTTTCCTGACCGCTCGCGACCCGCACTGGCTTTATGCGCACTGGGACTTGACCAGCGGGCAGCAGGCAAAGTTGAACGTGAAATCGGCGGATGGACACCTCGTTTTGCGGATTTTTGCGGACCGGCCGGGAGGCCATCCGCTTTATGAGATTCATGTGCATCCGGAATCGCGGCATTGGTTCCTGCATGTCGAGCGCGCCGGAAATTCCTACGCCGCCGAACTCGGCTATTACAGCTCGCTGGGCCGGTGGACACGCGTCACCGCCTCCTCCGCCACCATCACGCCGCCTGACACGGTGGCCGCGGAAACCGAGGTGGAGTTTGCCACGATTCCATCGGATTATTCCTTCGAGCGGCTGGTTGAAATCGTCAAGGCCGCCGTGTGCGAAACCCTGCCGCTGGCAAGAGCTGTCGAGGAACTCCGCCGCCGCGGTCACCCGGAGTTGCCGAGCGCGGCTTCAGCCCGCGCCACAAAATGGACGCCGCAACAGGAGCAGGAGCTGGCAAAGATCGTCAGCGTTGATGATGCGCGCCGCGTGTGGATGGGTTCGCTTGAAATCACGGAACTCATCCGCCGGCGGCTCGCGCATGAAATTTCCTCGGCCGGCGTGTCGTCCTTCGGCGGCTCGAGCCTTTCCAGCCCGTTTGGCGGCGCGGAGCAGTCGAAGGGATTCTGGTTCAACGTCAATGCCGAACTCATCATCTCCGGCGCGACCGAGCCGTGCG
>CAIMLG010000123.1 GCA_903842235.1 uncultured Verrucomicrobia subdivision 3 bacterium
CAATACCTCGCTTTTCCCTATAGTGGTGCCTATTGGGCGGGGCAAATTTTTGAAGGCGGACGCCTGTGGTCTGGAGATTACATGGAAAATGGGCAGCGCAAAATGATGTCAAAAGAGGAATATATGCCCGACCACTGCTGTCCCGCTTAAAAATCGAGTAAACATTGAAGATTATGATTATCGGTTAGCTGGGATGGTGGTGGGAGTTGAGAAAGAGCCTGTGAAATGGGCATTTTCTCAAAAAGCGTGAGGCTCAAAATCTGTAAAATTGTGTAGAGGCTGGCATCCAGATGCAGACGTTTTTTCAAAATGGCGACGAGCAGGTAAATGGCGATGGCGCTCCAGATTTGGGTGCGCACCGCATTGGGCGACGTGCCGTAAAAGGCTTTGATGCGCAAATGCTGCTTGATCCATTTGAAGAAGAGTTCGATCTGCCAGCGTCCGCGATAGAGTTGGGCGATGGTCAGCGCTGGGACGGTAAAGTTGTTGGTCAAAAAGACCAGCACCTTGCCGGTTTCGGGATCGCGATAACCGATGCGTCGCAGCGGGGCGGGATAATCGTGCCGGGCATTCAAGCCGGTCATCACGACAGTCTGGTCGAAGCGCAGGCCGGTGGTTTTGTCCACAGGGCGGGAGTAACGGCGTGCGCAGCGAAAGTTTTGTTTGGCGCGGGTGACAAAGAAAGCGCCGCATTGGTGGATGCGATACCAGCGGGCGAAGTCGAGGTAGCCGCGATCCATGATGTAAAACGAACCGGCTTCCCAGACGAGTTGGTCGAGGATGTTGACATCATGAAGACTGCCAGTGGAGACAATGATGACGGTCGGAAAGTTGCCTTGGAGGGTCAACAGGGTGTGGAGTTTGATCGCGGCCTTGTGCCGGCGGAAAGTCGCCCACGGAAAAAGCGAGAGGCAGAGGTCAATGGTGGTGGAGTCCAGCGCATAGGCGGCGGCTTGGAGTTCAAAGCGGAACGGCTCATTGGCGTAAAGCGCGGTGGCTTGCTGGATGAGTACCTGGGCGAAGTCGGCAAAGATGCGCCAGTCCCGCCTTTCGTTGGCCACCGCCAACGTGTTGCGGGCGGTAGGTTGGCGGATGCCGGCGTGATAGAGTTTTGGGCCGAGGGCCGCCAGACAGGTTTCGATGTCGCGCAAACTTTCGCGCCACGTCAGTTGGGCAAACGCCAGCACGAGGAACTGTTCGTAGGTGGGCAGCTTACGGACGCGGAAGTTGCCGTGGTAACGGGCGACACACTTGTCGAATTCGTATTTGGGCAGGAAGTCGAGGAGTTGGGCGAAGACGGTGCGACCTTCGTTCATAAGGTGAAAAACCGCCGGTTGGCGGTGGAACACCCTCGGGGAGTCGTCGCAGAATTGAAATCGAAAAATGACCGGACAGCGGGTTTATCCAGTTTTCACAATGGTGAAATCGCTGTCATCAAAAACTAAACGGGACAGTAGTGATCTCATTGGTATTTGCGCTGTCTTTCGCCAATTGCTTTATCATAGGCAAACTCGCGTGACGATGAGTAAATATAATCATTTCAGAACCGCCTTCGAATTTAACAAAGGAATCGCGGGCGTCTTAAATGTGATTTTCAAAGCATACGCATCAGCGCCAGGGGCAGTGGCCGGCATGGTCACCTTGAGCCCCTGTTGGTCCTGTGAATACGCCAGTTCGCCCGGATTGCCCAGCATGGTAATCGAAGCGATGGCCGATGCGTCGAACGCGCCGGC
>CAIMLG010000124.1 GCA_903842235.1 uncultured Verrucomicrobia subdivision 3 bacterium
AACAACGACTGGTGGCCGCGCATGATCGCCACTTACGCCTTGAAGGATTATTACGAAGCCACCGCCGATGCCCGGGTCCCGCTGGTCTTGAGCAATTATTTTAAATACATGCGGCTCAATCTACCCAGCCGACCGCTGGCGGACTGGGGCAAGGCCCGCGCCGGCGACGAAATGGAAGTCGCGCTCTGGCTCTTCAACCGCAACGGCGACACCAACCTGCTCACCTTGGTGAATCTGCTCCGGCAGCAGGCTTACGACTGGCCGACGATTCTGACTAGCAACAATTTCATGCTTTATGGCACCGATTTTCATCCCAAACACAACGTCAATGTCGAGCAGGCGCTCAAGATGCCGGAGGTTTACTACCAGCTTTCCAAGCAGGCCAGCGACCGCGATGCGCTGACGCTGGGCTTAAACCATTTGATGCGCGAGCATGGGATGTCCTGTGGCATCAATACCGGCACCGAATTTCTTTCCGGCAACGCCACGGTGCAAGGGGTGGAAATGTGCTCCATTGTGGAAGCGATGCTGAGCTTGGAAACTTCCGCGCGCATCACCGGGGACACGGCTTTGCTGGATCGCCTGGAAACCATCACCTTCAATGCCCTGCCCGCCGGGCTCACGCCGAATATCAAGGGGCACCAATATTACACGCTGGCCAATAACGTCATCGTCACCAATGGCGGCCACGGCTACAATCAGGATTACGCCAATGCCACCTTGCCCGGGCCGAATTCCGGCTATCCCTGCTGCCGGTTCAACCTGCACATGGGCTGGCCGAAATTTGTGCAAAACTCCTGGGCGGCGACGGACGAAGGCGGGCTGGCCGCGCTGGCCTATGCCCCGACGGTGGTGAACACCCTGGTCGGCAATCAGCAAGTGCAAATCACCGAGGACACCAGCTATCCGTTTGAGGAGCAGATCCGGTTGCGCCTCAGCGTCAGCAACTCGCTCGCCTTCCCGCTGAAGCTGCGCATCCCCGGTTGGTGCAGCCAGGCCACGGTCACAATCAACGACGTGGCCGTCACGAATGCCGCCGTCGCCGGGTCCTTTCTGCGCCTGACCAATACGTGGAACAACGGTGACTTGGTGACGCTGAATTTCCCCATGCCGGTGCAAACCCAAACCAATGCCAGTCGCGCCCTGGCGGTCAGCCGCGGGCCGCTGGTCTATTCCCTGCGGATTGGCGAAAACTGGACCGTGCGCACCCCCGATCCGCTCGGCTTGGGCTTCAATGAATACGAAATCCGCCCGACCACCGGTTGGAACTATGCCTTGCAGTTGGACCCGGCCAATCCCGGCGCGGCCTTTGCTTACACTGCGCTGACGACGCCTGTGAATCCGTTCGACCCGGCGCAAGCCTCGGTCTCGATGACCGCCAGCGCCAAGCCGGTTCCGGGCTGGACAGTGGGCTGGCGCGGCACGCAGGCCTTTGAGCCGCCGGTGAGCCCGGTCGCCTCCAGCAGCGCCACGGAAACGGTCACCTTGGTGCCGTTTGGCTCGCAGCATCTGCGCGTGAGCTGGCTTCCCTATCTCGGGACCCCGGCCCCCACGGCGGGGTCATTTACGGAAAACTTCGACTCCACTTGGAGCCAGCGCTGGACGGTTTTCGGCGGCAATTGGTCCGTGCGCAGCAATACCCTCAGCACCATGCCCGCATCGGCGGGCGGCGCCAAGTCGCTGGCACTGGCGACGGCGTTCACGAATTTCTCGGCGGAAATAGACGTTTCGGTTGGCGCGGTCGGCAATGCCGGATTGCTGTTTCGCAGCGCAAAGCCGGATATTGGGGCCGACGCCTATTGCGGTTACTACGTTGGGATCAATGCGGAGAGCGACCAGTTGGAATTTGGTTACACCAGCAATTCCTGGCATTCCATCACCAATGTTTCTGTGCCCTTCGCCGCCAACACCTTTTATCATCTGAAAGTCCAGGCTATTGGTTCCCGCCTGCGGGTGTTTGTCACAGACATGAGCCAGCCCTTGGTGGACCTCACAAATCCCAATTTTTCCAGCGGCATGATTGGCGTGCGGGATTATTGCGGCGACGGCAGCCAATCCCTCTCCAGCTACGCCAATCTGGTCGTGAGCGAATATACCAGTGCGGCCTCCGGCGAGGGGCCCAAGGCTTGGTATCCGTTTGAAGGCAATGTCCAGGACGCCAGCGGCAACGGCAATGACGGCACGGTGACGGGCAGCGTGTCATATCCCGCTGGCAAGCTTGGGGCGCAGGCCATTCAGTTCACCGGCAGCACGGGCAACTACGTCACGATTCCACGTTCGGTGAGCAATGACTTCACCATCACGTTGTGGGTTAAAACCACCACGAACGCCAGCACCGGCCAATGGTATAATGGCAAGGGCCTCGTGGACGGGGAAATGCCCGGGGGCGTAAATGACTTCGGCCTCGCCCTGGTGGGCACCAATGCTGCCTTCGGCGTGGGGAATACCGATGTGACGATTCTCTCGACCAATCGCATTAACGACGGCATCTGGCATCATATCGCCGCCACTCGCGATACGACCAGCGGCCAGATGCGCCTTTATCTGGACGGGATTATGCAGGCCAGCGCGACCGGGCCGGCGGGAACGCGAACCGCGCCGCCTGTTTTCCGCATCGGCGCCATCCAGACCCTGGTGGCCGGCGGGTTTTTTGCCGGGGCCATTGATGATGTGCAAATCTTCGACCGCGTCTTCAGCCCCGGCGAGGTTCCGGCACTGATGAATCATGCGCCCAGTTTGACGCCGCTGTTTGATGTGTTGGCGCAACCCGGGATTGCATTGACGATCAACAATAGCGCCAGCGACCCGGATTTGCCGGCGCAAACCTTGTCCTACAGCCTGGCCAGTGCGCCCGAAGGGGCCGCCATCAATCCCTCCACCGGCACGATTGCCTGGCGCCCCGGCGCAGCGCAGGCGAATACTACAAACCTGTTCACCGTGCGGGTGAATGACAGCGGTTCCCCCAGTTTGAGCATGACCCAGAACTTTCAGGCTATTGTGAGCTCGTTAACCAAACCCCAAATCGATTTGTCCTTCACGCCCGGCGGCAGCCTAGAATTCCAATTCGGCGCCGGCAGCGGGCTGGATTACATCATCGAAGGCACCACCAATCTGGCTTCTCCCACCGGCTGGATGCCCCTGATGACGAATCCAGCCCCGACCCTGCCGTTCACCTGGAGCGATCCAGCTTCCAGCAACTTTACCGCGCGCTATTACCGCGTGCGCCTGTCGCCTTGATCGGATACGGCCTATGGGAAAATATTTTACCGTTCGTCAATTCCCCTACCTGACCGGGATGCTGTGTTTAGGAGCCAGCCTTCTGACCGGCTTCAGCCAAGGGCGGGCGGGCCAGTTTCAGAACCCACTGAATCCTGGGCCGGACCCTTACATGGAGTTCTATGACGACAACTATTATCTCGCCACCACCCAGGGGGATGCCATTCGCATTTGGAAATCGCCGACGCTGGCCGGCCTGAAAACCGCCCCGCCGGTGACCGTTTGGAAAGATAACGATCCCACCCGCAACCGCGGCATCTGGGCGCCGGAATTTCATTTCATCACGAATCATTGGTATCTCTATTACACGGCCATGGCGGCGGACAATCAGGACGAGAGCCATCGCATGCATGTGCTCGAAAGCGCGGGCAAAGATCCCCTCGGTCCCTACGCTTACAAAGGCCGGCTGGTCAATCCCGCGAATGATCATTACGCGATTGACGGCAGCGTGTTCCAAAATCCCGGTGACGGGCGTTGGTATTTCCTGTGGGCCTCCCACCCGGGCCACGTCTTAACCATCGCGCCATTGGATAATCCTTGGACGCTGCACGGCAGTGGCGTGGTCATCCCCGCCGCCGGCTTCGGCTGCAGCGAAGTGCGCGAAGGTCCCATCCTCTTGCCGCATGCGGGAAAGCTTTTTCTGGTTTATTCCGCCTGCGACACCGGCAAGCCGGATTACATGCTCGGCATGCTGATGGCCTCCACCAACGCCGACCTGATGAATCCGGCCTCCTGGAAGCAATCTCCGCTCCCGGTCTTCACTCGTAACGATGCGGCTGGCGTCTTCGGTCCCGGCCATAATGGCTTTTTCAAATCACCGGACGGCCGCGAGGATTGGATTGTCTATCACGCCAAAACCACGGCCGAATATACCTATCGCGGGCGCACCACGCGGGCGCAAAAATTCACCTGGAAACCCGATGGCACGCCCGATTTCGGTTCACCGCTGCCATTATCCGCCATCTTGGATGAGCCCTCCGGAACTACCAATCCGCCCGCCCGCCCTTGAAGCGGGTTGGCGGCGAAGAGAGCCGCGCGGGTGGGATGTTTCCGCACTTTAGCCCATAGGCTAGACGGCCATCCGAACCGATATTTTAGAAGGATCTAAATTTAATTATGAAACGCACGCTGTCCCATCAATGCCAGTCCGTTTTGCTCCTCGCCGGGCTGCTCGCCACCCTCAGCGGCGGCGCCCGGCTCGCCAACGCGGAACCGCCCCGCCCCGAGCATCCCCGCCCGGACGCCTATCGGACGAACTGGGCCACGCTTAACGGCGAATGGCAGTTCGAGATGGATGAGCAAGGGGACGGCGAAGCGCGCGGCCTGACCTCCGGCAAAGACCTGACCAGCAAGATCACCGTGCCGTTTTGTCCGGAAAGCAAACTCTCCGGCATCGCCCATTACGGACTCATGAAGAATGTCTGGTATCGCCGCCAATTTGAAGTTCCAGCGGCCATGCGGAGCCGGCGGGTATTGCTGCATTTCGGCGGAGTGGATTATCAGACGTGGGTTTGGGTCAACGGCCAGCTGGCTGGCACCCATGTGGGCGGGAATGTTTCTTTCAGCTTCGACATCACCCCCTTCCTCCGCGACGGCAGCAATGAGCTGGTGGTGCGCGCTTTCGATGACACCACCAGCGGCAAGCAACCCACGGGCAAACAGACTCATTCGGTCAGCGAAGGTTGCATGTATACCCGCACCACGGGCATCTGGCAGTCGGTCTGGCTGGAGGCCGTGGGCTCGTCCTATGTGGAAAAAGTTTCCATCATTGCTGATCCCGACCGGTCGCGCGTCCTGGTAGACGCCACGGTGAACGGCGAGGCAAAGAATCTAACCCTGACCGTTGAGGCGTTCGCCGAGGGCAAGAAAGTCGGCGCCGACACCCGCCCGGTCTCCGGGCGCGACAACCAGCTGGTGATTGACCTCAGCAAAAAACATTTATGGGAGCCCGGCGCGCCGTTCCTGTATGACCTCAAATTCACCCTGAAGCGCAACGGAAAAACGGTAGATGAGGTGGCAAGCTATTTTGGCCTGCGCAAAGTGGACATCGAAGGCCGGGCGATCTTGATCAACGGCAAGCGCGTTTTTCAGCGTTTGATACTGGATCAGGGATTTTATCCCGACGGCATTTGGACGGCACCGTCGGACCAGGAGTTAAAGGCCGACATTGAGCGATCCCTGGCCGCCGGATTCAACGGCGCGCGCTTGCACCAGAAAGTTTTCGAGCCGCGCTTCCTCTACTGGGCCGACAAGCTGGGTTACCTCGTCTGGGGCGAATTCCCGAACTGGGGCTACGATTACAAGCCGGAGAACTATGCCAATTATCTTAATGAATGGACCGAGGTGCTGCAGCGCGACCGCAACCATCCCGCCATCATCGGCTGGTGCCCGTTCAATGAATCCGCCGGAAACGCCGGCGAAATCCAGCAGCTCGTCTGGCGGGAAACCAAAGCCATTGACCCCACCCGGCCGGTGCTGGAAACCAGCGGCTGGACCCATACCCTGCCCCACCCCGAGGTGCGCGACGAGCACGATTACAATCAGAATCCCGAAGGCTTCAAGCAGCGCTGGCTGGATTATTTTACCAGCAGCGCGGCGATCCAAGTGCCCAGCCGTTACGGGGTCAAGGCGGGGCGCGACCGGGCGGATCGGGGCGGGCCGTTCATGATCAGCGAGTTTGGCGGCATCGGCTGGAGCACCGAAGGCGGCTGGGGTTACGGGGCCGGCCCGAAATCCCTTGAGGAATTTTATACCCGATACGCGGGCTTGTGCGCCGCCTTGCTCGATAATCCGGACCTATTCGGCTTTTGCTATACCCAGCTCACCGATGTAGAACAGGAAAAGAACGGGCTGTATTACTATGACCGCCGGCCCAAGTTTGACCTGAAACGCCTGCAGGCCGCCACCGCGCGGCCGGCCGCTTACGAAAAAACCGGCCCCACTTCCGCCCCGCCTCAGGCGGGGGCGATTCACGATTGGAAAGTGCGCGTCGGAGCGGCGGCAGATGGCGATCTCGCCGAGCCATATCGTTTCACCACCAATACCCCGGCGGCCAATTGGCTGGATAAATCCTTTGATGACGCGGCTTGGAAATCTGGCTTGGCCCCGTTTGGCAATGCTTTGCCCGGCATTCGCACTCCGTGGAACACCAGCGATATCTGGCTGCGCCAGACGTTTGGATCCAGTGGCGCCGATCTCAAAGCCGCTGCCTTGGTGATCAATTACGACGAAGACGCCGAGGTTTATGTTAACGGCCAGCTCATTTGGAAACAGAGCGGCTACCTCTCGAATTATGATGCCTTTGCAGTCACGGAGGCGCTGAAGAAAGCCATCAAGCCGGGCAACAACACGCTCGCGGTGCATACCCATCAGACCAGCGGCGGCCAGTTCATTGACTTGGCTTTGCTGATTCAGCCATAAAACGAGCCACCCGATCATGCGCACCAGCCGCTGGCCAATGCAGGCGATTGATAAATTTGGCGGTCCGATTCAAGGGTGATAGATCAGGCCACTTGATGGCGCAGCGCATTCCCCATTGAATTAAAGTTGCATCCGCCCCAAAATATTTGCGAGGATTCTCTTAGTGTTACTCAATTCATTACAAAGCAACTTATTACAACAGAGCAAAATGAAATTAATTAGCAAAACGGTTAGCCGATCAGCCCTCGCTGGCTCGCTTCTCGCATCCCTGCTGGCCTTTAATTTGTCAGCCGAAACATTGCGGCCGCCAGCGGTTCCACTGGTGGCCTGCGATCCCTATTTCAGCATCTGGTCACCCGCCGACAAATTGGCGGACGCCGACACGGTTCACTGGACGGGCAAGCCAAACCGGCTCGCCAGTTCCGTGCAAATTGACGGCCAAACCTACCGCGTCATGGGCAAAGATCCCGCCGGAGGGCCGGCGCTGGAGCAAACCCAGTTGGAAGTTCTGCCCACCCGGACGGTCTATTCCTTCGCGGGGGCCGGCATAACATTGACGCTGACCTTCATGACGCCAGCCCTGCCGGACGACATCGACCTACTGTCACGTCCGATCACCTATGTGACCTACACATTCCAAGCCACCGACGGGAAGTCCCACAACGTCTCCATTCAATTCACCGCCAATGGCGAACTCACCGTCAACGAAGGTCGCCAGGAAGTCGTGGGCACGCCGGTCAAAATCAGCGGGCTCACCACCCTGCAGATCGGATCCAAAGAACAGCCCATTCTGGCCAAACGGGGCGACGACCTGCGGATTGACTGGGGCTATCTCTATCTTACCGCCGATTCGACCGGGGCGACGGGCGAGCTCAATATCACCAACAACAGTCCGGTGGCCGCGACAGCGGCCGTGGCGGCTTTGAAATTTGCCAGCTTCAAAGTCGGGGCCAAACCCGCTTCCCGCTGGCTGGTGCTCGCCTATGATGATTTGTATTCGATCCAATACCTGCAGGAAAATCTCCGGCCCTATTGGCGGCGCAACGGCTGGGAAGCGACCGATCTGCTCAAGGCGGCCGTGAAGGATTATGAATCCCTCCAGAAACGCTGCGCCAAATTTGACGCCGAAATGATGGCGGATTTAACCAAGGCCGGCGGGGAAAATTACGCCAAGATCTGCGCCCTCGCTTATCGCCAATGCTTTGCCGCCGGAAAATTTGTAGCGGACGACAACGGCCAACCGCTCCAGTTCTGCAAAGAAAATCATTCCAACGGCTGCATCGGCACTTCGGATGTCTTCTATCCGATGGCCCCGCAATTTCTCCTGCTCGGACCTTCGCTGGCCAAGTCATTCCTCGTTCCCTTCATGGAATATGCCGCCAGCGCCCGCTGGAAATTTCCCTTTGCCCCGCACGATCTTGGCACCTATCCGCAGGCCAACGGCCAAGTCTATGGCGACGGCGAGCGCGGCGTGAACAATCAGATGCCCGTGGAAGAATCCGGCAATTTGCTGATCCTCATGGCCGCCATTGCGCAGATGGAAGGCAACACCAGCTTTGCGGATCGCTATTGGCCCCAGTTGCAGAAATGGGCCGAGTATCTCAAGGAAAAAGGGTTTGATCCGGAAAACCAGCTTTGCACCGACGACTTTGCCGGGCATCTGGCCCACAACGTCAACTTAAGCGCGAAAGCCATCTGTGGCCTCGCCTGCTTTGGAAAATTATGCGACATGCGCGGCGACCAGGTCAGGGCGGCGGAATATTCCCAGACGGCCAAAGCGTTCGCCCAGCGCTGGGTCCAGGAAGCGGACAGCGGCGATCATTATCGCTTGGCATTCGACAAGCCGGAATCCTGGAGCCAGAAATATAACGCCACCTGGGACCGCATTCTCGGCTTGAACCTCTGGCCGGCGGAAACCTGGCGCAAGGAAATGGACTTCTACAAGAAGACGCTGAACCAATACGGCCTGCCGCTGGACAACCGCAAGGCTTACACCAAGCTCGACTGGACGCTCTGGACCGCCACCCTCACGCAGGATCGCAGCGACTTCGACGCGCTGGTGGCACCGGTTTACCGCTTCGTGAATGAAACTCCCAATCGTTCACCCATGACTGATTGGTATCAGACTAAGGACGCGCACAAGGTGGGCTTCACCGCCCGCCCGGTGGTGGGTGGAGTTTTCCTGCAAATGCTCTATGACCAAGCCGTCTGGTCCAAGTGGGCCAAGCGGGATCAGACGCACGCCGCAAACTGGGCGCCCATGCCCAAGCCGCCCGGCATGACCACTCTGGTTCCGGCCGCGGACAAGGCGGCGGCCCAGTGGCGTTACACCACCAGCCGGCCCGGTTCCGACTGGTTCCAGCCCGATTTTGCGGACGCTGACTGGGCTCAAGGTCAGTCCGGTTTCGGCGTCACCAACACGCCCGGCGCCGTGGTCGGAACCCAGTGGAATACCTCCGACATCTGGCTGCGCCGCGAAATCAACCTGCCGGCCGGCAAATGGGATAACTTACAGGCTTGGCTGCATCATGACGAAGACGCGCAAATCTATATTAACGGCGTGCTCGCCGTAAAAGCGACGGGCTGGGTGGAAGGCTACACCCTGTTCCCGCTGACCACCGCCGGTCGCGCCGCTCTCAAAGAAGGGAAAAACCTGGTCGCCATCCATTGCCATCAAGTCAGCGGCGGTCAATACATTGATCTGGGCTTCGTAAATGTGGAGACCAAACCGGCGCGGCCAGCTCGTTAACCCCCAGAAAACACGCTGACTAAATTGCCTTTTGATCAAAAACTAGCGGAAACCCCTCAACGGGTTTCCGCTAGGGCGGTTTTTGGACGGCAAATTTATTGGTTTTTTTTGGCTCCTTGTTTTATCATTTGATCATTCCAACTGGCTTGTGCCATAGCCCATTAACCATGAAATTGTCCAGTTCTCTTATTCTCGCGACGGTCCTCGTTGCCTTCCGCGTTGTTAGCGCCGACAGCCTCACCGTGGTTGACCGCCCGGCGACCAGCGCAACCAACACCAATTATATCAGCAACCGCACGCCCCTGTTACCCAGCCGGTTTATTGCCCTGCCCGCCGGTGCCGTGCAGCCGCGTGGCTGGCTGTTGGAATTTCTCCAGCGCCAGCGCGATGGCCTCTGCGGCAACCTGGGCGAAATCAGCGCCTGGCTGCAAAAGGAGGACAACGCCTGGTTGAACAAGAACGGCAAGGGCAAATACGGCTGGGAAGAACTCCCTTACTGGCTCAAGGGCTACCTCCAACTCGGCTATGTCCTAAACGACCGAAAAATCATCGCGGAAAGCCAGACGTGGATTGATGGCGTTTTGAACAGCCAGCGAGATGATGGTGATTTCGGCCCGGATCAACGGTTTTCGGACGACGGTTCCCGCGATTACTGGGCAAACATGCTCATGCTGTTTTGCCTGCAAACGTATTACGAGCATGCCAACGACCAACGCGTGTTGGATCTGATGACGAAGTATTTTCACTATCAGCTCACCGTTCCGGACCACCAGTTTCTGACGCACTACTGGCAGAAGATGCGCGGCGGCGACAACCTCTACAGCGTCTATTGGCTCTATAACCGCACCGGCGACGCCACCTTGCTGCAATTGGCGGAAAAAATCCACCGCTGCACTGCCAACTGGGAGCTTAAGAATGATTTGCCGAACTGGCATAATGTCAACATCGCCCAGTGTTTCCGCGAGCCGGCCACGCATTATCTGCAAACCCACAACGAAGCCGAGTTGCTGGCAACTTATGCCGATTTTTATGAAGTCCGCAAGCGCTACGGCCAAGTGCCCGGCGGCATGTTTGGCGGCGACGAAAACTGCCGGCCCGGCTACGGCGACCCGCATCAAGGCGTGGAAACTTGCGGCCTAGTGGAGCAAATGCTGTCCGACGAACTGCTGCTGCAAATCACCGGCGATCCGTTCTGGGCGGATCAGTGCGAAACCGTGGCGTTCAATTCGTATCCCGCCGCCGTGCTCCCGGATTTTCGCGGCCTGCGCTATCTGACCGCGCCCAACATGGTGGTCAGCGATGCCAAGAATCATTCGCCGGGCATTCAAAACGCCGGGCCGTTCCTGATGATGAACCCGTTCAGCTCACGCTGCTGCCAGCACAACCACTCCATGGGCTGGCCGTATTTCACCAAGCACCTCTGGCTGGCCACGCCGGACAACGGCCTTTGCGCGGCGGTTTATTCGGCCAGCGAAGTCACCGCGCAAGTCGGCGCCGGAACCCGCGTGCGCCTCACGGAGGAAACCCAATACCCGTTCGAGGAAAATATCCATTTCACGGTGCGCCTGGAAAAAACCACGAGCTTCCCGCTTTACCTGCGCCTTCCCGCGTGGTGCCAGACGGCCACCGTGGCCGTGAATGGCAAAGTCCGGTCCGCTGACCTCGTGGCAGGAAAATATGTCCGCCTGGAGCGCGAATGGCAAAACAACGACACGGTGACGCTGGTCCTGCCCATGGCGATAGCCTTGCAACATTGGTCGGCCAATCATGACGGGGTCAGCGTGAACTACGGCCCGCTGACCTTCTCGCTGAAAATCGGCGAACGCTACGAACAGCGCGACAGCGCCAAGACCGCGATTGGCGATTCCGCCTGGCAGAAATCGGCCGATCCCTCCAAGTGGCCTTCGTTTGAAATCTATCCCACCACCCCATGGAATTATGGGTTGGTGCTGGATGAGGCGAATCTGGAAAAATCATTGACCCTCAAGAAAGGCGCCTGGCCAAAGGATAATTTCCCTTTCACCCCCGACAGCGCTCCCCTTCAAATCATTGCTCAAGCCAAGAAGATTCCCCAATGGACACTGGATCGGCATGAGCTGGCGGGAGCCTTGCAGGCCAGTCCGGCCGTGAGCGCCGAACCGCTGGAAAAGGTGACCCTGATTCCGATGGGAGCCGCCCGCCTGCGGATCTCGGCTTTCCCCACCATCGGGGCGGGCACCAACGCCCATCTTTGGATTGCTCCGGCGGGGCTCAAGCCCGCCTACAAAGCCAGCGCATCGCATTGTGCCGCGACAGACACGGTGGACGCCTTGAGCGATGGAATGGAGCCAAAAAATTCCCATGATCTGGACATCCCGCGTTTCACCTGGTGGAATCATCGCGGCTTCATCGAATGGGTGCAATATGACTTTGATGCCCCCAAGAAGATTTCCAGCACCGAGGTGTATTGGTTTGATGACACCGGGATTGGCCAATGCCGCGTGCCGGTTTCCTGGCGCTTGCTCTACAAATCGGGCAGCACTTGGGTTCCCGCCGGGAATGCCGCGGATTACCAGCTCAAGAAAGATGCCTGGAACCTCGTGGAATTTCCAACCATCGAAACGACTCAACTGCGCCTGCAGGTGCAACTGGCCGAGGGATTTTCCGGCGGCATTTTAGAATGGAAAGTCAAATAGCGAGCCAGCGGAGGAACCCGGTCTGGCCGGAAGTATTTCGGCCAGTTAGCAACCCCAGCAAAGTTGCCGCCGGGTGGCAGAAGTGAGCTTGTATTTTTCTCCAATCCGCAAGCCCTCCACCCAAAAAATCTCCCCGGCGGCAGTCGCGGCTACAACCAAGCTCCGGCGGCGTGCGGCCGGAATTTTGGCATTCACAAACAGGTTCTGCAGTTTCACCGCCGACTTCATGCCGATTGGCCGAAACCGGTCCCCCGTCTGCCAATGGCGCAGGATGATTTCCCCACCCACGCGATCGGCGTCGAAGAATTCCCGGTTCGCTGGTTTGGCTAATGAAATCGCCGGATTGCCAGCCCGGATTTGCCAGCGAAACTCCTGCCCGCCAAAGTTCACCCGCCCGGCCTGGCCCGTGAATTTCAGCCGGTGTTGTGCCCCACTGAATAGCGTGCCTGCCATTTCTTTGCAAACGATCATTCCGGCGGTATCACGCGCGACCGCCAAGGTGGCGCTGACGCTGACCGGTTTATCCACCGAAAGCCGCAATTGCTCGATCAAATCAAAATCGGATACCAGGCCAAGCCGGTGCAACTGCGCCTGGATAACTTTCCGCTGAACTGCCACTGGCAGACCGGCGAAATCCGGTCGCCGGCTTGTTTGCTCCCATTCCCGCGCCGTCTGGCGGGCCCATTCCGTCTCCGCCCCGGTGATTTCCATCAATCGCAAGACGGTCTGGTTCAGCCCCGGCTGATATTCCTTTTGCAACAGCGGCAGCAGTTCATTGCGAATCCGGTTGCGCAAAAAATTCGCCGTCAGATTCGAGGCATCCTCCCGGAAAGCGATGTTTTGTTCACCGGCAAACTCGATCAGATCAGCCTTGGTGAAACCCAGCAGCGGCCGAACCAGCCTCAGTTTTGAATCCACCGGCGAGGGCGAACCAGACTTCATGCCGGCCAGTCCCGCGCCGCCGGCGCCGCGCAGCAACCGCAGGAAGAACAGTTCCACCTGATCATCCGCATGATGGGCCAGCGCAATAGTTGAAATTTTCTGTTCGCGGGCGATGCGGGCCAGAAATTCGTGGCGCAGCCGGCGTGCCGCCATTTCCAAGGAAATTTTCGCCTGCCGCGCGAATCTGGCCACGTCCGCCTGCCCGCTAAAAAACGGCAGAGAGAACTGGGCCGCGGTCCGGCATACCAAGCTTTCGTCGGCTTGGCTGGCGCGCCCCCGCAACCGGTGATTGAAATGCGCCACCGAAAGTTGCCAGCGATATTTGTCCGCCAGCGAATGGAGCGCCGCCAGCAGCACCTGCGAATCGGCACCGCCGGACACCGCCACGAGGATTTTCTTTCCCCGCGGAAGCAGCCGGTCTTTAAGCAGGGCGGCTTCCACGCGCTGGAGGAATTGGCTCACGCGCCCAGCTTGCAATTTTTAGCCCACCAGAGCAAGCAGTCGGCGGAGGGGCGGTGGGTGAGGCTAGGGCGCGAGTTTCAACCGGTAAAACCGATGCGGAAGATTCGTAACCGTTGAATCCGCGAACTGCCAAACGCCGTTTTCGCCGAGCGTATTGGTGGCAACCGGCAGCCAGTGCGCCGGGAAAACCTCGTCCGTGGTTTCCAAAATGTAGGTATGGTTCGGGGCGCCGCCGAGATGCAAGGTCACGACTCCGTTGGTCACCACGGCGACGCTGGCGATGAGCGGCGTGGGGTCTTGCACGATGACCCAGCGCATGGCGGCGTTGGTGTTGCCATTACCATCATCGGCCGTGTAGGTCAGCAGATTCGTGCCCGCGGCATTGGAGTTGACCGTGCCGCTGAAGGTCACCGGCACCACGCCCGCGCAGGCATCAAACGCCGACGCGCCGGGATCAGCGAACGCGCTCCCCAGATCGAGATAAAGCGGATTATTGCCCAAGAGGGTGACCACTGGCGGCGTTTGATCCTGAACCAGAATTTGGTTGGTTGAATAGACGAGGTTCCCGGAAGCATCCAGTACCGTGATGATGACTTGGTTGGTGCCAGCGGGCAAAACCGTCAGGTTAGTCGGGCTTTGCGAAATGGTCAGGGGGCTAGAGTTATCGGTGGCGCGGAGAAAGTTGGTGCCCGTCACGTCCGGCATCAACGCGCTGCAATTCGTGCCCGCCGCCAACACCCAATTCGTAAAGCTCCACGCAACCACCGGCGGCGTGGTGTCGCGCACGATGACCGTGCGGGCGTTGGTGGCGCTGTGGCTTCCGTCGCTCGCAGTATAGGTCAGCGTATTGGTGCCAATGGCATTGGGGTTGACCGCGCCACTGACCGCGACCACGACGGAGCCAGCGCAAGTATCCATCGCCGCGGCCCCGGGATCCGCAAACACATTTCCAAGTTCCACAAAAAACGGATTTGCTCCATTGAGCGTGATCACCGGCGGCAAAGTGTCGAGCACCGTCACCACGGCATTGCTCGTTGCGCCGCCGTAGAGGTTGCTGACGGTGACGGCAACCGTGCCGGACAGATGAAGGTTGGTCAGGATGAAGTTGCTGTTCGTGGCCCCGGCGACGGGCACCGAGTTCGTGCTCCACTGGATGTTCACCGGCGCGGTGCCGGTGACGGCAACCGAGAACAAGGCGTTACTGCCGCATTCAATCGACTGACTGGCCGGCCTGGCGCTGAGGCTGGCCGGCACAGCAACCACCTGCGTGGAAACGAGCGGGGCGCTGTTGTTGGCGAAGCTGGTTTCCGGTGTGACGGTGCTGCCGCCGACCAGATTCGTGAACACGCTGCCGCCGCCGGGCGCAAGCGTCAGGGTGAAATTGGTGACGGCCCCAACGCCCAAGGTGCCAATGGGAAGGGTGACGGAGCCAGCGGCATAAGTGCCGGCGGGCGCGACGGAGACAAAACTGGCATTTGCCGGCACACTGTCAGTGAGAACCACATTTGCGGCCGACTGCGGGCCAAGGTTGGTGACGGAAAGCGTGTAAACCAGATTTTGTCCGGACAACAATGAACCCGCCGCCAACGACTGCCCAACCGCGAGGTCCGTGAAGACCACGGCACAGCTGGGCACGCCATCGGTGATCAAGATGGAATCCACATACCAGCCGGTGACCGTGCCGGCATTGGCGGTATCGGAGGCACAATTCCACCGCAGTTGAATGTTTTGACCGGCAGCGGAAACCGGAAGCTTCACCGCCACCGAGCTCCAGCCGGCCGAACTTCCGGCCCAAGCCGAACGCCCGGCCAGCGGGTTGTCCGAGGAGGTCGCCAAGGTATGATTATAGCCGCCGGAGACAAAACTCCCTCCTGCGGCAACGATGTCAATAAAGCTGCCATTCCCGATTTGAATCTCCAGCACCCCGCCGTCGTAATAGGTTTTATTCCGGTTGCCAGCATATTCCAGACTATAATTATGCCGGAAGGAAAGCTGGGCATTGGTGGTGGAAATATTGACGGGCGGAGAAACCAGCGCGTTCTGGCCGGAATTGACCGGATCAGCAATAAAGGCTGAATTCGGCAACGTGTCAAAGGCCGCCGTGGTCGTTCCCCAGCTCGCCGCCGCGCCGGACACATTGGCACTGGTCCAACCCAAAGGCAGGTTGGAAACCGCCACCCCGTCGAAATTTTGCGTCAGCCCGAGTCCTTTGCCCAACGGCAAGACGAAGGTGACGGTGCCGCGATTGTTGGTGCCGTCTTGAATCTGCAAAGCGGCATTGATAGTGGCACCGCACGTTCCAGCCACAGTAAAAGAGAATGGGCGGCTGGCCGAACCGCCAAAAGGCGCCAGCGCACCGTAAGCTTGCGGGCCGCTCGGAGCCATCACCCCGGCATTCGGCTGGAGCGTAGCCACCAGATTTCCGGAAGCCAGAGAGCCTTGATTCAGCAGCGTAAAACTCACCGTCACGGTTTCTCCGGGATCGATCGCGCCATTCGCGGGCACCGCGCTTTCGGCTTGCAGCGACCAGCCGGCGTTGGTGATCGCCACAAAATATAACGGCGGCACCAAGGTATTGATGAGGTTGGTTCCGTTGGGGGTGCCCCAGCCGGTGCAAAGGTCAAAGCCGGTCACGGCGGGGAAATTTGTCGGGCTGCTGGCCCAATAATTATTGCCGCTGACGGTGTCGTGGAAACAGGCATTGTAATTACCGCCCTTGCCGATGGCGTAGAGCGGCGGATTGACAAATCCGACCGGCGAGTTGCCCGTCATGGCCGCCTGCTGGTTCACCAGCGCCAGGAAACCAGCCCACAAAGGCGCGGCGCAACTCGTGCCCCCAAATATCCCGGTGGTGCCGTTGTTGTATTTCACATAGACGTTGTCGCCCGTGAGCGCCACATCGGGCACGTTGCGCCGGGTCGTTGAACCATGGTTGGCGGTCATGCTCAGGCCCTGCTGCCAGCTCGGCAGCCCGTAATTCAGGCTGAGTCCACCGCTGGAACCGACCCCCGGCTGACCGCTGGTATCCCAGTTCCAGGTTGTCTCGCTCGCCCAAGCGCCCCCCGGGCCGGTAGTGCTCAAGGTGGTGCCGCCCACCTGCGTGATGTTGGTGCTTTCGGAGGGAAATGGAATGCCGCTTACAAACGCATCCGAATCCCCGCTGGCATTGAAGAAGGACATCCCCTGCGCGGACATCTGCTTGAAAATACTCTCGGACGTAGTGTCCGGCGAACCGGGCGACGTCGCCCCCCACGAACAACTGACTTGTTTCGCCAGGTTGTCATTGGCGATTTTACTCAAGATGGTAGACCAAGCCGTGCTACCGTTGGGGCCTTCATAAACATAGATTTTTGAAACCCCGGGGGCCATGGCCATGACCATTTCAATATCCAGACAGACTTCGCTGTTGCCGCTGCCGGGCGTGGCAACGCCGCCGTTGACTGCCACGTTGACCAGCGCATTCGTCAGGCTGATCGGGTAACCAGCGGTCGTCAGATACGCCGCGATATCGCTGGCATAATAGCCGTCGAACTGCAGCAGCGCCACGCTCTGGCCGCTGCCGGTGAGCGGCGTGCCCGGCACATAGGCGGCGCGAAAATCGTTGCCCAAATAGCTGCCACCGCTGCCCGAACCCGCCTGCGGCGCAACCCGGGAACCGGCGTTCATCGGCCGGGTCACGCTCTGGGGATGCGGCACGGAATAATTATCCAGCCCGCTGATATGTTGGATGGGCAAGGGCACGGGCAAAGACGGCTCAGCCTCCGGCGCAAAGAAGTCGCGGTTCTCGCGCGGATGGTGGTAAGTTCGGAGCACCACATTAAACGCCTTTTCAATGTCCCCGACCCGGCCCGTCACGTCCAAAACCAGACGATTGAGATGCCGACCGGTGATGGCCAGTCCGTTGGTACGGGCGAATTCCTGCACGGCGGCATAATCGGCTTCTGTCGGACCGAAGCGCACGGTGAATTCCTCCGGCGTGAGATATTTCCGGTAATTCGAGCTGGCCGGATTATAAACTTCCGCCAAATACTGGTCCAAACCGGCTGCGTCCCGCAGCGGCAGGCCGATGGCCAAAGTCAATTGATCCGTCACGGCCAACCGTCCAGCTGGCGCCAGACCGGCGATCGCTTTGGGCACGTGATCACGCAAGACCAGCCGCCCGGGTTCCGCTCCCTGGCTGGTAAGCAGCGCGCAACCGAAAGCCCCGGCCGCAAATACGACCACGCGCGCAAAAGTTTTAATATTATTCAAGGTATTAAGATTAATCATTTAACTTTAGGCGAACTTCGTCACGAATTCAAGGCAGCTGCCGGATGCGATAAAACCGGCGCGGATCCGGACCCGTGGCATTGGTAAAGGTGACGGTGAGGCCGCCAGCCGTGTTGGTCGCCAGGTTAATCCAGTTGGTTTGCAGCAGGTTCGTTTTGTATTGGATTTGGTAGGCGACGCCGGCGAGCGAATTCCAGGTAAACGTCAGGGTGTTGGTTTTTTTGCCCAACGCGATGATCGTGGGCACGGGGATGGGGGTAACGCTCACGTCGTCAAGGCCGAAGTAATCGTTGTCATTCCGGAAACCAAATTGGAGGACCGTGTTGGTGACGGTGGCCGCAACCGTGAGTAACAGGTTTGTCCAAGTGGCGGGTACAACCAGGTTGGTTTGATTAAAAACAGTGCTGGCATTCCATTGCACCTGAAACTGGTTGGGCGTGCTGCCGTACAAACTATTTATCCAGAGCGACACTAGATAATTTTGCCCCGGCGTGGTCGGCAAAGTTTGCGCGAGAAAACCCAGGGGCGCGTTGCCGATGGGGCCAGCTTGAACCCCGAAGTTTCCGGAGTGCACATAAAGGTTATTATTAATGCCGGTGTCCGCCAGATTTCCCGATCGGCTCCAGCTGGTAAAATCACCGGTCTCGAAGCCACCGTTCTCGACCAGATCCTGACCAATGGATATCTGGCACGAAATATTCAATGCAGCGGTGGCGCTGCGATTGGTAAAAACGATATTCGCCGGATAAATCCCGGCCGACAATTGGTAGGTTGCCGCAGACGGGCTAACCGTGAAATTAGTCACCGCATTGGGGGCCAGCGTGCCGTTGGTCGGCGAGACGTTGAACCAACTCGACGGGCTGACCAACGACCAGAGCAGGTTAGACGAAGTGGAATTCGTCAGTGAATATACCATCGAAGCCGGGGAGAACGGCCCGCCCACCGCGCCAACGGCGGTAAAACCCGCGACCGGCGAAATCGCGGGCAGGCCCGCCAGCGCATTGATCAAACCGGCTCCATTCGGCGAACCCCAGCCGGTGCATAGGTCGTAACCAGTCACTGCGGGAAAGTTCGTCAGGCTGGCCGACCAGAAATTGTCACCGGCGGTGATGTCGTGAAAACAATTGGTGTAATTGGCACTTTTGCCGATCGCGTAAATCGCCGGATTGGCAAAGCCGATCGGTGATCTACCGCCCAGCGCCGCCTGCTGGTTGACCAGCGCCATGAAACCCGCCCACAGCGGGGCGGCGGCGCTGGTGCCGCCATACGGACCGCTGCTGCCATTACCGTATTTGACGTAGCAATTGACAGCGGTCAGCGCCACGTCGGGGATATTGCGATTAGTGGTGGATCCGTGATTCGCCGTCATGCTGATGTTGGTCTGCCAATAAGGAATCGGGTTGGTGCTGATGCCCCCACTGCTGCCCCAGTAACCGCCATGGGGGTTTGGCGTGTTGTCATTCCAATTGGTTTCTGAGGCATAGGACCCGCCCGATCCAGACATGACCAAAACCGTTCCACCGACCTGAGTGATGTTCGGGCTGCCGGACGGATACGTCGTCTGGCTGGAATTATTGACATCGTGACTTGAGCCATCCACGAAGGCATCCCCATCACCGGAAGCATTGAAGAATGACTGGCCTTGAGCGGCCATTTGGTTGAAATAATTTTCCGTGGTCACGTTTGGCCCTCCGCTCCA
>CAIMLG010000125.1 GCA_903842235.1 uncultured Verrucomicrobia subdivision 3 bacterium
GATTTCATTGACCTGTGCGCCGGGCCGCACGTGATGCGCACGGGCAACATCGGCGCGTTCAAGCTCACCAGCGTGGCCGCCGCGTATTACAAGGGCGACGAAAAAGGCCCGCAGCTCCAGCGCATCTATGGCACGGCGTTCAAGAACAAGACCACGCTCGACGAGTGGGAGAAAATGCAATCGGAGGCCAAGCGCCGCGACCATCGCAAGATCGGCGCGGAGATGGGGCTGTTCGCGATTGATACGGAATACGTCGGGCCAGGCATGCCGCTGTGGCTGCCCAAGGGCACGGTGCTCGTCGAGGAGCTGGAGAAGCTGGCCAAGGAAACCGAATTCGCCGCCGGCTACGTCCGCGTCCGCACGCCGCATCTGGCCAAGGAGAAAATGTATAAAACCTCCGGCCATCTGCCGTATTACGCGGAGAGCATGTTCCCGAAAATGGAAATGGACGAACACCGCGCCGACCGCAAGGAAATCGAGCAACGCATCGCCGAACTGGAGAAACACCTGGCCGATTACGCGAAGAAACAAGCGGGAACTTGACCGCGAAATAAGCCAAACACGCGAATGTCCGACCTCGCCACAACCGCCGCAAATTCCTACGCGCCGCCGGTGAATCGGCTGCTTTCACTGGGCGAACCGCGTCGCAACGAATCGCGGGATTACGCCGCCTTGGGTATTTTGGCGGAGGCCGTGCCGGAATTGATCCGCATGGCCATCGATGAAGCGCTGAACGATGGCCCGCAAAAAAACAAGTTGGTCTGGGCTCCGGTTCACGCGTGGCGTGCCTTGGGCCAAGTCCTTGCGGACGGCCACCCGCGCGCGCCAGAAGCCATCGCGCCGCTGCTCGCGCTATTTCAGCGGGCCGATGATTCCGATGATTGGGTCATGTCCGATCTGCCCGAAGCGCTGGCGCTCATCGGAGCACCGGCCATTGAACCGATCGCAAATTATCTGGCCGACACAACGCACGGCGAATGGGCGCGCGTGACGGCGGCAGATACTCTCGGCCACATCGGGCAAGCGCATCCGGAATTGCGCGCCGAGTGCGTGGCGCGGCTGGCCAAGCAGTTGGAGAAATTCACCGATCAGCCGGAAACGGTGAACACGTTTGTGATTTCGGCGCTCTGGGATTTGCGGGCGGTCGAAGCGCTGCCAGCTATCGAGCAAGCCTTCGCGGCTGGTCGGGTGGATGAATCGGTCAATGGGGATTGGGAAGACGTGCAAATTCACTTCGGTCTCAAGCAACGGCGCACCCAGCCGCGCAAACCAAATTCACTCTCGGAAATAAACCGTCAAATGGCCGAAACGCGTGAAGAAATTGAGGCTTACAAGCGGGAAAATGCCGACTTGCGCGAGACGATTGCCACAATGGAGGCCATTGTTCCAGCAGTTGAAGGTTCAGCGGATAATTCAGAATGGATAATTCCCGAACCATACATTGCTCCGCCCAAAGTCGGGCGCAACGATCCGTGTCCCTGCGGCAGCGGAAAGAAATATAAGAAGTGTTGCGGCGCTTGATTCTGGAAGGTTTGAATTTCCAAACACCCATCATCTGGGTGAGCGTGAATCCCGACAGCCGATGGAAATAACGCATCGCCGAACGGGAGAAACAACTGGCTGAACAGGCGCAGCAACAAGCGGAAGCCAGACCGCGAAATCGGCAAACCACGCGAAAGGATTTCCTCCGTTCGCGTCGCGATTTTAATCAATCCCGCCAATCGAGATCCCGGCGGCGGGCAAGTTGTTTTTACTTCACTTGCGTATTTGTCTGGCCCACCGGCTCCAGACATCGCAACGGGGCGGAGCCGGGACGGATGAATGGGCGACGGCGAGGTTTGAGTGTTCGGGGACAGGTTGGGAGCCGAGGGAGGCGGGCGGCGCAGCAACTGAGCAGTCAGCCTTTGTCGGCGAGGGCGATGGAGGCGGGGCGGTGACAGCAGGGCTCGCGACGACGGTGGATGGCGCGGCATCGCATAGATGACCATAGGCGCGCTTGAGGTCGGTGAACTCATAGTCGTAGATGAGCTTTTCGGGCAGCGGATTTTTTGAGTCCAGCCCCAAGACCATTTTTTTGAGGTCGAACGCGAGCTGCAGCAGCCGCGCCAGCCGGCTCAAGGTCGGCAGCGCGTGCGGCTGGCGCTGACGGTGCCGCTCGCCGGCGGCATCTGCCGCCGCCAGCCATAACGGCAACTCCGCCAATTGCCGATCCACCGCCCGCTGCGTCGCCGGCGATGGCAGCGGCGGCCCAGGGATGCGGTCCGCCACCGGCTCCGGCGCCACGCCGTAGGCCTTGGCCAACACGGGTTCCCACATTTCCATCCAGCGGCGCGATTCGGCACGGTTCTCGCGCTCGCGCGCCACCACAGCCGCATCGAAGAACGACGGGGCCAACCGGGCCAACTTCCGGTGGGCGCGGACGGCCCGCCCCATAGCCGTGAGCATTTGGGCAAAGTCGTCCGGCCCGGAGCGGCGGCCCCGCAGGCAGGCGCGGTTCAAGTTGCGATCAGAACGGCGCACGTTAGTGCGCGTCGTTCGGCGATGGGTATGGCGGCTCATATCAATGGGCTGGTCGGCGGCCAATCTGGCGGTGCACAGCACCGCTCTACCCGCCGATCAGGGCTTTACCATTTTCTTTACCAGGCAGCCGGGCAACTTGTGTAAGTGGTTGATAGAGCATCTAAAACTTTACCATTTCTTTACCACTTTTCATTTTTTGCCGAGAAACTTCCGGACGGGCATTCACCTACCCCTGCCAATCCTGGACCTGTTCGTGGTATTCCGCCGCCGGAATCTCATTTACCGGGACGGTGAACCCAGGCGAACCCGTGGCCGATTCAATCTGCCGGCGCAGGCTGCGAGCGACGGTGTAGAGCTGCGGCGTGGTGAGGTCGCCCACACTCCGCTGCTTGAGTTCGGTCTCGACCACGCGAAGCTGTTCGCCCAGCGAGTTGACGCGGTCGGCCACGGACGTCAGCCATTTTTCGCCCAAGGCCTCCAACTCGATGGCCTTGAGGTTTTGAATCGAGAACTGGTGTTTACGGCTCCAGGCAATGAGGGTGGGTTTGGTGACGTTGAGTTCGGTCATCAACCGCGCATAGCTCCAGCCTTGGGCGCGGAGTTCAATAAAACGCTGAACGGTGTTCTCGTCGTGCATATGGTCCTTTCCGGATCCGAGCCGAACGGACCAACTCTTCAGTTGGCAACCGAGGACGGCCAGAATCCAACTGCAACCGCCGGTCAGAGACCGGTGCCACAGCTTGTTGTCCGCCGGTTTGTGTTGGGCGGACGTTAATGGTTTCAGATGTTGGCCAGCCGCGTTCGCACGCGCCTGATTTTACACCCCATCCCACCGGGAAAGGCCCAAACGAAAGTTTGGAAGCAGCCACAGCCCCAATCCAGCAGCACCGCCACTGAATCCCGCCAGCCCCGCCAGCGGTTGAAACTGTTTTTGCCGGCCAACGCACCACAGCCCCGCCATGGGGTTGACTGGGGTATATTGCACCGCATATACAAACTTGTCAAAAGAAATTTTTTAAATATTTCCAGGCCAGATTTCGACCGCGAAGGGGGGTTAAAAACGGGCGGAGGAGGGCATCGCGGCAGATCTAAATCCGGCGGTGCGGAGATCGCACGGCAAGCCTGAAGTCCGTATGCCCACAGCCAAGCAGCTGGCTGATGAGTTTGCCGCCGCCGATGCCGGGTTGAACGATCAGATGGACGCGCTTGTGCCGCAGTTCGCCGCGAGCAACGCGAAGTTTGTGGAAGACTACCACAACGCCCGCATCATCGTGGAGCCGTTGCCATGCGGAAAGAATATCAATCTGTCCGGCGAAGAAAAGCCTCCGCCACCCCTTCAGGGTGGAGTAATTTTTTTGGCAATTACCCAGGGTAGGTGCTTGCACACGGCCAGACTTGGAAGTCGGCCACCGACCGCACCAACCCTGGGCTAATTTCCGTAGCGCCTTCAGCGCAGCCGAAGTCGGCCGGCCATTCATTTTGTTTTGTTCGTGTGTTTCGCGGTTGTTTCATTGGCCCGCGCGGCTCGCACCGCTGCGGCTCGGCGTTGAAAATTGAGATTTCATTACGGTGCGCAGACGGGTATTTTCTCCGCCAGGTCCGCCATTTTGAAAGCCGAGCAGGCTGTTTGAACCGCGAAATACAGGTAACCACGCGAAAGTGAACCACTGATTAACACTGACCCACCATGATCGCTGAAATCGAATCCGCCGCGGGCAGGCGCAACGCTCGGGTTTACGAATTAAAGATTGTCTTGCTCGGCACGAAACCGCCCATCTGGCGGCGACTGCGAGTGCCGGGCGACGCCAACCTTGGCTGGCTGCACGCCGTCATTCAAGTGGCGATGGGATGGACCAACAGCCACTTGCACCACTTCCTCACCAGTGATGCGCGCTACGCCGATCCACATCATATCGAAAACGTGGGCTTTGGTGATGAACCGGATAGAGATGAAGCCAAGGCCAGACTCATGCAGATCGCGCCACACGAGGGCGATCAATTCGGCTACGAATATGACTTCGGCGACTCGTGGGAACACGAGATCACGGTCGAGAAGATTCTGCTGAACGAGGCTGCCGCTGCGACGACCGCGCTCTGTCTTGATGGTGGCTGCGCCTGTCCGCCGGAGGATTGCGGCGGCATCTGGGGCTACGCCGAATTGCTCAAAACGCTCAAGAACCCGAAACACCCGGAGCACAAGACCATGAAGGAATGGCTTGGCCGCCCGTTCGACGCCAAAGCTTTTGATGTGGCGAAAGCCAATCTTTGGCTGCGGAAACTCAAATGGCCGCGCGTCACCGAGGCCCAACTGCGCAAAGTGCTCATGGGTCGGGACGACTACCACGAATAAGAGCGAAGCGCCGGGTCAAATCCGTTCAACCGCGAACTGCGGGCATCAGGTGGTTCGCATGGTTCAAAACAACTCGAAGAATGAGTCCTGGCCCAGGTGCTTGAGGTATTTTACAGCAAGTTTTTTAATCGGCTCGGGTGCGCCCACGGAAATCCAATCGTCCACGCTGCCTCGGAAGCAGTAACGTTCTGGCGCGAACAGGCGTTGTTCTTCGTCTGCGAGGATGAGCCGCATCACTGGCTGATAGGATGCAAAACGTTCCCGGAGCACGGCTTTCTTTTGTGGTCCAACCTGCGGAAATATCTTGCCCAGACCGGCAAGATTGTCCTGACTCTCGAAAATTGTGAGCGTGCGGCCGCGAGTTTCAGTTTTATAAAGTTTGCCGCCGCGCCTTCTCTCCAGCTGACGATCAATGCAGGTGGTTTCCTCAACCCGAATAAGCCGGGGTTCGATGCGCCGCAGGAACACCTGGCCATTGACCGATTCGTAAATCTCGAAACCATCCGGCAGGCTACGAGCGATTGAATCGCCAAGTTTCGTCGCAAAGAAATACTGGACGCCACCGCCGCGCTTTGGGCCGGTATGGAGATGCCAAGTTTTGCCGGTGCGGCTGGTGTATGTGATTGCCATGCGACTTGCCCAGTCAAACCACTTTCTGATAGGTCTGTTCGATGCCGCATTGCCGGTGTTTCTGAAAGAAAAACACAAAGCGCGTCTCGGCCAATGTATCAGGCGACACCTTCTTCATCTTGCGCCGGTAGGCGCGTTTGAAATTGTCAAAGCGCTGAATCCAGCGGACGTCTTTGGAATGCAATTGGTCGCTCATGTCACGGAGATTACCAGACGGCGTCTCGCGTTGAAAGTTTGAGATTTCATTGCGGTGCGCGGACGGCTATTTTCTCCGCACGTCTGCCATTTTGAAAGCCGACGGGAACGCATTGAACCGCGAAATACGCCAAATCCGCGAAAGCGGAAAAGAAAAGTTTTGGCATGGTTTTGTTCGCGTATTTCGCGTGGTTCGCGGTTGAAAAAGTTTTCGCAGAAAGCAGACGGGCATTTAACGATTTGAATTTTATGACGAGCATGACAGCTGAAGAGTTCACTTTGATTGAAACGGCGGTTAAAGCCGGCGTTGCGCCGCAGCCCGTGGCGGCCGCGTTCAACGAGTTGGCCGCGTTGCGCGCGGAATTGAAAAAGCTGGGCGAGCCGGAGAGTTATTACCTCAAAGCGATGAACTGTCCGCATCATCACCGCATCTTTGCGGCGGAGCCGCACAGTTACCGTGATTTGCCGTTGCGCCTCGCGGAATACGGCACTTGCTATCGCTACGAGCAGAGC
>CAIMLG010000126.1 GCA_903842235.1 uncultured Verrucomicrobia subdivision 3 bacterium
TCCCTCCGAAATTGTCTCTCCGATAAAAATGTCAGGCTGGTTCATGCCAGAAAATTGTGTTGAGTTCGCCTTGAAACGGCCAGTCTTCGGGCTGTTTGACCAGACCATCCTTTATGGGATTTTCCCAGAGATAAAGCCATTTTTGCCGGTAGCTTTCGCCATGGCGCAACTGGCGGTCGAAAAAATCTTTCTGCCAGATTGGTTTTTCGTCTGGCTGCGGCCAGCGGCGGGTCACGTCCGCACGCCAGAATTGAACCCACTGTTTTAACGGCGTGATGGGCATCGTCGCGGGCGCGCAAAAAAGATGCAGGTGATCCGGCATGACGACGTAACGCCCCACCAGCCAACGATCCGCTTTGCGCCACGAGTTCAGCAGCAAGGAAACTATTTCAGGCCGCGCCAGCAGCGGGCGTCGCTTGTCCACACAGACGGTGACAAACTGGAGAACGCTTTGGTTTGCAAATTCCAATGAGGCCAGATGCGGCAGTGCGCGGCGACCGGGTTCGTGATTTGGATTTTGCATTTTTGGTTTGGGACTCGTGGAACTCGTCCCTCCGATTGATTTTCAAATCGTCTTGGAATGTCTCCGCTCATTGGCCGCGCCGAGCGTGTTGTCAAAGCACATCGCGATGTTGCGGATGAAGAGGCGTCCGGCGTCGGTCACTTCGAGGCCGCCGGGTTTGAGTTTCACCAAACCGTCGGCGGCAAAGGGCGCGAGCAAGGCGAGTTCCTTTTCAAAATGCTTCTGGAAGTTGATGCTGAGTTTCGCGCTCATCGCGGCGAAGTCGAGCGAGAGATCGCACATGGTCCGCATGATGGTTTCGCGGCGGATCTTGTCCTCGGCGCTCACGATGTAGGCCTTGTGCAACGGCACGTTGCCCGCGTCCACGGCGGCCTGCCATTTCGGCAGTTCCTTTTCATTTTGCCAATAAACATCGGGCGTTTGCGAAACGGCGCTCATGCCGAACGCATAGATATCCGAACCAGCGCGCGTGCTATAGCCCTGGAAATTGCGCTGCAAATTTTTGTTCCGTTGCGCGATGGTCAACTCATCCGTCGGCTTCGCAAAATGGTCCATGCCGATATAGACGTATTGGTCGTTGGCCGTGAGCCGTTCGATGACGAGCTTCAGGACTTCAAGCTTGGATTCCGGCGTGGGCAAAACTTTTTGCTCCAGAATCTTTTGCGACGGCTTGATCCACGGCACATGCGCGTAGCTGAATACCGCGAGGCGGTCGGGTTTCATCGTCAGCACGGTGTCGAGTGTCTCATTGAACGACTCCGGAGTCTGAAACGGCAGGCCGTAAATCAAATCGAGGTTGATGGAGTTGTAGCCAAGTTCGCGCATCCAATCCATCGCCTGCTGCGTCATCTCGCGCGGCTGGATGCGGTGAATGGCCTGCTGCACAGTGGGATTAAAATCCTGCACGCCCATCGAGGCGCGATTGAAACCGATTTCTTTCAAGGCCACCATGTGCTCGCGCGTGAGCCGACGCGGATCCACCTCCACGCTCGCCTCAATATCTGGCGCGAACGTGAAATATTTATGGATGATTTCGCCGAGACGGCGGATTTCGTCCGGCCGCAGAAACGTCGGGGAGCCGCCGCCGAAATGGAGTTGAACGGCCTTGCGATCCTTATTGAGCATCGGCGCCATTTTTGCGACTTCACGGCCGAGCGCCTCGATGTAAGCCATGCCCTTGTCGTGGTTCAGTGTGATAACCGTGGTGCAGCCACAGAACCAGCAGAGCGTTTCGCAAAACGGGATATGGAAATAGACCGAGAGATCGCGCGCCGTGCGATTGTTATCCTCGATCTTGGCGGAAAGCTGCTCCCACGTCACGGCGTCGGTGAACTTGGTCGCGGGCGGATAGCTGGTGTAACGCGGCCCAGCCACGTTGTATTTACGCACCAGATCCAGATCTACGTTCAGCGTCTTCATTTGAAATTTTTTACAGTCTCCACCACGGCGGCGATATTTTCCAGCTTGGCACCCGGCGTCAAACCGTGGCCGAGGTTAAATATGTGTCCAGGACGGCCGCGCATGGCTTCGAGAACCTTCTTGGTCTCCGCCACGACCACATCCGGCGTGGACTCGGCAATGTGCGCGGGCGAAAGATTCCCCTGCAGGGCGATGTGCGACGGAATGATTTTCCGCACCTCGGCCAAGTCCGTCTGCCAGTCAATGCCAAGAATGTTTGCGCCGCTGGCGATGAGGTCGGGCCAGTTGCCGTGCGTGCCGAGCGAGAAATTGATGACGGGAACTTTGCCGCCAAGATTGGCGATGATTTCATTCGTCCAGCGACCGGAGGCCTCCTGAAATTCCGTCGGTGCGAGATGCCCGCCGTGGCTGTCGAAAATCTGGAGCGCGTCAATGCCCGTGGCGATCTGCATTTTTAAATACGCGGTGACGGCCGCCGTTAGCTTCTCGGCCAGCGCGTAGTAAGTCAGCTTGTCCTCGCGGAAAAGCTGCAACGCCCGGCTATATTTCGGCACGCTGGCGCCTTCCATCATGAAGGTTGCGAGTGTCCACGGCGAACCGGTGAAGCCGAGTAGGGCGGTCTGATCGCCCAGTTCCTTCCGCAATATCCGTAGCGCCTGGTCCACGTAGCTCAACCGCTCGACGACGCGCTCGACGGAAAGTTTTTCAATATCCGCCTTGCTGGTGATGGCAAAGTCCATCTGCACGCCGCCGGTTTCCTTGAAATGATACGTTTGCCCCAGCGCTTCGGGGATAACGAGGATGTCGCTGAATAGAATCGCGGCGTCGAAGCCGAACCGGCGCACCGGCTGGAGCGTCACCTCGACGGCCAACTCAGGATTCTGGCAAAGTTGGACGAACGTGTAAGTTTCTTTGAGCTTGCGGTATTCCGGCAGCGCGCGGCCAGCCTGGCGCATGAGCCACATCGGCGGACGGTCCACCGGCTGGCAACGGGCGGCGCGGTTGAAGCGTTCGCGGTTGGTGGTGGTTTTTTCGGCGGTAAAATTCATTTAATTGGCCTGATGAATAGCATAATCACTCACGAAAGGACAGTGGCTTTTGTCAGGGCGGGAGCCATTTCTAAGGTCTTGGCAGGGCTCAAAATATTTTTGCAACTTTGCGTCACGCCCGGTTTTATATGAAAGTGATGGCTAACCAATCTCCCCAATCGAATGAATCGTTCTGGCGGCGGAAACTTTCCCCGGTGGAACGGGCGGCCTTGCGGGCGCAGCCGGAGCAGGAATTGGAGGCGCGGCTGACGGAGGCGCTGGCGACACTTCCGGAGGTGCCGGTGGCATCTAATTTCACCGCGCGGGTGCTGGCGGCAGTGGAGTTGGCGGAAACGCAGTCCCGGCTTTCCCCGGCGCGGAGTTGGACCTGGCGCTTGCCTTGGCTGCGCGTTGTTGGCGCCGCAGCGGTGGTTCTGTTTTTCGTTGGCGTCGGCCTCCAGCGCTACACAACGAATTCGCAACGGGCGGAATTGGCCAAGAAAGTGGTGCTGCTTGCCAGTGCGCAACCCATTCCCAGTGTGGAATTTCTCGAAAATCTGGATGCCATTCAACGCATGAGTCAGCCGGGCCATGCGGATAATGAACTGCTCGCCGTGCTGCAATGAGTTGGCTCCGTCAGTATAGTTTTTTGCTGGCCGTTTTAACGGTTTTTGCCACTCAGGCTCAGAATTCGTCGGTGCCTTTTCGGATGAAAACGGTTCCGGGGGCAACGAATCTTCTTCCGCTGCTGCCCCAGTCCCAGTCGCCAGTTACATTTTTCCGCTTATTGCTGGCCCAGTCGCCCGGCGAACGTGCCAATTCACTGACCAACCGCCCGCCTGAAGTCCGCGACCGGATTCTTGCCAAAGTCCAGGAATATCTGGCGCTGGACCCGGATGAGTGCGAGTTGCGCCTGCGCGCCACGGAATTGCGCTGGCATCTCACGCCGCTGCTGCGCCTGCCCGCTGCTGATCGGGCCACGCGCCTGGCATTGGTGCCGGAAGAACTGCGGGGTTTGGTTCAAGCCCGGCTCCAGCAGTGGGATATTCTGCCGCCGCCGCTGCAGCAGGAATTTTTGGCAAACGACAAGGCCTTGCACTATTTCGCTCACGTCGAGGGCACGAATCAGCCGGCTAGGACGACCGAGCAGCAGAAAATGGCGGAGCAATTCAACCGTTTCTTTGAGTTCACGCCGGCGGAAAAGCAGCAGACGCTCAGCACGCTGTCGGTTGCGGAACAGGCGCAAATGGAGAAGACCTTGAAGGCCTTTGACCAATTGCCGCCACCGCAGCGCTTTCAATGCCTTCGAAATTATGCCAAATTCGCCAGTCTGAGCACCGCCGAGCGGGCGGAATTGTTGAAAAACGCCGAAAGCTGGTCGAAAATGCCCCCGAAAGAACGCCAAGCCTGGCGGGATTTGGTGGCGCATGTGCCGCAGTGGCCGCCGCTGCCGCCGCCGCCCCCCCCGGCCATGCTGATTCCCCATGCGCCGCTGAAAAGTGCGCGGCCCGGCATCGTGACAAATTCACATTAAGCCCTTGCGCGGGAAGGGTCAGCTGGCGGCATGGAATCGTGGCTTGACTAGGGATCGGCGGATGTTTGGCATTCCATTTGCCGCCGCGCTGTTCTAACTTCCCGTCGTGCATCCGATTGCTTTCTATCTCGGCTCGCTGCCCATCCGCTGGTATGGCGTGATGATGGCGCTGGGCTTTCTGGCGGGTCTGTGGACGGCCACGCGCCGCGCCCGGCGGGTGAATGTTTCCGCCGAAATCATTTCCGATGTGACGCTCTGGCTGATGCTGGGCAGCATCGTCGGGGCGCGGTTCGTCTATGTGACAACCTATTGGAAACAGGAATTTTCCGGCCAGCCTTTCTCTGAAGTCTTCGCGGTTTGGAACGGCGGCCTGGTCTATTACGGTGGCCTGCTCGGCGCGGTGGTCGCGGGCATTATTTTTTTGACGGTCAAGCGGCTGCCGCTGTGGAAAATTGCCGATATTCTTGCGCCAAGCATTGCGCTGGGCAGCGTGTTTGGGCGTATCGGCTGTCTGCTGAACGGCTGCTGCTACGGCTATGCCTGCGAACTGCCGTGGGCCATTCACTTCCCGCCCAGTCACGAAACGCACGGGGTGGGGGTGCATCCCACGGAAATTTATGATGCGCTGCTGAATCTGGTTTTGTATCTCGCCTTGGCGGGGTGGTTCCGACATAAGAAATTCGATGGGCAGATCTTTGCCGGCTACCTCATCGGCTACGCGGTGTTCCGCTCCATTGCCGAGCATTTTCGCGGCGATTATCCCGCCGACCATGTTCATCACGGCCTGACCTCGGCCCAGGTGGTGAGTTTGCCGATGTTGGCCGCCGGCGTGGTGCTGCTGTTTTGGCTCTCCCGTTCCGCCCGCAAAACCGCGCCCGTAAAATAGAGGATTGGAGATGGTCCCCCCCTCGAAAAACCATTCTCGCCCCATATTCCTCGCTGGCCCGACGGCGGTGGGAAAATCAGAAATCGCCCTCCAGCTTGCCGAAAATATCGGCGGTGAAATCATCTCGGTCGACTCCATGCAGGTGTATCGCGGGCTGGATATCGGCACCGCCAAGCCGTCGCCCGCCGAACGCGCCCGGGTGCCGCACCATCTCTTGGATGTCTGCGGGCTGACGGAGGCGTTTGACGCCGCGCAATTCGTCCGGCTGGCGCAAGCGGCGGTGGCGGCGGTCCAGTCGCGCGGGCGGACGCCGATCTTTTGCGGCGGCACCGGCTTGTATTTTCAGGCCTATCGCGAAGGGCTGGGCGAAGCGCCGGGCACTGATCCGGCACTGCGCGCCGACTTGGAAGCCGCGCCGCGAGCCACCTTGCTACAGGAATTGCGCGAGCGGGATCCGGAGGCTTATGCACAAATCGACCGGCAAAACCCGCGCCGCGTCATCCGCGCGGTGGAAGTGATCCGGCTGACCGGGAAAAAGTTTTCCCAGCAGCGGGCCGAATGGAAGTCCCAGTCTGGCGGCTCTCCCGCCCGGGATTTCTTTGTTGTCAGCCGGCCGGCTGATGAGTTGCGGCAGCGCATTGACCGCCGTGTGGACGAAATGTTCCAGCGCGGTTTGGTGACGGAAACGGAGCAGCTCTTAACGCGCGGTCTCGCGGAAAACAAATTCGCGCTGCAGGCCATCGGCTACCGGCAGGTGGTGGAGCATCTGCGGGGCGAACGCGGGCAGGCCGAAACGATTGAGCTGGTGAAAATCCGCACGCGCCAGTTTGCCAAGCGGCAGTTGACGTGGTTCCGTCGCTACGGTCAGGGCGAATCGTTGGAATTGATGCCCGGCGACCGCGATTTGGTCTTACAACGGCTGGTGGATTCCGTTATGCTTCCTTTATGATTACGCGCTATTCGCGCCCCGAAATGCGGGCGATTTGGACCGACGAAAACAAGCTCAAGATCTGGTTGCAGATCGAACTCCTCGCCAGCGAAGCACTGGTTAAGGAAGGCGTCGTCCCCGCCAAGGATTTCAAGAAGATCAAAGCAGGCTGCGACCAATGGTTCGCCGATCTGCCTGGTCTCGTTGCCCGCCAGCGCGACTTGGAAAAGACGCTCAACCACGACGTCATCGGCTTCACCACCGCAGTGCCCGAAGCGATTAATGATAATGCCAGCCGCTGGTTTCATTTCGGTCTCACCAGCAGCGACGTGGGCGACACCTGCTACGCCGTGCAGATGCAGCAATCGGCGAACATCCTCATCGCCGACGTGCAGAAGCTGCTGCCCGTCCTCGCCCGCCGCGCGCAGGAGCACAAGTTCACGCCCTGCATGGGCCGGAGCCACGGCATCCACGGCGAGCCTACCACGTTTGGCCTGAAAATGGCGCTCATGCATGATGAATTCACCCGCGCCCTGCGCCGGTTGGAAGCGGTGCGCGAGGTCGTCTCCATTGGCAAGATTTCCGGGGCCGTCGGCACCAGTGCGCACCTTTCGCCGCGCGTCGAGGCCTTCGTTTGCAAAAAGCTCGGCGTGCAGCCCGCGCCCATCGCCACGCAAGTCGTGCAGCGCGATATTCACGCGGAATTCCAGCTCGCCATGGCCCTTGTCGGCGCCAGCATCGAACGTTGGGCCGTGGAGTTCCGCCACCTGCAACGCACCGAAGTCCTGGAAGCCGAAGAGCCGTTTACCAAGGGTCAGAAAGGCAGCAGCGCCATGCCACACAAGCGCAACCCCATCACCTGGGAACGCCTTACCGGCCTCGCCCGCGTCTTGCGCGGCAACGCGATGGCGTCGCTGGAAAACGTCGCCCTCTGGCACGAGCGCGACATCAGCCACAGCAGCGTCGAGCGCATCATCTTCCCGGATTCCTGCACGCTGCTCGATTACATGTTCGGCCTGCTCACGCGCCTGATGGACGGCCTCGTTGTCTATCCCGCGAACATGAAGAAGAACCTTGGCCTCTCGCTCGGCATGTGGAACAGCCAGACCGTCCTGCTCGCGCTCATCAAGAAAGGCCTGACGCGCGAAGCTGCCTACAAGATTTGTCAAGATGCCGCGATGAAAACCTGGGAAGTGAAACACGCCGGTCGCGACGACGCCAACTTCGTCGAACAACTTCAGGCCGATCCAGTAGTCGCCAAGCATTTCAGGACAGGCGAACTCGAAGCCCTCTGCTCACTGGAGTTCCACTTCAAAGAAGTGAACAACCGGTTCAAGAAACTGGGGCTGTGATGTGCGAAATGCGCATTTATCAGGGCATTATTCACGTTCCTAGCAGTAGATAACTTTGAAAATGCCCGATCGGGAGTATAATTGCCGGCGGGACTTTGATCCAACCTTGCGCCTTAACCGCATTTGTTGAATGAAACGCCAACAAACACCTAAATACCCGTTCGCCACGCTGGTGGCTTACGGGCCGGACAACACCCTAGCCACCAAGCTGGTGGTGGCCATCTTCAAAACCCCTGCCAGCCGGACGGCGGATAAATTGCACCGCTGGTTCATCAACGAAGGCGATGTCCGCCACGATCCCAGCATCGCGGCGGAAGTGGCAGCGTTCGCCAAGCAGCAGGGGGTGAAGGAAACCACCGCTTACGAACGCATTGTGGGTTGTCCCCACGAGGAGGGTGTGGATTATCCGATGGGGCGGACATGTCCGCACTGCCCGTTTTGGGTAAACCTGGACCGGTTCACCCATGAACCGATCAAGCCACCCGCGCCGACCCGGTCGCCGGAGCAGATTCTCGCGGAACTTTCCGTGGTGCGCGACACGCAGCCGATCGAAGCCCTGCAGAGCGCGGACGCGCATCGCGAGGTGCTGATCGCGCCGCTGCTGAAAGCCATGGAACGCGGCGTCGCCAATCCCGCCGGCCTGCCCGCCGGCGAAGGGATGTTGTTCAGTTACGCGGCCTATCTGCTGGCCAAATGGCGCGCATGGCGGGCCTATCCCTCGTTCATTCGTTGGCTGTCTTTGCCCGGCGAGGTAGCCCACGACCTTGGCGGCGACACGATCACCCAAGACGGCAAGCGCTTTCTCGCCTCGGTGTGTGACGGCAATCTCGAACCGATCAAACAACTCGTCCTGAATCGTGAGGCGGACGAGTATTGTCGTGCGGCTGCAATTGAGGCGCTGGCACTGCTGGCGATTTGGGGTGAAGTGCCGCGCCAGCCGATTGAAGAATACTTCGCATGGCTCGCACGCGAGGGCTTGAGTCGCGAGCGCAACCACGTGTGGGCCAGCCTGTGTAGTGCGTGCCTCGACCTGGAAGCTTTGGGCGTTTTTCCGGAATTGCGCCGGGCTTACGACGACGGATTAATCGAAGCAGGTTATATCTCGCGGGAAGAAGTGGATGAAGTGGAGGCCGGGCCGCGTGGCAAGTGGATCGAACGCCAGCGCGAGTGGCATCCGCCCATCGCCGATGTGGCCGAGGCGACCGCGTGGTGGGGTTGTTTCAAGCGGGGGCCGCGCAGGAATGCCAGCCAACTCGCGGAATACGCGAACCGCATGTCTGAATCCGATGCGGAGTTTGAGCCACCAGCCACACCCTACATCGCGCCACCCAAAGTCGGTCGCAACGATCCGTGCCCGTGCGGCAGCGGGAAGAAGTTCAAGAAGTGCTGCGGGAAATAGTTTATGGCCTTCCGAATCCATGACAGCGTGGTGCGCGGCGAGATTGACAACCGCGTGAAGGGAATTGTGCGCGGCAAAATCTGGGTCGAGGGGCGCGCCGAGCCGGTCTTGCTCGAACTCAAGGGTAATGCGTGGCCTGATCTCGCCGGGTGTTTGCTTGCGTTCACTAATCCGCTCAAACGCATTCCGCATCACCGTCTGGATTCGCTGAATCCGGTTCAGCAGGGGATGATCGGCGACCTGACGGCGTCGCGGAAGGTGCGGGTAATGGAGATTCCCATGCCGGAGGCCTACCTGATGAAGAAGCGCGGCGAGCATGTGCCCGAACACATGGCCAACTGCCTATACCTCGAATGGTTCAGCGAGCAGAACGGGCGCGTGGTCATCGAAAGCACGGATTATGAATTGAAAATTTCCGCGCCGGAATGGCGGTTGACGCGGGCGGAAGAGGATCGGCGCGCCAAGGACGCCGCCAATGGCATGAACGGTTTCATGCAGAAGCTCACCGAGGCCATCGAGCAGCAGCAGCGCAGCCAGAAAGACTCGGAGGCGGAATGGGACGAGCACGATTACGAGGAGTTGATGAAGGAGTCCGACGCGCGCACGGACAAATACCTGGAGCTGCTCGACAAATACGGCGACAGCGACGAGGCTGAGGAAAAGATCGCGAAAGAAATGGGCTGGGACAATGAACCGGATCTGTCACCGGAAGAAGAGCGGCGGCAGCAGGGATGGATCGAGGAAATGAACCGCGCAGCCGAGGAGGTGTTAAGCGAGCCGCCGCCCGAACCCGACCCGCATCGCGAAGGCATTGACTGGATTCGCACGGCGGACGGCGAGTTTGCGCATCCGCTCCAGCACCGTTGTTCGGAAAGCGCGATGAAGTATTGGAAGCTGGCCGACGAGCTTGGCCTGGAAAAATGCGAGGACGAAGCCTTGGGTAATTTCATTTTTGAATTTCAGACCACCGGCGCGAAGCTGGCTGGCGCGCTAAATGGCATTGCGGAGGGCCGGGGAATTACCGATGACGCTTTCACGGTTGCCTGCTTGAAACGCGCCTTGAGCCACCTGCACAAATCGCAGGCGGGGCTGGAAGCCGTTGCGCCGAAGAAACTGTTGCCGGCAAAGATGATTGCCGAAGCGCGTCAGGAACTGTTTGCCATTCGCGAGGGCATCTTGAAATTGATGGACAAATTCCGCGGGCGAAGATGAAGGAAGTCCAACGGCGCGACCGAGTTCGATTGCGACGAGAATCTACTGGTGTAAACTATCTTTAAATTATGGACGAATCCGGCCCGCAAAATATCCACCGTGAATACATTGGCGGCAATGTGCGATTTGAGTTCCCGCGCCGGCCGCTTGGCTGGGGGCGGTTGTTTGGGGCGGCTTTGGTCGGGTTTGGGCTGTTGTTCGTCTGGATGCCGGGGCATATGGCTTGGGAAAACCTTCGGCCGGTGCTCCACGGCAAGGTGGAGGTGTTTTCGTTGATCTTTGGCCTCTTTCCGTTGCTTTTCGTCATTGTTGGCTGCCTTCCAATGGGAATTGGCCTCCTGATCATATTCGGTCGCTGCCGGCTGGAATGGAATGAGGGTCAACTGTGGTCCACGGAATTGCTCGGGCCGTTCCGGTGGAAGCGGCGGCTGCCGCGCCAGCCGATTTCCAAGCTGGAAATCTCCCTGGCCACCTCGCGCTCGGGTAATGGGCCGGCCAAGCCCGTCGAGAACTTTTCCGGGATTACCGCGCTCTTCGCGGATGGCACGCGCAAACCGGTGGTGTGGGGGTATCCCAAATCCTGGCTGCTGGATGTGGCCGGGGAGTTGAGCACCTATATGGACGGCAGTTCGCTCTCGGCGGAGACGGTGAAAGTGGAAGTGGTGCAACGGCTCGGCGGTCCGGACGAGCCGAATGACGATGTGCTGCAATTGCCCGCCAGCAGCTTGCTCCAACTGACGGAGAGCCTCTCGGTTATCAGGGTCAAGGTGCCGCCCGCCGGTCTCTGGAAAGGATCGAAAGGCTTGTTTTTCTTTGCCTTGCTGTGGTGCGGATTTATGGCCGTGTTCACGACCGTTTTTTTACTCCCCAGCACCGTTAAAAATGGCTCGGAGGTGGTGTTTTACCTGTTTATCGCCGGCTTCTGGCTGATCGGCATTTTTCTGATGACGGCCGCGTTCAATATGGGCCGCCGAACGGCGGAAATCTCGGCCGACGCCGGCTGCTTGCGCATCGCCACCAAAGGGATTTTCGGCGTGAAACAGCGCGAATGGGCGACCAGCGAAATTGCCGCCATCCGGGCCGGCCCCAGCGGCATGGAAGTGAATGATCGGCCAGTGATCGAACTGCAAATCCATCCCATTGCCGGCAAGAAGGCCGGTTTTCTGGCCGGACGCGATGAGCAGGAGCTGCGCTGGCTGGCCACGCGTTTGCGCCAGACGCTGAAGGTGCCGGCGCAACGGATATGAACCCCGGCGATGCTCTCAGACGGGTCGTATTTTACCCGGCAACTGCGGCGGATTTACCCGCGTTGGCCGAGTTGGCAGGTGTGATCTGGCGGCAACATTATCCCGGCATCATCACGCCGGCGCAGATTGATTACATGCTCGGCAAAATGTATGCGCTGGAAACGCTGCGCGCGGAGATGACCGGTCAGGGGATTCTTTTTTACCGGCTGCTGGTGGACGGAAAATTCTCCGGCTTTGCTTCGGTCGGGCCGACGGAAACCCTGGGCGTGATGAAGCTGCACAAATGTTACCTGCTGCCGGAACTGCACGGGCGCGGCCTGGGCAGCCGGCTCCTGAAACATTGCGAGGCGGAAGCTCGGCGGCTCGGCGCGCAGCGCTTGATCCTGGCCGTGAACAAGCGCAACACCAAGGCCATTGCCGCATATCAGCGCAACGGATTTGCCTTGGTGCAACCGGTCGTCACGGATTTTGGCAACGGCTTTGTCATGGACGATTTCCTCATGGCAAAAGATTTCTCGGCGGGCGGCGCTTGATTAACATCGTGTTCATGCGAATGACATCTGTCGTCAAGGTTCCAGTAATGGCTATGATCGTCATGGCTTCCTTGGGGCAAACTCTGCCGGCGCAAAATTCGTCGCCGGGTTTGTCCGCCTTAAATCTCTGGCTCGCCCAGCCGCGCGCTGAACGTCCGCCATTGACGAATGCCGCTTTCGCCACCACCCCGCTCGACCACGCCGAGGCTGCCGCTGCGTTGACGATGTTGTGGCAGGAACGGATGTCCAATCTCCGGTCGTCCGCTGCGACGGAACTGCGCGCCAAAGCCATCCGCCTTGACGGACAAGTCATGAAGTTCGATTGGTTGAGTTTCGGCGATACAAATGATCTTCCGGCGAACGGTCGCAGCTTATTTATTTCATTGCATGGAGGCGGCGGCGCGCCCCGGGAGGTGAACGACGCGCAATGGACCAATCAAATCCGCCTCGGCAAATCGTATCGGCCCGCCGAGGGCATTTACGTGGCGCCGCGCGCGCCGACGGATGCATGGAATATGTGGCATCAGGCGCCGGTGGACGACTTTCTCGCCCGGCTCATTGAGGACTATGTCGTCTGCGAACACGTCAACCCCAACCGGGTTTATCTGATGGGCTATTCCGCCGGTGGCGATGGCGTTTATCAACTGGCCCCGCGCACGCCCGATCGCTGGGCGGCGGCGTCCATGATGGCTGGCCATCCCAATGATGCCTCGCCGCTCGGCCTGCGCAACGTGCCGTTCGTCATCCAAGTCGGTGCCAACGATGCCGCATATCATCGCAACGCGGTGGCCGCCGAGTGGGGTCGCAAATTGGACACGCTGGAGCAGGGGGACCCGGCGGGCTATATTCATTTCACCGAACTGCACGCGGGCAAGGGTCATTGGATGGACCTGAAAGACCGCAAAGCCATTCCGTGGATGGAAAGATTTACGCGCGATCCGCTGCCGAATAAAATGGTGTGGTATCAGGATGGTGTCACGCACTGCACCAGTTACTGGCTGGCGCGGCCGGCGAACGAAGTGAAAGCCCGGCAAACCCTTCTTGCCGAGCGGGCCGGGCAGGTCATCACGCTCACCGGCACCCGGGTGCATACCGTCACCGTGTTGCTGAACGACGCTATGCTGGATCTTGATCAGCCCGTGGTCATCCGCAGCGGCGGACAGACGCTCTTTTCCAATCTAGTTTCCCGCACCGTATCGCGCTTGGCGGAGACGCTGGCCGAACGCGGCGACCCCAATCTCGCCTTCAGCGCCGCCGTCACGGTGACATTGCCGCCGTCCGCCGCTGCGCCGGAAGCCGCGACCGATTCCGGCTCCACCTCTCCAGAACTTCTGAACGCCTTGCAAGCCGTGCCGGTGGCGCAGCGCGCGGGAATGCAATTCCTATTGGACAATATGCCGGCGCCTGACCGCACCCGCCTCACCGCCGGTCTGTTATTCACCAATGTGGCGCTCGCCTATGAAGCTTTCGCCGCCGCGCCGTGGGCCAAGCAAATTCCCCCGGAGATTTTTCTTAACGACATCCTGCCTTACGCCGTCGTCAACGAAACCCGCGACGCCTGGCGCCAGCCGCTGCATGACTTGTGCGCGCCGGTGGTGCGAAAATGCCGGACGCCGGGCGAGGCGGCGCTGGCGTTGAACAAGAAATTATTCCGGCTCGTCAAAGTCCATTACTCCACCGATCGCGCCCGGGCGGATCAAAGCCCGCTCGAATCCATGCGGAGCGGCCTCGCCAGTTGCACGGGGCTGTCCATTTTGCTCGTGGACGCCTGCCGTTCCGTCGGCGTGCCTGCGCGCCTGGCCGGGACCCCTATGTGGACCAGCCTCCGCGGCAACCACACTTGGGTGGAAATCTGGGACGGCGGCTGGCATTTCCTCGGCGCCGCCGAACCCGCCGCCGCGGGCCTCGATCATGCGTGGTTCACGTCCGACGCCTCGCTGGGGCAGGCCGACATCCCACAGCACGCCATTTACGCCAGCAGCTTCCGGGCAACGGGTCGGTCGTTCCCGCTCGTGTGGGCGGAGGACATCCGCTGGGTCAATGCCGTCAACGTCACCGACCGTTACACCCGAAAAGCCGCGTTATCTTCGGGCACCGTTCGCCTGCTCGTGAAGGTTGTGGATGCCAACGGCCGGCGCGTGGTGGCCAAGGTCACCGTTTCCGATCCAGCCGGGGCCGCCAAAACCATGTCGGGCTACAGCCGCGGCGAAACGGCCGACCAGAATAACATTTTGTCGTTGGATTGGCCGGCGGCAAACCCGTGCCAGCTCAGCGTGGATTACAACGGACAGGCGCAGTTGGAGACCGTGACCCCCCAGACCAATCTGGAACAACTGGTGGTCATCCGGCTGAAAGATTGACACCGAAAGGCAGTTTTCAAAACCGTCTGCATTCTCCGCCCAAGCCGGCCTTAACTGGCTTCAAACTTCCCGCTTGGAAAATTTTCCATCGCCGCGTGTGCGGAAGGCGGCAAGGAAATAGATCATCACGCCGCTGACCAGCAGACTGAGGCCGCCCCAGAAAATCGGCCAGCGGGTGGTTTGCTGGTGGGTGCAGGCGTTGAACCACCAACCGCTGGAGAGATAGCCGATCAGGTTGCCCACCCCGCCGTTGAGCAGCGTCAGCAAGGCCTGCGCGCGGGAACGCCAGGCGGGATTGATTTGTTGGTCGAGATAAATTTGCGCGGTGATGAAGACGAGCACAAACGAAGCGCCGTGCAGGCTCACGCCGAGCAGCAACGTCTGGGGAGTGTCGAGGGCGCTGATGGCGAACCGCGCCACGCCGAAGCTCAGGCCGCAGGCGAAAATCCACTTCAAACGCCATTTCAGGAGCAAGCCGGCCAGGCCGAACATGGCAATGATCTCCGAGACTTGCGCCAGACTCATCCAGGCGCTGGTGTGGCCGAAGCCCAGATCGTGCAGATGCGAAGGCGCATACGGATAAAAGGCGCACAGCGGGATGTTGAACAAGGTGGTCGTTATGAACACCACGCGCGTGTCGCGATCTTTCAGCAGCGCCAAGGCGTCCAAGCCCAGCCGTTCGCGCCACGAAAGGTGTTCGGCCGCGGGCGGCACTTCCAGCTTGGGCAGAAAAAAAGTGAAGGTGGCCACGAGCAGCCAAACCCCCGCGCCCCAATATCCGGCCAGCGGCGAACGATCCAAGCTCAGGGCGCCGATCAGGAGGGCGCCGCCCATCCAGCCGATGGTGGCCAGGGCGCGCACCGGGCCGAATTCTTTCTTGGCATCGGCCAGGCGCGCGAGCACCAGCGCCGTGGAGATGCTGAACATCGGGGCGTAGAACAGGGAAAAGATCTGAATTAATCCCAGCACCAGCCAAAGATTCCAGTGGTTATTGATCGCCGTGGCGATGATGGCCATGGTGATGCCGGTGGCCACGGCTAGCCACCGCAGGACGGTGGCGGGCGGCACATGCCGGTCCGCCATGGCGCCGAACATGAGCGGCGAGACGAAGGCGGCCAGCGCGGTGGCCGCAAAGGCATAGGGTTTGATGACATGCAGCCCGGCGGAATCGAGGATGGGTCCCAGCGGCACAAACCAAATGGCCATCGCCGCCGCTTGGATGAAAAAGAGAATCATCAATTCGGCGTATTCGGCTTTGCGCAGGGTCCGCAACATCGGCCCGAAGAATAGGCTATGGCGCTAGAATTTAAAGCCTGCAACGGGAGTTGACGCCGGCGCTGGGGCGAAATAGGTTTTGCTATGTTTTTCCCCCCTCGGGCCCATCCACAAAATCCGGCCGGCAATCCGGCGGTTTCCTTCGCTGGGGATCACCGGCTGAAAGCGGGGCTGGCTTTTTGTCTGTTGTTGCTGCTGGGAATCGGGCTGAGCCCGTTGGCTTTGGCTCAGGACGCTAAAGATTCCCAGTATGACACAAATGAGTCGGCGCTGCTGCCGGGCCACCCGCAAACGCTCATCGCCGGTTGGCATTTGGAGCAATTCGCCGGTCCGAATTCAGCCGAGGCCGCTTCGGAAATCGTGGCGGTGGCCGGGCAGCCATTTTCTCGGGCGATGCGCGTAACGGTCAAGCAGGCGGTGGTGCCGGAGTGGCGGGTGCAGATCATTACTCCGAAAAATCTGAAGCCGATCCAAAAAGGCGACACGATTTTCGTGGTGTATCAGGTGCGCTGCCTGAAGAGTTCGGCCGAGAGCGGGGGGGGGCACATTGCCGGTTACCTGCAACTGGCCCACGACCCGTGGGAGGCGTTCGGCGGTTTTAAGGCGGCGCCCGGAGCGAACTGGTTCAAGGGTTATGCCAGCGCCGTGGCGCCGCGCGATTATGCGGCCGGTGAATTTGAGCTCACGTTCCATTTGGGCCAATCCGCGCAGACGGTGGAGATGGGCGGCTTGATGGTGGTGAATCTCGGGCAAAACGTCGCGGCCGCGCAGTTGCCGGTTTCGCGGATTACTTACGCAGGGCGGGAACCGGAGGCGCCCTGGCGGAAAGCGGCGGAAGCGCGCATTGAGAAATTTCGCAAGGGCGATCTGACGGTAAAAGTCACGGATGCCCGCGGCCAACCGTTAGCCGGCTTGCCCGTGCGGGTGAAAATGACCCGTCACGCCTACCAGTTCGGCACATTTCTGGAAGACCCGACGGCGTGGCTGAATCAGGACGGACAGAACTATCGCGCTTACGTTGAGAAATGGTTCAACCGGGTGACGGTGCCCGTGTATTGGGCGGATTGGGGCTGGCCCGGCGCCAAGCTACCGTATCTGGAGCGGGCGGCTTGGGCGCAGGAACATGGATTCCAGGTGCGCGGCCACAATCTCGTCTGGCCCTCGTGGCAGTGGATGCCGAAGGCCATCCGACAATATGAAACCAACCCGGCCCAATTGCGGCAGGTGGTGCGCGACCATATTGCGGACATCTGCACCAACTTCAGCCGGTTCGGGTTTGAGGACTACGACGTGGTGAATGAGCCGCGGGACAATCACGCGGTCATGGATCTCTGCGGCCAGGCGGTAATGCTGGATTGGTTTAAGTTGGCCCGAGAGCTTGATCCCAAACCGAAGTTGGGCATCAATGAAAACACCATTATCTCCGGCGGCGGCTGGGCGACGGCGCAGCAGGATAATTACGAGCAGTGGATTAAATATTTATTGAAGAACAAAGCCCCGCTGGGCGTGCTCGGTTTCCAATGCCACTTTGGCGAGGAACTCACGCCGCCGGCGCGGGTGCTGGAAATTCTGGACCGGTTTGCCAAATACAAGCTGCCGCTCCAAGCCACGGAATTCGACGTCAACTGCGCCGATGAGGAGGCCCAGGCGGATTATCTGCGGGATTTTTTCACCGTGTTTTTCTCCCATCCCCAGACCGAGGCGCTGACGATGTGGGGTTTTTGGGAAAAGGTTCAATGGATTCCCCGCGCGGCCCTGATTCGCACGGATTGGACGCTCAAACCCAACGGTCATATGTTCCAAGAACTCGTATATGGCAAGTGGTGGACGGACGTGACGCAACCCACCGGCGCCGACGGCACGCTGACCGTGCGCGGGTTTCTCGGCGACTATGAGATCCTGGTCGGCGAATCGATGGCGAAAGTGAAGCTGATGCCGGCAGGAACATCCATCCACCTGCACCGATGAATACACCAGTTAAAAGCATTGTCGCGGCAGCCCCCAATCACCGCTAAAGCACGCGGGAGATGCCGCAGTCCGAATGACAACCTGCTAAACTGCTATTTCAACAATGGCTCGTCCGCAATCCATTGGCCGACCCCCTGGAAATAAATCATTCCCAGTAACTTCACCCATTCTTAAGGTGTCAGGGTTTACAATCCTCGCGACATGAATGCCGAAACGTCCGCTCCGGTGCCGGTCAGCTCCGCCCGTTCCAAACGCTCGGGGCGCCTGGCTGCCCTGGTGCTGCTCGCCGCCGGGGTGGAGCGCGCGTGGCTGCTGTTCGGCACGCCGCTGATGCCCGGCATTAACGGCGCCTATTATCTAGTGCAGACGCGTGCGCTTCTTGAGCAAGGCAAGCTCGGGCTGCCAGACCTGCCGCTCACATTTTGGCTGGATGCGTTGCTCGCTAAAATCATCCAACTGATCCCCGGCATGCCCCTCGAATCCAGCATCCTGCTGGCCGTGAAACTGGAAGATGCGATTCTCCCCGCGTTCGTTGCGCTGCCGGTATTCGCCCTCGTGCGCCGCTGGAGTTCCCGGGCCGGCGCGGGACTGTGGCTGCCAGCCGTCGCCGCGCTCACGGTAGCCTGCGGCGCACCCGCGCTGGGGATGGTTGGCGATTTTGCCAAAAACTCCCTCGGCCTCGTCTGGCTGGCGATGCTGCTCTGGCGCCTGCACGTCTGGCTGGAGGAACCGAAGGCGAAAAATGCCGCACTGGCCGTGCTGAGCCTGACGCTGGCCGGCCTCACGCACATCGGGGTGTTCGGCTGGGCGCTCGCGTTGACCGGCCTGACGCTGGCGGTCGCACTCTGGCGCGGCGGGCCGCAAGGGCGGCGCCGGCTGCTGCCGTGGCTGTTCATCGGCGGCGCCGCGTGCTCGCTTGCGGCCGGGCTGGTGCTGTGGAAGTTTGACCCGGCCCGCGTCCAGCGTCTCGCCAGCGCGGCGGCGCATCCGCTCACCTACCTTCGCGGCAATCAGATGAAGCCAGGCCACCCCGGCATGCCGAACCAGCCGCCGCGGATGCCGTTTCCCGGCGGACAAAATGGATTTCGCCCGTCTGGTCCGCCGGGCGGGCCGGGCGGGCCGATGATAATGGGGGGCCTGAGCTGGATTCCCGGCGCCGGTTTTCTGATCGTGGCGGCCGGCGCGTGCACGGCGATTTGGTTTCGCCGGAAAAAACTTTCCGCCGGCGACATCGCGGTGGTCGGCGGGTGCGCGATCGGATTGATGGTGCTGGGCGGGCCGTGGGTGACCGGCGACAAGGTTATCCGGTTCGACCTCATCGCGGCGGGCCCGGCGATCGTTGTGCTCGCGTTTACCCTCGCGCAGCTGCCGCGCCCGAAGTTTCGCAACACCCTCATGTCGCTCGTTGCGGTGCCGCTGGTTGGCGCAGGAATCTTCCACACCATGGCTGGCGGCCGGCCGGTCATCACGGCGGCGGCGGCGGACGAACTGCGCTCCCTCGCCGGCGAAATTTCCGCGCCGGCAAAAACGCTCATTGTCGCGCGGCACGGCCTGGAATGGTGGGCGGCGTGGTTCCTCCACACGCACATCGCACATGCCGACGCGCTTCAGGATCGCGACTGGCAGGATTATGCGCAGGTCTTTTTCCTGCGCCAGAAGGCCGGCATGCAGTCGCCGTTTGGCCCGCCGCCCGGCCGGGGACAATTTCCTCCAGATCGCGGCGGGCGCGGATTGGCTGGCGGCCCGCCGGGCGGGGGGAATTTCCCGCCGCGCTTCGGTCCGCAGGGGGGCGGGGCCATGCGGGAACCCGCCATTCCCCGCGACGCCGAAGTCATGCACGACGGCGAATACTTCACGCTCGCGCTGGTGCGGTCGCCGGTTGGCCGGCTGGCTGAACCGCCGCCGGCTTTCGGCCCGCCGCCGGGCGCTGATCATCGCTGACGTTGCCAGCGCGGTTTAGTTCGCCGGCACCGGCCAATGCACCAAATCCGCCGAGGACTTGGCACCGATGCCCGGCCCGGTGCGGGAAAGGTAATAGCGTCCGCCCGCTTGAATGATGCTGGAGGGATCATGGCTGAAGGTCTCGCCGCTCAGCGGGCTGGGCTCAAAGGCGGCGGGCGCGTCGGTGGCCAGCAGCGCCAGCGGCGCGGTGCGGCCCAAAAGGATCAGACGGAGTTTGCTTATAAAATGGGTCGCGGGGTTCGGGGAGGGCGATTCAAAAGGCCGGCCTGACTTTGCTATGATGGGTAAAGGAATTCCGCCACGCGCTGGATGCTCGTGGCTTTGCCGCTGGCGTCGTCAATGCGGATAAGCGCGCCGTGCAGGCGCACTTGATTTCGGGCCACTTCAAACCGCTGCGGCATGCCGGTGAGAAATTTCTTCAGCACCGGCTCAATTTCCCGACCCAGGCAGCCATCGTGCGGGCCGGTAAATCCGGCATCGCTCAAATACGCCGTGCCCTGGGGCAGAATCTGTTCGTCGGCCGTCTGCACATGAGTGTGCGTGCCCACCACCGCGCTCACCCGGCCATCCATAAATCGGCCAAAGGCAATTTTTTCCGAGGTCGCCTCGCCATGGAAATCCACGAAAATGATTTTCGTCTGCTCGCGGATCCGGCTGACTTCCACCTCGGCCGCCAGAAAAGGATTTTCCATCGGCGGCATAAAGACGCGGCCCTGCACATTGACCACGCCCACGGGCAGCAGGTGGCGCACCTGATAAATGTGCGCGCCGCGCCCCGGCACGGTGGGCGGATAATTCAGCGGGCGCAGAAAGCGCGGCTCGCTATAAAGCAGTTCCTGGACGGTTTTTTGATCCCACAGATGATCGCCGCTGGTGATCACATCCACCCCGGCAGAAAAAAGTTCCCCCGCGATGGGCGGCGTGATGCCGTTGCCGCCGGCGGAGTTCTCGCCGTTGGCGATGACGAAATCCAGCGCGTGCTCATCCCGCAGGCGCGGCAGAATGGCCTGGACGGCCGTGCGGCCCGGCTCGCCCACGATGTCGCCGATGAAGAGAATTTTCACGGGAAAAATCTAACCGCGAATGATCCGAAAGACACGAAAAGAAAACCGCCCCCGCCCGCCGCTAGTTTTTCAGGAGGCGATAATAGCGCGGGCTGTTGGTGGCTTGATTGTCAATGATGGGGAAGTTGTTGGAGGTGAGTTGAAAGGTATAAAGGCTGGCCCAGTTGGTGGTGGCGAGGTTGGTGGAAACCTGCAAGGTGTAGCTGGCGCCCACCGCGCCGGCGACGCTGAAATTGAATTGCGCGGGCGCATTCCGGCTGGCCGCGCGGATGAGCGGCGTGCCGTTGGGGTAAACGGTGAGGTTGAGGATGGCGTTGGTCGGCGGGATCGAGACGCTGTAGGGGCCGAGGAGATCCACCAATCCCTGATTCGCCAGGTCATGGTTGCTGCCATAGATGAACTGGACCTGCCAGGTGCCGGCCGCCACTCCGAAGCGGTAATTTCCCGAATTGTCGGTTCGCGCCGTCAGGGACTGGTAGTTGTAGCCGCCGAGGTCAAAGGTATAGCCCGAAAGCTCGACGCCCACGACGGGGTTGCCGCTCCCGTCGCGGACTTGACCGGAAACCTGCGCGCTGACGGGCAGGACGACGTAGTTCTCCTGGATGGCATGGTTGGCCAGGACGTTGGTGGAATCATAGACGTTCAGGATGGCGCCGGCCAGGGACTGGTTGGCCGAGGTATTGGCGTCGGACCAGCAGAGGTTGGTGGTGCCGAGCTGATTGGTGTCGCCGAGCACGACCACGGCGTAATCGCCGTTGGTGTCGGAGAAGCCCTTGGAACTATATTGGTTGTTGGTATCGCCGGCGTTGAACTCGATGTTGGCCAGGGGCAGGCCGGCTGGGCCGGTGATGCGGCCGTAGAACATCGCGTTGCCTTTGTTCAGCGCGAGGTTGACATTGGCCACGCTGCCGGTGGAGGCGTCCACTTGCCAACTATTTTGGGGCGGGACAAAGGCGCGGCGCGGCGCGCGCTCCTTGTTCGGCTGCAACTTCCAATAGCCGGGCGACACGGCGGCGGAAAAATTGCCGTTGGTATCGGTGAACCCGACGCCGAACAAATTGCCGCTCTCCACCTGGAACATCAGACCGCCGATGCCGTTGCTATTGCCGGAGTCATAAAGCGAGCCGGCAAGGGTGACCGTGCCGCGGGTCAGCGAGAAATCATTCGTGGCCGACAGGCCATTGGTCACCGTCACTAGCGGCGCGAGCGACTGATCGATGAAATAGTTGGGGCAGGCCGCCATCAGCAGGCAGGTGCCCGGATTGACGTTGATCTGGTAATGACCGTTCGCGTCCGTCATCGTCGCGCCGGTATAGCCGTTGCCGTCCGGCGGCAAGACCACCACCACCGCATGCGCCAATGGGGCGATGCCGTTGCTGTAAACGATCCCGCTCAAGGTCTGCCCCGTGGCCGCGTTGGTCACCAGCAACGTCGCTGTCACGGGCGCAAAACTCCCGTTCGTGCTGGAAAGCTGGTAAAGGTGCTGCCCGACAATGTTCTCCAAAACCATCGGCGGCGCAAAATTCAGCTTGGTGGTGATGCTTCCGTTGGTGATGTTGCGGTCGTAGGGGACGTTCGGGTTGACGATGCCGTTGATCATCATCGCGCCGCCGTCGGCGATCTTGAAGGCATCCATCAGCAGATCGCCCGGCTCCACCACGCCATTGGTGTTCTCGTCCAGATATTTTTGAATGACCACCTTTTCGCCGGTGCCCAGGCCGGTGATGTTCAAGGTGATGAACCCCGTATAATCATTCCCGACGATTGCCGGCGTCACCGTGAGCGTGCGCAACGGGGCGGCGGCCGGGCTGACCGCCAAGCCCAGCACCGCCAAAATCGTCAGCCCCCGGGAAAACTTCTTTGCGTTGATGCTCATGTTTTAATTTATGTTATGCCGGGAGCTTATCCCTTCAGGTGATGATAGCAAGCTGTCGTCGGATCCAACCCGAATCCCGAAGCGGGAGCGCACGCGGCCCGCGGGCGAGTTCAGGCGGCGCGCCGGAACTTCCGTTAAACCATCTCCGCTCCGGTCCGGAAAGCGAAGTTAGGGGGACGCCGCCCCCCGTCAGAAAAGAGGGTGGCAAAAGCGCACCAAACCGCACCAAACCGCACCAAACCGCACCAAACCGCACCAAACCGCACCAAACCGCACCAAAAAATTAAATTTTCAACCGCGCCAGAAACCGGACCAAGATTGCACCTGAAAATGGGTCAACTTTTGTAAGTGCTTGATAGAGCATCCAAAATCGGACCGTTTCCGGTCCGTGGAGAGGCATTTTTTCCGGCGGTCGATTTTCCGATTTACCAACATTCCCATAACCCTAAAAACCGCAGTTCAATCACGGATGGACAGAATCAACACGGATAACCAGCACGGACAAACCTTCGCCGGTTCACCCGGTGAAACGCCTATCCCACCCCCCTGGGCTGATGGGGTCACTGGGCTGGGGCGCGCGAGCCGGAGGTAATTCCGATATTTCAAAGATCTGCCAGCCGATCCGCGCTCCCGGCAACGGTGGCGGCTCTTTCTTCAAAGCTGAGACAGATTACGATCCGGCCACCGGGACGGCAAGTAAAAAAATGCATAATATACTAACTATACAAGGATGGTTTTTCCGAGGCCGGGGAAGGCCGGCACAAAAAGCTTCATTCCACCCGCAGAGGTTTTGACGAGCTTCCGCGTTGACCTAAAATCGGAACATGGTCTTGGTGGATTCATGGCGGTCGTCAAAGGCGCGCGTTTCTTTGGTCTCGCCCCATGAAATATGGGGGAGGCAGTGGGGAGCCGTTGCGCGGGGCGTTATTTCACGGGGCGAGCCCCAAAAGACTTCGTAGTTGCGGTTGGAGTTGAACGGCGAATCAATGCAGATCAAATCCCGCAGGCGTCGGGCAGCTTGGCGAGCCGGTCCTTGCGGACGGCCACCACATTTTCCTGCCGTCCCTGACGGGACCTGGAAAATATCATCACGCTTTACCGAGCCATGAATGGCTGGGCTATTTTCGGCGTGGGTCTGGAACCCTGCTTCCGCACCGCTGCGGACCACCGGGGCGGCGGTTATATTTCAAGGCGCAGGCGCAGGGCTTAAGAATATCCTTTTCCGGTTGGTCAGGGCCGGTTTTGCAGGGCGCTCCAGAAGGGCCGGTTGGCCTGCTTAAAGTTTTCGTAGCGCGCCATTTGTTCCGGCGAGAGCAGAGCCATGATCTGGCCATCGGCTGCGCGCAGCACGGCCAGCGATTGCGGCTGGTATTCCTGCCGCAACGCCCGCAGATGGTCGCGGGCGCCGGTTAAAATTTCTTGCAGTTTCGCCTGTTGGTCGGGGGCCAATTGCAGTTTTCGGACCAGGTCGCGCTCGACCAGATGCTGCACCCGCTCCGGATGCGCGATGGCTTGCTGCACCGCGCGGCGCACGATGATGCGCGTGCCCACGATCCCGACGGCCAGCCCGGCGAGAAATACGACCAGCAGCAACAAAATGGATTTCCACTTTTTCATCTTACACGCCCTCCGGATCGAAGAGATATTGCGCGGACACCTGGGCGGCGCCGTCATCGAGGCCCGGCCAGCCGGCGGTGGTCAGGGTGACATCCGCCGCCGCGGCCAAGATAATGACCGCCGCCGCCGCCAGGGCGAGCCGGGGAAACCAGGCGCTTAACGCATCCCAAATGGTGGGGGCTTCCGCCGGCCGGCCAAGGGCTTCCCGGCGGGCGGCCCGCAGCACGTCCGCCGCAAATTCCGGCGGCGGCAACGGCGCGGCATCGCGCCGGGCCAGCCCGAACAGTTGCTGTAATTTTTTCTCATTCATAGCATTGATGATTTAGCGAGTCGTTCCAGAATGCGTTTCAGCCGGGCCCGCGCCCGCGCCGCGCGCACCCGCACGCCGATGTTGGAGGCGCCGGTGGCCGCCGCCACTTCCTTCACGCTCCGGTCTTCGATTTCCAGCAGCGTGAGGACCACCTGGTCGGCGGGCGACAATTCGCGCATGGCCAGAGCCAGGATTTCCGCGGCATGGCGCGCGTCCAAGGCGCGCGTTTCATCCGTGCCGCCCAGCCAGTCCAGGGCATCCTCGCCCAGTTCGGGCAGGCCGATTTCGTGTTTGCGCCGTTTTTCCCGGCGGAGATGATCCAGCGCGGTGCGGACGGCGATGCGCGAAAGCCAGTGTTCAAACGGCGCCCGCGCATCAAACTGGGCCAGCGCCCGCCAGGCCTTCAAAAAGGTTTCTTGCGCCAGGTCCTCCAGCCGGTGCGCATCGCGCTCGTAGCGATGGAGAATGGCAAACACCCGCGCCTGATGGCGCCGGACGAGTTCGGCGAACTCGTCGGTCGCGCCGGCGCGGATGCGTTGCAGCAATTCGGCATCGTCGTCCACGGGCTAATTGTCCAGCCCGGCACCGATTTGCGCAATCACGCGTTCCGCCAGGGCCTCCGCCCGCTGTTCCATTGCGGCCACCTGCGCGAGTTGGCCCGGCGTCAGCAGGGGGCGGATTTTGCCGGAAAGTTTGAGCCGTTCCACCGCCAAATCCGCTTCCACGGCCGCCACTTTGGCGGCCGCCGCGCGCACGGACGCTTCCGTGGCGTCGCCGGCATGCAGCGCGGCGCGCAGGTTTTTCCGGGCCTCCGGCAGCGAATTGAGGAGCGGCAGCAGCGTCGCCTTTTCGCTGACGAGGATGGAACGGATCGCCTGGCGCTGGTCGGCGGTCAGGTTCAGCCGGCTGGCGATGCGCTGGAGGACATGGCCGCGGGACAGCGGAGAATTTTCGCCGGCAAACAGCTGGGTGACGGCAAAGCCGCCCCCCAACAGGGCGGCGGCGGCGGCGAGGAGGATCAATTTTCGTTTCATAACACCTTCTCAAACGCAGGCGGCGCGCGAAAGGTTACAGCCGGCAAGCGGGAATTACAGCCAGCATGGCGTTGTCGAACCCCCGGTTGAACCGCCCGCCGATCGGACAGAGGAAGGCTCCACCCAGACCGCTTCCCCCCATGAACCTCGGCGGGGCGCGCCACCCGCTCCGCATGAGTTGGTTTCCCCCCGACTTCCCCCTCAACCGGGCCGCGGCCAGTGGACTCACTCGCGCCCGCTCGTTCGGCCCGCAGCGGGCCTTCGCCTGAGCGGCTTGGGCCGGGGCGTGGGATATTGTGGCGGCGCGGATGATTCCCCTGGCAAAGAGATGGGCGACCTCGGTTCAAGCCGGGGTTGTCCGGCGGGAGTTCCATGGGTATCAGCAGTTTTGGACATTCAAACGCCATGGACGCCAGCGGGCGGATTAGGCCAGCGGGGTCACATTTTTCCAAGAGATATCGTCTGGAAGGGTAACCTATCACTCCGGTTCGTTTGTTACCTATCACTCCGGTTCGAACCTCGAAAATGCTGAAAGTTGAAATCGGAGACCAGAGATCAGAGGACGGCGGTTACAAGTGCCGCAGAAAATCCGTGGGGCTGACAATCGGGATGCCCTGAAATTGCCGCAGGGCAAGCAAATGCTTTATGTCTCCACTGACGATAAAATCGGCCTCCGCCGCCAGCGCACATTCCAGAATCATTTCGTCGTCGGGGTCAGTGGTTGCGCCCGTGGCGCGTTCGACGGGAAAAACCAATTCGGCCGATTCGGTCAAGGCGGGCACCCATTCCACCGGTTTGATTTTGGGATAGTCCAGCCGGAGTTCTTCCAAGGTTTCGTGGTATTCAGCGAGCAGGGCAGAACTGGCCACCGCTTCGCAACGGCCTTGCGCCCAAGCCGCCAGACAATCAATCGGCGCCCCCCGCCAAAAGCTTGCACTGACGACCACGTTGGTGTCGAAAACGACTTTCACGCTTTGACGCGGCCACGCACGCGTTGCACGGCAGCAGCCACCGCAGTTTCATCCTTGCTGGTGATAATCGGCAGATGGCGTCCACCCAGGAGCAGTGAACGCACCCGGGACGGCGTCAGAACCTGCCGTTTGCGCATGACAATGAGTCCGCCCGAGTAGCCGACATCCAGTTGGTCACCCGCCTTGATCCGCGCCATTTCACGGATGGCTTCCGGGATGACCGTCTGGCCTTTGACCGAAACTTTAGCAATCATGCAGTAAGACTAGCATTACCGGGGTAGGAATCAAGCTGGATTTTACGCCACCGATTCAACCTTCTTCACCGCACGCTGCTCGCAATCTTCCTAAAGGGGGCTTGACTTTGAACACATGGTATCACCGGTCATCGCGACATCACTGATTAATTTGATCAAGCCGCCCGCACCTGGGGCAAGGCTGCACTTCCATCCGTTAGGGGGCGAATTGTTTTTCGCCTTTCGTCGTCACGGGGCCACCCTGCCAACGCGCGTTGCGGCTGTCAATGGTATTTCTCGGGCTCCAATCTTTCTTCAATCGGCGTGCCCGCCGTGTCATGATGGGGCATGGCAACAAAATCCAAAAAGAATCCGGCGGTGGAGGCGCGGGGGCGTGGGTTAATCGGGTGGCGCGGGTGATTACCCTGGCAAAGAGATAGGCGACCTCGGTTCAAGCCGGGGTTGTCCGGCGGGAGTTCCATGGGTATCAGCAGTTTTGGACATTCAAACGCCATGGACGCCAGCGGGTGGATTAGGCCAGCGGGGTGGCCGAGACCACGGCAAAGCGCCCGGCGCTTTTCGCTCTAAAAGGGAATCGGGTGCGGCAACGTCTGGGAGCGTGACGGTTCTGTTCAAAAACCAGAAAGTATCCATAGTCAAGAACCGCCCCCTTTACGAATTTAGCTACCTAACGGGCTTTCTCCAAATCGGCTTTGTATTGCTCAAACGTTTCCCCGACTCTCCGGGGGCGGAGAGGAAACCCCAGTGGCGGTTTAGTATGATCAACATCTGCGGGCAAAATGCTTGCTTTGACACATGCAAGGTCCAACAGATTGCTTTCTCCAAAACTGATTCGCCACTGCCCACCCAGAGTAAGCATATACTGTTCGTTGCTATTTGCTTGTCGTGAAGTCTTGAGACGCAAGTTGGACGGCAAACAATACTCATTTGTTTCGCCGGGGCGATAGACGACAAGTTTTCGGGTGTGCCCCAAGCTTACATCGCCAGCCGGTTCTATGGACGCATTAACGAGACGTTTGTCCTTTCGGTCAAATGCCTCAATCCGGATTCCAACAGGGAGGTTATTCGTCACAATATACTCTGCTGTCGGTGGTCGGCTTGTGATGACACATCCGGAAACCACCACAGCGACCAACCCGCAAAAGCACAGAAGAACACGTGAAATCATAGCCTTCACTTTCCAGTATCAATGTATGCTCCAAATGGCAGTGGAATTAGCGTTCCATCTGCCGATCCCTGTATGCTCATTCCCGGCTCGCCAGAACCAAGCACTGGCAGCGCGCTCGAACTTTCACATGAGTATATCCACAGCAAACCTAAACCGTATGGCACAGACACAGTTTTGTAGTCGATCATCAGGGTTTGGAACGAACCACTGTCGTCTGCCGCCAAACCGTCCTCCCCGCCATGCCCCCAGAAATAAAGACCATGCAAGCGTTTTGCCTGTCCTGCAGCCGTAAGTTTGTCCTGAAGGTCCAGCCAAGGTGTGCCCCCATCAATCGTCCAATTCTCTCCAACCTTCTTCCATTTATTGTGACGGAAGCGATATTCCTCGACAAAGTAACCTTGCCCACGTAGCGCTCGCAAACGAGCGCCCCATCCAACATAGAACCTTCCAAAAGCACCACCCCAACCTGCCCAGTAAGCGATGACTGTATTGGGAACTTTGTATGTTCCACACACCACATCATCAGCCGATTTCGGCATGCCACCCGTTACTAATGTAAGCCACTTTTTGTATTGATCAGCCCTCGGCCCACGGATGCCCGCGAGTCCTCTGATCGTGTCTCCCGACTCTGCTTCGTATTCTGACAACGCTTCCCCTTTTGACTTCTGCTTCCAAAAACCAAATGGATCGAATGAACCGATGGCGTCATTTTGAACGAACGCGTAAAGGTTGATGCCCCCTTGTTCTTCGATAGGGTCTCTACTTGGCCACGTTCCCGTGCTTGGGATGTATTCGCGATGGAGGTATTTCACCACATTGCGCACATCATCCGCAAACTGCGTGCTGAATCGAATGGGGTTGAGCTTGCCCACGAGGCCGGTGATGCGAATGGCTTCGCCGAAGGGGCCGTATTCGTATTGAGCGGAGAGCGTGGAGGTTTGAGCATCGAGCAGCGCGGCCACATTGCCATTGCCGTCATAGGCGGCAAAGTGCGTGCCGTTGGTCTTGAAACTCACTGCCA
>CAIMLG010000127.1 GCA_903842235.1 uncultured Verrucomicrobia subdivision 3 bacterium
AGAGTGCGTCTGAAAAATCATGAATGATGAGGAATCAAGCCAGTCGGCGGAGTTGAATTCGGATCATCGCGATATAAATCCACGCTGCGGCGCTGGACTCGGTGGTTTCGTAATCGCGCACGAGGCGGCGCTGGTGCATCAACCCGCCGAAGGTGCGTTCCACGACCCAGCGGCGGGCCAAGACTTTGAAGCCGTGGGCCGAGTCGGAGCGTTTAATGACCTCGACGGCCAGCTTGGGGCGGAGACCTTTGACCCATTGGGCAAAGGTCTCGCCGGTATAGCCCCCATCCACCCACAGGATGCGCAGCCAGGTGAACCAGCCCAGGACGCGGCCCAAAAGCAACTGGGCTCCGGCACGTTCGGTGGTGCTGGCCGGGGTCACGGCCACGCCGAGCACCAGCCCCAACGTATCCACCAGCAGATGCCGCTTGCGGCCTTTAATCTTTTTGCCAGCGTCATAACCCACGGAACCGCCGTGCCCCGCCGACTTGACACTTTGACTGTCCAGAATCGCGGCCGTGGGCCGGCTGCGCTTGTCATGGGTTCGCCGCACGAGCGTGCGCAGCGCGTCGTTGAGGGCGGCCCACTGGTGGTTGAGTGTCCATTGCCGGAAGACATGATAAACGGTTTTCCACGGCGGAAAGTCGGTGGGCAGATAGCGCCACGGGCAGCCACATTTGACGACATAGAGGATGGCATCCAGGATGCGCCGCCGGTCGGTGGGCGGGCGTCCGCGTTTGGCGGGTTTGGGGAGCATGGGTTTAAGGTAAGCCCATTGGGCATCGGTGAGGCTCGTTTCGTATATGGCGTTTTTCACGCCCCAACTGAAGCTGCGCTTAAAATGAGCCGCAGGATCCGCAAGCGGATGTCAATTTATTCTGCACTTTTCTTTCACTCGTCATCCAGCAGACCACCCGAATCTCAGCAAATTTCCCAAAAACCGATTATTCAGACGGACTCTAAGATTCGGTGGATTATTCCTCATGGTCTTTTACAATCCACTTGAATCTGCGACTGTAAGAACATCTCTTTGGAAGTATAGGCATGTTCCATTATATCCTCGTTGGTCGCATCCTGTAGCATGGCAGTTGCAAGACTTAGCTTGGCCGTCAAATGTTGAGGCCAGATTCCAAATCTTCCATCAAACATTGTCATTGAGCATGGATGACATAGGCGAAAAGTAAATTGCCTCTCCGAATCCCGTTGGGATTCGTTTTAAGATTACGGCCACCAAAACTATGAGCAAGAGCACCAACACCAAAGAAGAATTGTCCTCCAAACAACGCGCCGAGTTGCTGGCCGCGTTGAAGGCCCGGTTTGACGCGAACAAGGCCCGTCACCAAGGTTTGGTGTGGGTCAAGGTGCAGGCGCGGTTGGACGCCAAGCCGGACAAGCTGTGGTCGCTCGCGGAAATGGAACGCACCGGCGGCGAACCGGATGTGGTCGGTCAGGATAAAAAGCCGGGCGAATATATTTTCTTTGATTGTTCCGCGCAAAGTCCCGCCGGCCGCACCAGCCTTTGCTACGACCGTGAAGCGCTGGATTCCCGGAAAGAGCATAAACCCAAAAACAGCGTCATGGATCTGGCCGCGGCCATGGGCATCGAGCTTCTGACGGAAGAAGAATATTTCGCGCTGCAGAAGCTGGGCGAGTTCGACACGAAGTCGTCGAGTTGGCTGAAGACCCCGGCGGAGATCCGGGAACTCGGCGGCGCGATTTATGGTGATCGTCGTTACGGTCGCGTCTTCATCGGCCACAACGGTGCGGAGTCTTATTATGGTGGCAGAGGATTTCGTGGGGTGCTGAGGGTTTGAGGGGCAACCGATGGGTAGGTCTTGAGTTGGGCGCCGATTCCTTCCATACTGCCGGGCATGAACCCCATTTCTGGCATTTCTCTGGGCCGCGGCGTGCGCTGGGCCACGCTGTGTTTCGGTGCGTTGGCGCTGGCGTCGGTTGCTTCGGCGCAAGCGGTTTCCACCAACGCGGCTTCCCTGAATCCCGTGGCCGGCTTGCCGCTGGAAGTTTCAGCCAGCCGCGGGATCGTCACGCGCGATCCGTCGAGCGTGGTGTCATGCAAGGATGAATACTGGGTGTTCTACACGGGGCGCGGCGTGCCGTCGTATCACTCCAAGGACCTGGTGAAATGGGAACGGGGTCCGGCGGTGTTCAAGACGGCGCCGGAGTGGATTGCCCAGGTGGTGCCTGAAAACCGGGGGATGTCCTATTGGGCGCCCGACATCATGAAGGTGGGCGACCGCTATTGCCTGTATTACTCGGTTTCGTCGTTTGGAAAAATGACCTCGGCGATTGGGTTGGCCACCACTCCGACACTGGATCCGAACGATCCGACGTATCACTGGACGGATCAAGGCATGGTGGTGCGGACGCAGGAGAAACAGCCCGGCGATGCCTACAATGCGATTGACCCGAGCGTGTTTCAGGACACGGACGGCAGCCTGTGGCTGACGTTTGGTTCTTATTGGACCGGCATCAAGTTGATCCAGCTCAATCCCAAGACCGGCAAGCGGCTGACGCCGGAGGCAAAGGTGGTTTCAATCGCATTCAACCACTCGATTGAAGCCTCGTATCTGTGCAAGCATGACGACTATTATTATCTGTTTGAGAACTGGGGTTCTTGCTGTCAGGGCCCGAAAAGCACTTACAACATCCGAATCGGACGGAGCAAAACCATCACGGGCCCCTATCTGGACAAAGCGGGCGGGAGCCTGATGTCCAGCGGCGGCAGCGTTTTTCTGGCCACGACGAATGGCCCGCTGATTGGGCCGGGTCATGCGGGAACACTGAACGCGCAGGGGAGGGAGTGGTTCACCTCGGATTTTGAAGGCGATCTGCGCATGGACGGACAAGCCACGTTGGCGATCCTGCCACTGCGCTGGAATGCGGACGGCTGGCCGGAGGCGACGGTGAATGACGTGAAGCCTGCCCCGCCGGTGGAACCCGCGACGAAGTGAATCACTTTCGCTTCCGCCAGCATTTCATTCATGCACAGAATCCGAACGCGGATTAGCTGGAGCGCACGGGAAGCGAAAACCTGGGCGCGCGGCTCTGGCAGTGTCAGGGCTTTATCGAATTAACCGGAAGAAAAGGTTGGTGCCGAGCGTGGCGTTGTTGGTGACCAAGTAGTTTTGCCCCAACACATGCACTGGGATTGAAGACGTCGTCCACAGGTTGCCGGGTTTCAATGAGGTGGTGCTTTCCAAAACAAATCCGTCCGCATAATTCGTGGGCCAGTTCACCACGACATTGGTGCCGGATATTTTCACCGTGAGGATGGGCTTGTAAGGCGTCACGGTCCCGCCAATCACCGTGCCCATGGTTTCTCCGCCGACGAAGTTATTGTAGAGGTAGAGGTCGTAGCTGCCGCCGGTGATGTTGGCCAGGCTGTTGGGCGAGGTGAGCGCGGGCGAATAGTTGAGGCTGTAGTCATACCAGTAGGTGTCCACATTTTGCGTAATGGTGCCGGTGAGCATCGCGGCATCCACGGTGTAAATCGGCCCGTAACTGGGGGAGGGATAAACCGTGCCGGTCGGCAGGTTGACGAAGAGATATTGGCCGGTGCCGTTCTGGAAATTGCCGGCGTTATAGGTCCACGCAAACATGCCGTTGCCGGTGGAAACAGTGTAGGGAAAGGTGGTGTTGGAATAGGTGATATTATTCATCACATAGGCGACGGTCAGCGCGGATGCCGGTCGTGCGGTCAGCAGAACCAGGCCCATCAGCAGGAAAAATGGCCGCCACTGGAAACGATTGAATCGGGTTCGCATAGCAGTTTCGGGCACAACCTATTCGCGAAACCGGGAAAGTCAAACGCGACTGGCAGGTGAGGCCGCGTCTGGCTGGCTGAGTCAAACCGTGGCTGCCCCCCCCGCCACCGAGAGTGGCCGGGGCGATGAGAACTGGCGGCTGGTGAGGGCCCGGCCGCGCGGAAGGAGTTGGTGGACAAAGGCACCGAGACGGTTTACATCAATGCTTGGTATCAAACGTTCCAATTCGTTAAACCAAAAATAACCCCGTCACAAACCAAGCCGTCATGACCACCCCCCGCATTCTTGCGTTCGGCGGCAGCCTGCGCCGCGATTCCTTCAACCAAAAACTGGCCGCCGTCGCGGCGGCAGGCGCACGAGCGGCGGGGGCCGAGGTGAGGTTGATTGCCTTGCGCGATTTTCCGCTGCCGGTCTTTGACCAGGATCTCGAGGAGGCGGCCGGGATGCCGGCGGCGGCGAAGCAACTGAAGCAGCTATTTCGCGAGCATCACGGTTTGCTCATCGCTGCGCCGGAATACAACAGCAGCCTTACGGCCGCGCTGAAAAACGCGATCGACTGGGTCTCGCGGGCGGAGAGCGACGACGAGCGGGCGCTGGCGGCGTTCACCGGCAAGACGGCGGTTTTGTGTGCGGCTTCTCCGGGCGCGCTGGGCGGCTTGCGCGGGCTGGTGCATGTGCGTGCCATGCTTGGTAACCTCGGCGTGACGGTGTTGCCCGAACAGGTGGCGGTGAGCAAGGCGGACGAGGCGTTTAAGGCGGACGGTTCGCTGGCGGATGAGAAGCAGGCCGCTCGCGTGCAGAAGCTTGGCACACAGCTCGCGCACCATTTGGCGAAGCTGCTGGCATGACGAGCGGAGTGCCTCGGTTTCCCGAGGTGGGGAGCCGAGCTTAGCAGGTCTGACCCGAATCGTTGCTCGCGGTTGCGACCGTCACCGGGCAGGCGATGCCTGCGACCTGGAGAAAAACCGGCTGGCAGCCTTTAGAGCATTTCCATCAAACCTGTAGCGAGGTGCGGATGGCCCAGCCACCGGCGGTCGTTTGGTTTTTTGGCTTCGTTTCCGCTCCGTTACATGGATTTCAAACCTGCGCCGTCACGGAAGCCTCGCCAAAAAACAAAAATCCTCGCCGCCCCATCGCTACATCTTTTCTATCAATGCTCTAGCGACGGGATGCTGGCCATCAGCATCACCCTCATGGTGCTGGAATTGAAAGTGCCGCACGGCATTGATCTCGCGGTGCTGCCAGACGGCGGTCGTTTCATTGAACCTGAACCCGGTAGAACATGGCCGGTCCGGTCGGATTGCTGGTGTAGGGGGCGGCGGCATTGTTGGTGACCCATGGCCCCAGCAGATTGGTTGCCTGCAACAGCATTCCGAGCGGCCAGTCCAAAACCAAGTGGCCGTCCGCCGTCCGCACCTCAATTACGGGATTGGCCGAAACCGTCAGATGCACCGGCGCGCTGGTCACCGACTGGCTGGCGGCGGTGAAACGGCATTGATAATATCTGGAATCAGCCGCCGTCACGCTGACCAGCATCAGCGGCAGGCTGGTGGCTCCAGGCAGGTTGGTGTAATCCAACCCATTGCCGCTGACCTGCCATTGCAGGCTGAACGGGGGGGCGCCGCCGTTGGTCAGGCAATTCATCGTCACGGTGGTCCCGGGAGGCACCGCGCCGCCGGGGGAGGCGGTCGCCGGCCCAATTGCGGGCGGGGTGGCATAATACGTCAATCGCACCACGGCACTGGTCACCGACTGGGAACCGGCGGTGTAAATCATCTGGTAATAACCGGCGTTATTCGCCGAAAAATTCGCAAGCACCAGATTGGTCCCCGTGGCGCCCGTCACATTGGTCCAATTGAGGCCATCCGCGCCGCCCTGCCATTGCTGGCTGAACGGAGTCAGGCCGCCGCTGGGGGTGCAGGCCAGGTTGACGGTTTCCCCCGCATAGGCATTGGTGGCCGGAGTGACGACCGGCCCGCTGACCCCGAAGGCGGGATTGGCCACAATTTCGATGGCGGCGATGCCGTCATCCGCACTGGCGGCGCCGATCGCGATGACAAACGAACCGCCCGAAAGATTGGAAAAAACGATGAAATCCGCGCCGAACGGCTCCCAGGCCGGCACCACGTCTTTGGTTCCGGTATTGATGGACCAGGCCCCTTGGACAAAGATTCCCGTGCCCTGCAGGTTGGCTGGCAGATTGGTGTAATAGGAGCCATTGCCAAACCCGGCACCGGCGGCACCGGTGTTGTGGCCATTGTTGGAGGCCGACCAGTTGGTGGTGGTGTAGAGGGAGCAGGTTTGGCTCCCGGCCACCACCTCCGGCGTTGGCCCCCAATAGTTGGTGAGATTATAGACCTGGCCGCGGCCCACCTCGTCCGCAACATAATAGACATACAGATTGTAGGTGTTGTTGGTAAATACCGGGTCCAGGTTGGTCACCGTGAGCGCCACGCCCGGGGTGGGGAAACTGGCGTAGGTGTTTAATAAACCCACGTTGTTATTGGTGCAGATGGTACTCCGGTCAACGCTGTCGTATTTGGCGTTGTGCCGGTCAATGGCGACGGCTGTGGACAAATAGCCGGCGGTCGTGCTGCCATAGGCGCCGTTGGTCTGGCCATTGAGGTCAATAAACAGCGTGCTGTTGGTATGGGTCGTGGCCCCGGTCATATACCAATTGTTCCAATTGGTTGTGTTCAACACACCGGCCCCCCCTTTGGTGGCGGGCGTGAGATTGTTGGCGTTGATGGCGCAGCGGTTGTAGGACACATCGGCGGCGAGCTTAATGGCAAGGCGGGCGGTGATATTGGGATTATTGATTACGGTCTGGCTGATCTCCGGGGAGGTGCTGGCCTGATACGCGGAATCCCCGCCATAGGCGGCGGTGAGGCGATGCGCGCCCACCGCCAGCGCCGCGCTGGTGCAGGTGGCGACACCCCCGGACAACGTGCCCGTGCCGATAACCGTTGCGCCGTCCAGGAAAACCACCGCCTCGAAATCGGGCGGGGCCGGGCTGACCCGGCTGGTAAAGGTCACCGGAGTGAACAGCGGCGCGCCGTTGGGGGAAGCGCCCAAAGTGCAGGTGGTCGCAACGGGATTCCCCACCGCCGCCTGGCCGACAAAGGTCACCACGCTGAGGGGTGGCAGCACATAGGTAAAGGCCGAATTGGTGACGCCTACCGGTGCCTGGCTGGAAAGGGAAAGGGTGTCGGAGGTAATCCACGGGGTCACGCTGCTGGCGGTGAAGTAAGTCAGATTGAAAACCTGGGTCACCGTGGTGAAACTGGTGTTGACGGCGACGATGGCAAAATCGCCGGAAGCGGAGTTTTTATACGCGCTGATCGCGGTGGCTGCATTGTTGGCCACCCCAATCCGATAGAAGCCCGGGCGGACAAACCGGCTATAATTCCCCAGCACATACATGCGCTTCGCCGGATTGCCCGCCAAATCGGTCAACCCTTCGTTGTCATTGTTGTTGTTATCCACGATCAGCCACCAATAATTGAAAGCATTAACCTCCGCCTCCGTCATAAAACGATGAATCCGGTTGGCCCAATACAGTGCATTGTCCATGCTGCCATCAAAGGGATCGAAGGTGGAAACTTCTGATTCCCAGAGCGCCGCATTGGGATTGGCAAACTTGGGTAATGGCGTTGGAATCACGCTGGGGGGAGAGCCATCGTAATCATGCGCGGCGATGATATCCACGTTCGTCGCCACCGCCGGATCGCTCATGGCGGTGAGATAGTAATTGGTCTGCCAATTGCCCCCTTCGGCCAGCATGATTTTGGTCGCCGCCACATTGCTGGCCTGCAAGGCGGCGTGGAGATACGGGACAAAATCATGAATTTGCTGCGGCGTCCACAGGCAGGATTGGTAATCCGCCGCAACATCGGGTTCATTTTGGATGGAAAGGGCGTAGATGTTGACGCCGTAATTCGCCTGCATGTTGGCCACGAACCCCGCGAGTTCATTGGCGTAGGCCTGGTTGCTCGCGGAGAGAAAGCTGCCGCCGTTGAGGCTCTTATTGCTCTTGAAGGCGGCATCCGGCGTATAGGGCGTGCACCAGACCTTGGCTCCCCGGGCCTGGGCCATCTGCATGAGATTGGTTTCCCCCGTGGCTCCCGCCACGATCACGGCCTTCAACAGGGACAGGCCGATGCCGTTAGTGGGGGAAAAAAACTGATCGGCCATCGCGGGGGTGAAGATGTCCCATTGATTCGTAGTCACGCCGCTCCGGAAGCCCGAGGAAGCGCCAAACCCGTCAATCCGTTGGTGCACCTCGTTCCAGTTCACAATGCAATTGGTGGTCACGGGGGCGGGGCCGGTAAACTTGAGGTTGTCCACCCAGCAGGTCGAGGAACCGCTCATGGGCGTGTAATACGGCCCGTAGATATGGAGGATCACATTATAAATATTAGCCAAATTGGGGTCGCTCGCCGCATTGATGGGCACGCTGACATGCATCCAGTTGGTGGCGCTGGCGGGAATATCCACCCCGCCAAACCAATCCTGGCTCCAGCCGTTGGCCACGCCGAACAGCAACCGGCCAAAGAGAGCCGCGCCGCCGTTTGTCGTCAGCGCCGAACCGGGGGCAAAGCGGACGTCAAATTCTAACTGCGTGTATTGCCTTCCATTGATCGGCGGATAGGTGCCTTTCGCGTCATAAACCGACCACTGGCTGTTTCCGTCGGAACCAAAAAAGTTGGCGGTGATTTTCAGGGAGCCCGAGCCGGAATTGGTATCGGCGTCGCTGGCCGGATCCCAAGCCAGGGATTGAAAGGCGCCGCCAAACCAATTCGCCCAGACGTCCGAAATATGGCCGCTCGCGTAGTTGTAACCGCCGGTTCCGCCGGGATTGAACGGATCAATCACCGCTTCGGTCTGCGCCTGGGCCGTCAGCCGCAATATCAGGGGGGCCAGGACGGCTAGGCCTTTGAAAAGTAGGGGGTGTTTAGTCATAAAACGATGGTGGTGGACATTTCGAGTTTAAGGCGAAGTGGGTCGGCGTCAATTTAATATATTGGGATTATCGGGCGGCGATTTCGAGCGGCGCCCCGGGGTCGTGATAAGCCTTGAACACCCGGCCATCAAAACTCAGGTGGACCGTGGGGCGCAACGTGGTATTGACCGTGAACATGCAGCCAGCCGAATAGGGCTGGTTCCGGCGGCGATGCAACGCCGCATTGCGTGCACGACCTTACGGCGTGAGTCGTTCGCGATGCGGCAGATGGTCGCGGTTCCAGCGGCGCAGGGCTGGTGTCTATTTCTTTTCTGTGGTCAACCGGAGTTCCGTGATGAGTTGTTGAGCGGCATTGCCCAAATCAACGCATTTAGTTTTGCCAGTCCGGAGCGATTCTTCAGTGATATCAATCGCGCGAACACCATCGAAGCAAACCAAGTAGAAGAAAATTTGTCCGGGCTTAGGGGGGCTGGCATCCCCACTGCAGGCGCCATATACGGAAATAATGTTTGTTCCCACAGGCCAATCCATGAGAGCAGTGAAAACTCGTGGATAATCTTGTGTTGGCTTCAAACCCATTTCAGCAGCAGATGCTGAAAGTATTTTTTTACGGAGTTCACGCATCACTTCCGCACCACTCTTTTGCTGTGGATTATTTGTTTGTGACATAGCGATTGAAGGCCAGACAAATAAAACAACAATGAGAAATCCCCGTTTCATATTATACGCCTAGCCCACCAGCTTTGTGATGGCGACGGTTTCGCCGAAGTGGTTTTTCACCCGGGCCACGGTGTTCTCAACAGATAGGCCATATTTCTTGCGGAGTTCGTCCTGCGTGGTGGCGTGTTCGATGAATTGATCAGGCCAGCCAATGCGGATGACCGGGGTCTTGACCGCCTGCTCATTGAACAGTTCCAGCACCGCCGAGCCGTAGCCGCCCATGAGCGCATGGTCTTCCAGCGTGATGAGCAGCTCTGCCGCGCGGCCGAATTGCTCATGCACCGCCGCGTCAATCGGCTTGGTGAAGCGCGGGTTGATGACGGCCACGTCGTAGCCTTCAGCAATGAGCTGGTCCGCCGCCCGGCGGGCAATGGCGTTCATCGGGCCGAGGCCGAAGAGCGCGACTTTGCGGTTGCCGTTATTCGAGAAAGGTTGCTGCACAAGCGCTTGGCCAACTTCCAGAAGCTGCGGTTCGGCTTTCACCGGCACCCCTTCGGCCGCGCCGCGCGGGTAGCGGATAAAGGTGGGATGGTTCACGGTGGTGGCGGTGAACATCATGTCGGCCAGCTCGTCCTCATTGGCGGGGGCCATGGCAATGACGTTGGGCAGGCAGCGCAGGTAGGCAATGTCAAAAATGCCGTGGTGCGTGGGGCCGTCATTGGCGGAGAGGCCGGCGCGGTCCATGCAGAAAATCACGGGCAAATCCTGCAGGCAGACGTCGTGGTGAATGCAGTCGTAGGCGCGCTGGAGAAAACTGGAATAGATCGCGACGATCGGACGCAAACCCATGGTCGCCATGCCGGCGGCAAAAATGACGCCGTGCTCCTCGGCGATGCCCACGTCGTAGTAGCGTTCAGGCATGGCTTTTTCCAGATGCTTCATGCCGGTGCCGCTGGGCATGGCGGCGGTGAGGCCGACGACCGCTTCGTTCGCTCGGCAAAGTTTTACGGCGGTCTGGCCCATGACGTCCTGATACATCGGCGGCGTGCCGGGGCGCAGGGCGGGGGTTTCGCCGGTCTGGGCGTTGTAAGGGCCGAGGCCGTGGAATTTTTCCGGCTGCTTGAGCGCGGCTTCAAAGCCTTTGCCTTTCTGGGTCAAAACGTGAATGACAATCGGATGATCGCACGTTTTGGCAAATTCCAGCGTGCTGATGAGCAGCGGCAGGTCATGGCCATCAATCGGACCGAGATAGCGCATGCCCATTTCCTCGAAGAGCACGGGCGAACCGTGCCCGCCGCGGCCGTCGGCTTCCACCAGGCTGGGGTTCCGGTTCAAGCCTACGCCGGTGAGCGCGCCTTTGAAACCTCCTTCGGCCCGGTGCGCGAGCTTGAGGGCAATTTCGCCCTTGGGCAGCTTGCGCACGAAATTTTCAAAGTCCTTCGCCAGCTGGTTGTAGCGCGGGTTGGTGATGAGCTTGTTGAGGTAGCCGGAAATGGCGCCGACGTTCTTGGCAATGCTCCATTCGTTGTCGTTGAGAATGCCGATGAATTTCTTGGTGGTGTGGCCGATGTTGTTCATCGCCTCGAACGAAATGCCGTTGGTCAGCGCGGCGTCGCCAAAGATGGCGACGATGTTTTCATCCGAGCCGCGCTTGTCGCGCGCCGCCGCCATGCCGAGCGCGGCGGAAAGGGCGGTGCCGGCGTGGCCTGCGCCGAAGCTGTCATGCTCGCTTTCCGAGCGGAGGGCAAAGCCGTTCAAGCCGTCCGTCTGGCGGAGGGTGCGGAAGCGGTGTTTGCGGCCGGTCAACAGCTTGTGGATATAAACCTGATGGCTCACATCCCAGACGAATTTATCCTTGGGGGTGGCGAAAACCTTGTGCAGGGCGATGGAAAGTTCGACGACCCCCAGGTTGGGGCCAAGGTGGCCGCCGCCTTTGGCCAGGCCCTCGATCAGCTCGGTGCGGATCTCGCCGGCGAGTTCCTGCAATTGCGGCACCGTGAGCTTTTTGACGTGCTCCGGGCTGTCCACCATGTCCAAGTAACAACTCATGTGATGTAATAGATTAAAAACAATGAAGAGTGAAAGAGGCCAAACTTCCGGCAAAGGAAATTCAGTGAATTTTCACCCTTCGATTTCTGCGGCAAACGGTTTCAGCTTAAATTCTCCGGCGGCATTTTGCTCCAGTTGCTGGATCTTCAATTCCGCTTCGGCCAGCTTTTCCTGGCAGATTTTCACCAGCCGCGCGCCTTCTTCATAGCGGGCCAGCAGCGATTCGAGCGGCAAATCGTCCGCTTCCATCGCCTCGACAACGCCCTCCAGTTTTTGCAGGGCTTCTTCAAACGGCAGGGAGCCCTTGGCCGGGTCTCCAGCCTTGGCTGATTTTGACATGCGGGCAAAATAGGAAAAAACGCCCACCGCGTCCAGCGCGGAGTCGGCCGCCAGAATTTTCCATTTCAGACTTGTGGCGGCCCAAAACCCCGCTTAACTAGGCGGGCGATGAATTTACGACGCATTCTCTGGATGACGCTGCTGCTCGGGCTGACCACCGGGGCGGTTGGGGCGCAGAGCAATGTCACCGTGCGCGTCATGGCGGCGAATATCACCTCCGGCAATGGCCAAAGCTATGAGACCGCCGGTATTAACATTTTTCAGGGCTTGCAGCCGGATATCGTGGCCATCCAGGAATTTCGCTATGGTTCCGGCTCGACCGCCAGCCAGCTGCGGACGCTGGTGGACACGGCCTTCGGCACGAATTTTAATTTCTTCTGCGAATCCGGCTACAACATTCCCAACGGTATAGTCAGCCGCTACCCCATTCTGGCGGCGGGCTCCTGGGATGATGCGCTGATTTCCGACCGCGGTTTCGCGTGGGCCCAAATTGATTTGCCCGGCACCAACGACCTGTATGTGGTGAGCGTCCACCTCTACAGTTCCGGCAGCGCCACGGACCGCAATACCGAGGCGACGGAAATTAAAAACTACATACAGGCGAATTTCCCGGCCAATGCCTGGGTGATCGTGGCGGGCGATTTCAATACCTCCTCCCGCGGGGAAGCCTGCGTGAGCACCTTCAAAACCTTCCTGAGCGACGACCCGATTCCGACGGACAACAACCTCAATCCCAACACCAGCGAGCCGCGCAGCAAGCCTTACGACTACGTTTTGCCGAGCTTGTCGCTCGTGAGCCGGCTGGTGCCGTCGGTGATCGGCGCGCAAAGTTTTAACGGGCTCGTGTTTGATTCGGCGGTGTTCACCCCCTTAAGCGCCGTGGCCCCGGTGGCGGCCGGTGATTCGCACACCCTCAATATGCAGCACATGGCGGTCATCAAGGATTTTTCCATCACCGTGGAGGGCGGGGGGGTAACCAATCCGCCGGCGATCACCGCCCAGCCGCAGAGCCTGTCCGTGCCCGCCGGGCAAAGCGCGACGTTTGGCGTGACGGCCACCGGCACCGCGCCGCTGGCCTATCAATGGTGCTTCAATGGCACCAATCTGGCCGGCGCCACCACCAATCCCTTCACCCTGCTGGCGGTGCAAGCGACGAACGCGGGCAATTATTCCGTCGTCATCACCAATGTCGCGGGAAGCGTCACCAGTGCCGTGGCCGGGCTGACGCTGACCGTGCAGGATACGAATCCCCCCGCGACCAATTTGCTGGTTATTGCCCGGTGGAATTTTAACAGCCTGGTGCCCGATAACGCTACCGCGACCGGCGTCACCACGCCGGCGATTGGCAGTGGCGCGGCTTCGCTGGTCGGCGGCGCGACCGCCACGTTTGCCACCGGCGACCCCGTGCTCGATCCCGCCGGCAGCACCGACAATTCCGGTTGGAACACGGCGACTTATCCGGCCCAAGGCGTCGGCAATAAATCGTGCGGCGCGCAATTTGCCGTGAGCACCGTCGGGAAGCAAAACATCGTCCTCAGCTGGAGCTCTGAATCCCCCAGCACCGGCAGCAAATACGGCCGGCTGGAATACGCGACCAACGGAACGGATTTTGTGGGCGTGGCCACCGCGTTTACCAACGGCACCACCTTCACCGCCAAAACCAACAGCCTGGCGGGCATGCCCGGCGTGGCGAATAATCCGAATTTCGCTTTCCGGTTTGTCTCCGAATTTGAAAGCACCGCCCTCGGCACGGCCAATGCCAATTATGTGGCGGGCGATACCGCCAAGACCTACGGCTCCGGCGGCACCATGCGCTACGATCTGGTCACCATTTCCGGCACGGCCATCGTTACCAACGGGACGGCCAGCGCGCCGGTCTTTAGCGCGCCAACCATGACCTCCGGCCAGTTGCAATTCACGGTTTCGGGTACGCCCGGCGCCAGCTACATCATCCAAGCCGCCACCAATCTTGCCGCGCCCGACTGGCAGCCGGTCTGGACCAATGTCGCGCCGTTCAGTTTTGGCGAAACCAATCCCGGTGCGCCGCAAAAGTTTTACCGCGCCCTTCCGCAATAAAACAAAACGGGTGCGAAAATATTATTCCGCCGCGCTTTTGATTTCGCCCTTGGCCAGCCGGGTTCTTAATTGCTGGCCGGCTTTGACCTTCGCGGCCTCGCGCAAGACGGCGCCCGTCGCCGCATCCATCGTGATGGAATAGCCGCGCGCCAAAACCTGCTCCGGGCCGAGCGCGTTCAATCGCCGTTCCAGTTGCCGCAACGCTTCGCGCCGGATTTTCAGGGCCAGCGCAGGTTTGGCCCGCAGAAACCGCCCGGTGAGGTGTTCCAAAACCCGCCCGCGCGCCCGCACCGTCGTCTTCAGTCCGCGCAGCAGGCCGGCTTGCAAGTCGTCCAGCCGTTGCAGGGAATCATTCAGTTGCCGGCGCGGATGCAATCGCGCCAGTCGTCCAGCGAGCGACTCATAAGTCTCCGTCGCGTTTGCCAGCCGGCGTTGGACGCGCCGGCGCAAGTGATCGAAGGCGCCGGCCACGAACGCGCGACTGGAGAAAAGGCCTTCGGTGATGAGTTCCGCTGCCGCACTGGGCGTGGCGGCGCGCAGATCCGCCACGAAGTCCGCGATGGTGAAATCAATCTCGTGGCCAACCGCCGAGACCACGGGAAGGGCGGATTCAAAAATGGCCCGCGCCACCGGCTCTTCGTTGAATGCCCATAAATCTTCCAGCGACCCGCCGCCGCGCGTAACCAAAATCAAGTCCAAGGTCCCTGATCCAAAATCCAAAGCCGTTGCGCTGTCGGTGACTTTAGACTTTGGGCTTTGGGCATTGGAGTGGAACTCATTCAGCAATCGGATGGCCGCCGCAATTTCCCGGGCCGCGCCGTCGCCCTGCACACGGCAGGGGGCCAAGATGATTTCCAGGCCGGGATGGCGCCGCTGGATCACATGCAGCACATCGCGGACGGCCGCCCCGGTGGGGGAGGTGACCAGGCCGATGCGCCGGGCGTAGCGGGGCAGGGGACGCTTGCGTTCCGGCGCGAACAAGCCTTCCGCCGCCAGCTTCTGCTTCAATTTTTCAAAGGCGATTTGCAGCGCGCCCACGCCTTGCAATTCCACGGCGCGGACGATGAGCTGATATTGGCCGCGCGCCTCATAGACCGTCACGTCGCCTTGGAGCAAAACCTTCTGGCCGTCCGCCAGCAGGTTTTTTTGGGCCGCCGCCGCGCCGCGAAACAGCACGCAGCTCAGTTGCGCGGCCACGTCCTTGAGCGTGAAATAAACGTGGCCGGAGCTTTGGGCGCGGAGATTGGTGATTTCGCCGCTGACCCAGATCTGGCCAATCTGCTTTTCCAGCAGCCGCTTGATGTCCGACGTGAGTTCCCAGACGGACAACACCTTCCGCGTTTCGGCGGGCGGGAATAGTTCGCCGAAGTCCCATTGCGATTTGGTTGGTTTGCTCATGGCGCGTTACGGGCCACAGATTGGCACAGATGAAACACAGATAAACCCTTTTTCCATCGGCTGGGCAACCGGAACTTCATCCGTTTTTATCGGCGGCGGAAATTTCTGCGGCGGCGTTGACGGCGGCGACGAGCGCGTTGACCCGGGTGGCGAGCGGAAAATCGGACGGCGCTTCCAGGGTGTAGCCCTGGCGCGCTTTGTGGCTGATGAGGTAAAGCGCTTCCGGCCAGTCGGGGCGCTCCGCCGGGATGATATTGGGATGAATGATGCCGCCGGTGGCCGGGCGGCCTTCGATGCTTTCCGACAAGTCGATCGGGCAGACGGGCTGGACGGCGTGCATAATTTTGTTCGCGAGCGACGGCCGGTGATCAGGATTCTGCTCATAAAGATAAAACCCGTGGGCTTCCCAGTCTTCGTGAAGGCAGAGGTAATAATCAAATCCCGGCTGCCGCTCCAGCCAAGCGAGGTGCGCCCGCGTTTCGGCGGCGCGAACCCGGCGATAGTCGCGGTTGAGGTCAATGCCCTCGGAATTTTCGCGGCGGTTGAGGGTGAAGCCGACCGGGTTCAGGCAGGGCAGTAGGAAAATTTCCAAGTTCGCTGGCCAGCGGTTTTCCTGAACCAGCCGCAGCGCGGCCAGCGGGCCGGCGGGTTCATCGCCGTGGATGCCGGCGCTGAGGTAGAGGCGCGGGCCGTGGGCTGCAGGATGCGGGCCGGGGCGATGCAAGGCGAGCCAGGAGAGGTCGGCGTGTTCGTGAAAGATTTCCACAGTCCAGCCCCGGCCGGGGGTCGCGGATACGAACTCGCGCAGCACCGCCGCGATATCAATGGTCTCGCCGTGGTAGCGGCCGAGGTTTTTGCCAAGCTTTTGCACGGGGAGAATTTCAGGCAAAGTAGCCGGGACGCAAAGGAATTTAATTTCCCGGGACAAGCAAACTTTTGGAAAAAAGTTATTGCGCCGAAAAGCTCAGTTGCTATTATCCGCGTCCGCTTTTCGGATTCCGGGAGGCGGTAACAGTTAAACCAAAACCAGACAATTGTTCTTTATATGGCACAACGTATTAGAATTCGTCTCAAGGCCTATGACTACCGCGTCATAGACCAGTCAGCCCGCGATATTGCTGACACCGTTAAACGCACTGGCGCCCGCGTCGCCGGTCCCATCCCGCTGCCGACCCGCATTGAACGCTTCACCGTTCAACGCTCTCCTCACTCGGACAAAAAGTCGCAGGAAACCTTTGAACAACGCACCCACAAGCGGCTGATTGACATCCTCGATCCGACCGCCAAGACCGTGGACGAATTGAAAAAGCTCAATTTGCCCGCCGGCGTGGACATCACCATCAAAATCTGAGGAGCCCCCCACCATGCCACTAGGACTTTTAGGTAAGAAACTCGGCCACACCCGCGTCTATAACGCGCAAGGTGAGCTGATTCCCGTGACCGTCGTGCTCGCGGGTCCCAACCGCGTGCTCCAGGTGAAAACCCAGGCCGGTAAGGATGGATACAATTCCGTCCAACTCGGCTTTGACGACCAGAAGGAACAGCGCCTCACCAAGCCGCTGCTTGGTCATATCAAGAAACACAACGGCGTGGCCGTCAAGCGCATCAAGGAATTCCGCGATTTCTCGAAAGAAGTCAAGGCGGGCGATGTGGTTGGCGCGACGCTGTTCGCTCCCGGCGATTATATTGACGCCATCGGCACCACCAAGGGCCGCGGGTTTGAAGGCGTGATGAAACGTCACAACTTCGGCGGCGGCCCCTCGACGCACGGTCACAAAGGCTGGCATCGTCGCGGCGGCGCCATCGGTCAGCGCTTGTTCCCCGGCACGGTCTTGCGCGGTTTCAAGATGCCCGGTCACATGGGCCAAGTCAGCCGCACCACCCAGAATCTCGAAGTGATTCAGGTTTTGGAAGCGGACAATTTGCTGCTCATCAAGGGCGCGATCCCCGGTTCGGAAGGTGACTATGTCGTCATCCGCGAATCCAAGAAACGTCCCAAAGGCTGGAAACCAGCGGTTGCCACCGTCGGCAAAAAGAAGGCCGGCGCGGCCAAACCCGAAGCTGCCAAGAAATAACGAGCCATGAAAATTTCCATTAAAAATACCGCCGGGAAGGATCAGGGCGAACTCGAAGTGAAGTTCGCCGTGGTTGAAAACGGCAAAGGCACCCAGGCTGTCCATGACGCCGTGACCGCGTATCGCGCGGCCCAGCGCAGTGGCACCGCCTGCACCAAAACCGCCGGCGAAGTCAGCGGTTCCAACAAGAAGCCGTGGAAGCAAAAAGGCACCGGCCGCGCCCGCGCGGGGTCGCACCAGTCTCCGTTGTGGGTTGGTGGCGGTGTCGTGTTTGGCCCCAAGCCGCGCGATTTCAGCAAGACCATTTCCAAGAAGACCAAGGCGCTCGCGCTGCGCAAGGCGTTGAGCGAACGCCTCAAGCTGGGCGACGTGGTGGTGGTGGAAGACTTGAAGCTGGCCACGCCCAAGACCAAGGAATTCATCAAGATCATTGACGCTTTGGATCTGACGGGGGGCACCGCCCTCCTCGTTTCCGGCGGCGAAGAGAACCAGAATCTGACGCGGGCAGCCCGCAACGTGGCCGGCATCACGCTGACCACGGGTGATTCACTGAACACCTACGATGTGTTGCGCCCGGACAAACTGCTCTTCACCAAGAGCGCGTTTGAACAAGTCGAAGCCCGTTTGAACAAGGAATAACATGAACCCTTTCGAAATCATCAAGACCGTCCGCCTGACGGAAAAAGGCACGCGCCAGGCTGACAAGTATAACCAATATACCGTCGTGGCCGACCGCCTGGCGACCAAGCCGCAGATCCGGCAGGCCGTGCAGGAACTCTTCAAGGTCAAGGTTACCCGGGTCAATACGCTGAATGTCCGGGGCAAGCTGCGGCGCCAGCGCACCCTGCAAGAGGGCCGCACGTCGAGCTGGAAAAAAGCCATCGTCACCTTGAAAGAGGGCGACAAGATTATTTTGACCTAGGCGAGATTTGAAATCAGAAACGGCGCGGAATTTTTTCCGCGCCGTTTTATTTTTGACCGGTAATATATTTCAGGCCACGGCGGCCAGGGCCGCTGGTTTGCCCCGGCTTTTCTTGGTTTTCGCGGGTGGCGCCGCCGGGTTTACGGGTTCGGGCAGGCAAAGGTAGCGGCCGCAATTCCCGCAAATTTGGATGTCTTCGCCGCTCATCAGGATCAGGATGGTGTTGCGGGGCACCTGCACATGGCATTCGCCGCAGACCTGGCCTTTGATGGTGGCGACGCCTTTTTTACCGCGGGCCATCAGCCGGTCGTAATGGGTCAGGATCGGCGCGGGAATCAGCGCGCGCAGTTCGACGATTCGTTTGTTGGCGCCGGGACGTTTTTTTTCAACCCGTTCGAGCGTTTGCAATTCAGAAAGATTGCCGATTAATTTTTTCATAGGTGAATGGGAGTTCCACTCAGCCTGATTGAACACCTCTTGGCGGGTTTTTGCTATACATCTTTTGTCACCTTCTAGTTGGGCTTGGCCAGCCTTCGTCTGGGCGGGTGGGCCAGAATTGTCCCGTCAACTGCCAGTGGGAACAACTCCAAGTAGCTCGGTTGCAGATGGTAGTGAAAATTTATTGGCTTTGTGCGCATCAATGAACAACCGGATTTTGCCGGTGGATGGGCGACCGCTTTTTCGCGAGTTGCAAAAGCGCGGAGCTTCCGGCATCCGGCGTGGCGCAGTCGGCTGCTCTGGATCGGCGGATGGGCGACGCGGGGATGGCCTCGTCACATTGCCGCCGACCGGCTGGCGAAGGTGAGCTAGCAGGCGCAGTTTAATCAATGAATTATTCACCTCGGCTCCACCACACATTTCAAGCTGGAAACCAACCGGCATTTGCGGCAACATGCCAACTACTTTATGGAAGTAAAACTCCCCAAACTCGGTGAAGGCGCAGATTCTGGCGTTGTGGTCGGCATTTTCGTGAAGGTGGGCGAGGCCGTCGCCGTGGATCAATCGATTCTGGAACTGGAAAACGAAAAGGCCGTGGCCTCGATCCCCTCGACCGCTGCCGGCGTCGTGGAAAAAATTCACGTCAAGGCTGGCGACCGTGTGAGTGTGGGGCAGCGCTTGATCACTTTGGCGGGCGGAGCCGCCCCCGCGGCCGCTGCTCCGGCCCCCAAGCCGGCGGCGAAGAAAGTTGCGGCCAAGCTGGCTCAGGAACCGGTTGAGGACGAGGACGAGGAGGAACCAACCACCGGGCCTGGCAATGCGCCCGTCGCTGCGCCCATTGCCTCGCCGTCGCTGCGCCGGATGGCGCGCGAATTGGGCATTGATTTGAACAAAGTGCGGGGGAGTGAACCGGGCGGCCGCATCACCACCAGCGACGTGCGCGCTTATCTTGCCAAGTTAGCCAAAGCCGCCGCCAAGCCCGCGCCGGCGGCGCCCGTTGCGTCGGAGCCCAAGCCCGCCGCCGTGCAGATTGATTTCTCACAGTGGGGGCCGATTCTCAAGAAACCCATTACGCCGCTTCGCAAGGTCATTGCCCGCCGCATGGGCGAAAGCTGGCAGGCCGTGCCGCGCGTGACGCAGTTTGACGAGATTGATTTCACCAAGCTGGGCGAGTTGCGCAAGCAATACGCGGCGGCTTATGAGGCCAAAGGTGTCAAACTTACGTTCACGCCGTTTGTGCTCAAGGCCGTGGCCGCCATGCTGAAGCAGTATCCGATTTTCAATGCCAGCCTCGATGAGGTGGCGAATGAAATCATCCTCAAGGAATATGTCCATCTCGGCATTGCCGTGGATACGGATCAAGGGTTGATGGTGCCCGTCCTCCGCGACGTGGACAAAAAATCTCTGCTGGAGTTGGCCAAAGAACTGGAAGCGCTCGCGGCCAAAGCGCGTGACCGCAAGATTACGGCCGACGAAATGAAAGGCGGCACGTTCACGATTTCGAATCAAGGTGCCATCGGTGGCGCGCATTTCACGCCCATCATCAATTTGCCCGAAGTGGCGATTCTTGGCCTCGGCCGGGGCGCGTTGAAGCCGGTGGTGCGCGACGGCAAGGTGGAAGTCCGTCTGCTGACGCCCATTGCCGTGAGCTACGATCATCGCGTGATTGACGGCGGCAGCGCGGCGCGGTTCACCGTGGATCTGGTGAAGGTGTTTGAGAACTTCAGTGAAGCCGCCGTGAAAATTTAATCTATGGATACCATCAAAACGGAAATTGTTGTTGTCGGCGCGGGCCCGGGCGGATACGCCGCTGCGTTTTACGCCGCCGACCTCGGCAAAAAAGTCATTCTCATCGAACGCGACAAACGCCTCGGCGGCGTATGTTTGAACCGGGGCTGCATTCCTTCCAAGGCGTTGCTATATGCCACGCACCAGATCGTCAACGCCCGCGAATCGGCGCATCGCGGCATCACCTTCACCGAGCCGGTGCTCGACTTGGCCAAGCTGCGCGTGTGGAAGGAATCCATCATTGACAAGCTTGGCAACGGCGTCGCCACGCTGGCCAAGCTGCGCAATGTGACGGTCATCAAGGGCCGCGCTTACTTTGAAGGCTCGCAGAAACTGCGCGTCGAGACGGAAGCCGGACAGAAGTTCGTGGAATACGATCAGGCCATTCTCGCGGCCGGCTCCAATGCCGCCATGCCCAAGGTGTTTGACCTCGGCAATCCCCGCATCATGACCAGCACGGGCGCGCTGGAAATCGAAGACGTGCCGGAAAACCTGCTCGTCGTCGGCGGCGGCTACATCGGCATGGAAATGGGCACGGTCTATGCCGCCCTCGGTAGCCAGGTCACGGTGGTCGAGGCGATGGACAGTATTCTCGCCGGCGCCGATCCCGACCTCGCGCGGCCCGTGGTGACGATTGCCAAGAAGGCGTTCAAGGAAATCCGCCTCAAGGCCCGCGTCACCAAAATGTCCACCGTGGGCAAGCACATCAAGGTGGAGATGGAATTCAACGGCCAGCCGCTCGAAGAACTTTACGACCGCGTGCTCGTGGCTGTCGGGCGCGTGCCCAACAGCACCGACCTCGGCCTCGAAAACACCGGCGTGCAACTGGACGAAAAGGGCTTTGTGAAGGTCAACTCGCAGCAGCTGACGAATGATCCGAACATTTACGCCATCGGCGACATCGCCGGCGGCGTGCTCCTCGCCCACAAGGCGCACAAGGAAGCGCGCATCGCCGTGGAAAACATCAACGGCGAAAACGTGGTGTTTGAAAACATCGTCATTCCCGCCGTCGTCTTCACTGATCCCGAGCTGGCCTGGTGCGGCTTGACCGAATCCGAAGCCAAGGAAAAGAATATCAAGTATGTCGTCTCCAAATTCCCGTGGTCGGCGTCCGGCCGCGCGTTGAGCTTTGACCGCACGGACGGTTTGACCAAGATGCTGATTGATCCCGAGAGCGACCGCGTCTTGGGCGTGGGCATCTGCGGCACCAACGCCGGCGAACTCATCGGCGAAGCCACCCTGGCCATGGAAATGGGCGCTACCGCCGAAGACATCGCCCTGACCGTGCATCCGCACCCGACGCTCTCCGAAACGCTCATGGAATGCGCCGAGGCCTTTTACGGCCACGCCACGCACACCATCGCCAAGAAGAAGCCCACGCTGTAAGAGCTGATTTTTTTAAAACGTGCTCGCCACCGGCAGGATCAAACTGCTAGTGGCGATTTTTTTTGGGCGCAAACAGTAATCTGTCCTTGCTCCGCGGAGCGCGAGTTGTCTCAACTCGCAGCAAGTGGAAGAACGAGAGACGGCTGGAACGATTTTGAAGCGGGTAGGTCTGGCGGCATGCGGCGGTTTGAGACAAACCGCGCTCCGAAAGATTGCATCTATCCAAACTTTTGCTTCAATCGTGGACATGCCTGACCCGCCCCCGCTGCGTCGCTCTGGTCCGCCACATAATCCCGGCGTGTGGAAACTCGTTTCTGGCAAGCGTCGATGGTCGTCGCCGCTGAACCGCGAAGCTGCCCGGCAAGGATTTCGCGGCTGGACCGAGCGCGGTTATCTGCCGCACTGCGACGAGCCGGGCCTGACGCAGTTCGTGACCTTTCACCTAGCCGCCGCTTTCCCAGCGGCATTACGTTCTGAATGGAAAGGGCTGCTTTAGGTGGAGGATGACCGCGAGCGACGTCGGCAATTGGAAACGTATTTGGACCGGGGCAGAGGTGAATGCCATTTGCACCAGCCGGAGATTGCGACGGTGGTTGAACAGGCGCTTCGGTACATCATTCCCAATGGTATGAACTCCGAGCGTGGGTCATTATGCCAAATCACTTGCATTTCCTGGTCAAAATTGGCGAAGCCCCGCTGGCGAAAATCGCGAAGGGCCTCAAGCGCTACACCGCCCGTGAGGCGAACAAGTTGCTGCGGCGCACGGGAGAATTCTGGTTCGCGGATCACTTTGACGTTTATATGCGGGACGCCGAACACGAATTGAAAACGCGCCGCTATATCGAAAACAACCCCGTGAGAGCCTTGCTGGTGCGGGAACCTAAAGAATGGCCGTGGAGCAGCGCCCGATTTTGCGACGAATATGGCGAGCTGCGGGTATAGTGGAGCGCGAGTTGTCTCAACTCGCACCGCGTGGAAGAACGAAAGACGGCTGGGGTGATTTTGACGCGAATATGGCTGGCGGCGCGCTGCGGTTTGGGACAAACCGCGCTCCGTAGCGACCAACCGCGCTTACCCCTTCTGCGCCGCTTTTGCCCAGGTGTCTTTCAGCGTGATGGTCCGATTAAAGACCAGTTTGCTGGGCTGAGAATCCAGATCCACCGTGAAGTAAGCTAGGCGCTCGAACTGATAACGCTCCTCCGCGTTGGCTTCAGCCAAACTGGGTTCGCCCTTGGCGGTGAGGACTTCCAGGGAGTGGGGATTGAGGACGGATTTGAAATCGCGCCCGTCCTGCTCCGGCTCGGCTTCGGTGAAGAGGCGGTCGTAAAGGCGCACTTCGGCGTCCACGGCGTGCGCGGCGCTGACCCAATGGAGGGTGCCCTTGACCTTGCGGCCGGCGGTGAGGCCGCCCATTTTGCTGTCGAGGTCGGCGGTGCATCGCAGCTCGGTGAGCTTCCCGGCGGCATCTTTGATGACTTCCTCGCACTTGATGACGTAGGCGTATTTCAAGCGCACTTCGCCGCCGGGTTTCAGGCGGAAAAATTTCGGGGGCGGCACTTCGGCAAAATCGTCGCGCTCAATGTAGAGTTCGCGGGTGAAGGGCACTTGCCGGTGGCCGGTCTCGGGCTGCTCAGGATTATTGACGGCGTTGAGCTGCTCCACCTGGCCTTCGGGATAATTGGTGATGACCACCTTGAGCGGGCGCAGCACGGCGAGGCGGCGCTGGGCGCGCTGGTTCAGGTCCTCGCGGATTGCGTGTTCCAGCACGGCCACGTCGGTCAGGCCGTTGTATTTGGTGATGCCGATGTGGTAGGCGAAGTCGCGCAGGGCCTGCGCGGTGACGCCGCGGCGGCGGATGCCGCTGAGGGTCGGCAGCCGCGGATCGTCCCAGCCGGTGACGAGGTTTTCGTCCACCAATTGCATGAGCTTGCGTTTGCTCATGATGGTGTAGCTGAGCGAGAGGCGGGCGAATTCGTATTGATGGGGCAGGGGCCGGGGCAGATCCAAGCTTTCCAAAATCCAATCGTAAAGCGGGCGATGCACCTCAAATTCCAGCGTGCAGATGCTGTGCGTGATGCCTTCGATGTAGTCGCTCAGGCAGTGGGCGAAATCATACATCGGATAAATGCACCATTTGCCGCCGGTCTGATGATGGTCGGCGTGTTTGATGCGGTAGATGAGCGGGTCGCGCAGCCAGATGTTTGCGGCATCCACTTCGATCTTGGCGCGCAAGACGCGGGTGCCATCCGGAAATTCGTCGTTCTTCATGCGCGTGAAGAGGTCGAGATTTTCCGCCACGCTGCGGTCGCGGAACGGCGAGGCTTTGCCGTTGCGGCGATAGTCGTCCATCTGGTCCGGCGGCAGGTCGCAGACAAAGGCTTTGCCTTTTTTGATCAGCGCGACGGCGAATTCATAAATCTGGTCGAAGTAGTCGCTGGCGTAAAATGGCTCCAGCTGGATGGCCGCATGCTTGCGCTCCGCCTCGGACGTGCCGAACACCGGCGGCATGTAGAAATCGATTTTGCCGTCCACAGTCTTGGTCTCCGGCGTCTGGTCATGCTGCTTGAGGCCGAGCCGATCTTCCGCCCAGCCGCCGAGCAGCCAGTTCACGTCCGCCTGGATGGATTCGACATACTCGATGTCTTCCTTGGCCGGGTTGGTGTCGTCCATGCGGAGGTTGCAGAGGCCGCCGAACTCGCGGGCGATGCCGAAGTTCAGGCAAATGCTCTTGGCGTGGCCGATGTGCAGGTAGCCGTTGGGCTCCGGCGGAAAACGAGTGTGGACGCGGGGATATTTGTGTTCGGCGACATGCGCGGCAACGATGTCGCGGATGAAATCGGAAGGGGCCGGAGCTGCGGGCTCAACTGGATTTGGCATACTCATTTTCCGGTGTAATCTAGCAAAGCAGCGGGCGGTTGAATAGCAAATTGGCGTGCCGCAACGAACGCGAATGACTCAGCTGGCGGCGGGCGGGTGGGGCGGGCGGGAATGCAAAACCGTGCTGATGGTTTTCAACATTTGCTCGGCGGTGTAAGGTTTCTGGAGAAAGGCGCGGACGGTGGGGCTGGTTTTTCGGGCGATTTCGCCTTCGGTGGTCAGCCCGCTGGCGGCGATGATTTTGATTTCTGGATTCAGGCTCGCCAATGCGTGGATGGCCGCCGCGCCGCCCAGCACCGGCATCATCATGTCCATGAGCACGAGGGCAATCTCCTTTTGCTGCTTGGCGTAGACGGCAATGGCTTCCTCGCCGTTGTTGGCGGTGAGGACGCGATAGCCGAACATGCCCAGGGTGCGTTTGGCAATGTTGCGGATGAAGGCTTCGTCATCCACCACCAGAATAAGTTCGTCGTTGCCGGCAAGGCTGGCGGCCGGGGCGGCTTGATCTGAAAGGCCCGGCTGATCCGCGAGGGTCGCGGGGCCGTTGGCCTGGGCGGGCAGATAGACTTTGAAGCAGGAGCCTTGATTGGGCTGGCTGTAAACATGAATGAAGCCGTGATGGCTTTTCACGATCCCCAAGGCGGTGGAAAGGCCCAGCCCAGTGCCTTTGCCCACTTCTTTGGTGGTGAAAAAGGGATCAAAAATCCGTTCGCGAATTTCCGGGGGCATACCGCCGCCGTTGTCGGTGATGGTGAAGACCACATGTGGGCCGGGCTTGGCCATCGGATTAATGGCCGAAAAGGGTTCATCCAGTTCGACATTGGCGACGGCCACCGTGAGTTCGCCGCCCTGCGGCAGGGCGTCCCGCGCATTGAGGCAAAGGTTCATCAACACTTGATGCAACTGGGTGGCATTGCCGAGGACCGGCCAGATTTCCGGGGCGGCATTGATTTCCAGCCGAACAGATTTCGGCAGGGTCTGGCCCAATATTTTCCGCAGTTCCTCCAGCAGATGCAGCGGTTGAACCGCTAGGCGGCGGCCATCCGTGCCCCGGGCGAACGTGAGAATTTGTTTCACCAGATTTATGGCGCGTTCCGTGCTACTCAGAATGCTGGTGAGCAATTGCTTGCGCTCCTTTTCATCCCCCACCATTTCCATCAAATGGCAGGACATCAAGACCGGAGCGAGGGCGTTGTTCAGATCGTGGGCGATGCCGCCGGCCAGCACGCCGATGCTTTCCAGCCGCTGGGCCCGGAGAAATTGCGCCTCCAGATTCTTTTGCTGGGTCATGTCGGTGCTGATGGCCAGAATTGAATTGGCTTGGCCCTCGGCGTCGTGAACCAGGGTCCAGCGGGATTCCAAGGTGATTTCGCGACCTTGCTGGTTGCGGTGGCTGAGTTCCCCGCGCCACTGGTGCTTCTGCCGCAAAGCTTGCTGGATTTTTTGGAATTCCGGCGGTGCAATCTGCATTTTCTCGACCGCCAGGCCGCCGATGGCCGATTGGGGCGTCCAGCCATACATCCGCTCCGCGTTTTGGTTCCAATAGCGGATCCGGCCGTCCAGATCGCACATCATGATGGCGTCGCTGGCGAGGTCCAGCAGCCGGGCCTGTTCGGCGATTGTATCCTGCGCCAGCTTGCGTTCGGTGATGTCGAGCATCATCCCGATGATGGCGGGCTGCCCGTTTAATCGGGCCCGGCTGCCGAGCACTTCGATTTGAACCCAAGTGCCGTCTTTGCGCACACCCCGGAAGAAGTAATGGACGGTTTCCACTTCCTCCTCCAAGCGCCGGCGGATTTGCCGCTGCACCAGCGCCCGGTCATCGGGATGAATGAGGGCTTCGATCTGGGGCTGCCGGAGAATTTCTTCCGGGGTGTAGCCAAAGATGGCGGCAAATTGCGGGTTCGCATAAACAAACCGTCCGGCTTGGATGGTGTAAACCCCGACGAGCGATTGTTCGACCAGGGAGCGGAATTTTTGTTCGCTCATCTGCAATTGAGCGGTCTGCTGTCCCACTTTGCGACGTAACATTTGCGCCCAGAGCCCGGTCAAGCCGATTATGGTCGCCATGAGGCCCACTACGGTGATGGTGCGCCTCACCGTCCACCAGCTGGGCGTTTCCAGGATCTGCACGTCCGTTTCCGTGGGCACGGCGAGTTGGAGGGATTTGGGCACCCGTTCCGCATCCGCCAGCACCCGGTAAATGCCATCGACTTGCAGCAAGCTGCCCGGCTGGAGGTTCCGGATGCGGTCGGACACCGGCGCAATGAAGCGGGCGTCAAAAACCCGGTTGCCCATCTGGAGCGACAGCACCTCCACCGCGCCGATCTTGCCGCTATGGAGAAAGCGCGCCTGCACGCGCACCCAGTAGTCGTGCAATTGCGGGTCGATGATTTTTGTCGTCGGGATTAGTTTTGGTGCCGGCATCTGCTGGTGGCCAAGGATCTTGAAGAGGGCGTTATTTAACAGCCAGCCGAAATCGCCGAGGCCGGGATAGCCCGCCACCACGACATAGTCGCCCGGCTTGAGTTGGCTGCCGGCTGCCTCCACCCGGACGCCGGATTCCGCGTCCTGCAGGAAGAAGAAATTCAGATTGGTATCCACCAGCGTGACGGTGCCGGCGTAGCTGCTCCGATGCTGCAGCGTTTGGCGGGGATGAAATTGGCTTAGGCTGAGGATCGGTTGCGGCGGCCGGCTCAGGGGATCCTCGGCCCCGGCTTCTTCGATTTTGATGTCATCCAGTGACGAGGCCCACATTTCAAAGCCCGCAAACTGCCGTTTATCGTTGGCTTTGGAACTGCAGGCGCCCCGGATGCGGACAATGGCGTCGAGCAGTTGAACGGGTGCCTGTTGGGCGGGAACATTTACCAGAATGGTGCCGCTGAGATCGCGCAAATTTAATTGCGCCAGCCCGTTGGTGGTGGGGTAAGTCACGGCCCGCACGACGCCATGCACTTCCACCCACTGGCTGCCCTCCTGGCCGGACGCCAGTTGAAACATGGTAATCGGGGTGGCCGCGGGCAGCGGTGCCGTGCCCGTCACCGTCACGTTGGTGGCCAGCACGATGGGCGAGAACCCGCCCGGATCGCTCACGCCTTCAATGGTCACTGTGTTGCCAGAATTTAAGTGAGTGGGGATATTGGTCAGCTTCACCGAAATGCCCGCCGTCGCGTCTTGCGCAAAAAAATAGGGATTCGCCTTGGGGTTGACGGTGACGACCGCTTGCAGGCGGACCGGATATTGCCACGCCGCCTTTTCGGGGGGCAGATCGCGGATTTCCCACACGTTTGTCAGCACCGGCAATTGGGCCGGTTTGACGGCTGCCGTCGCTACTCCAGCGTTGGTCAAATCAGCGTTGGGCAACGGATTGACGAACGCATTTTGTAAGTTGACGGTTAAACCATCCCAAACCGGCTGGCCCGATAGGTCCGCCAATTCTTGGATCAAGGGTAAACGGGTCTGGCGCGTTTCCGCCAGCAGCGTGCCCGTGCCGTCATTCACCACAAGGTATTCGCCCGGTCGGACATCCAACACGGTGCCCCGGACCCGCACGGTCGGCGGGGTTTGCGCCGCGCTCAAGGTCCTCAAGGAACCAATGGTGCGCAGGGGTATCAGATTGGAAATCGTGGATGAACTGGTCGTCTGGGTCGCTGGCAAGCCATCCGCAACCGGGGCCGCTGTTGGTGACTTGGCGCGGGCCGGCTCGGCTATTTCAACTGGCTTATGGTCGCAACCCAACAAGGCTAAGGCGACTAACATGCCAGCCAAAAATACTTGAATGACCTTGCGGTGTCTCACGTGTTAGCGATCAAAAAAAACCGTCGGAATCTCAGGTCGAGCCGGGAGATTTAGGCCAGTGTTCAACCAGGGGCAACGCGGCCAGTTTGTCCATTTTATCGGCCCCGGTCAATTCTAACCAACCAAAACCAAGCTGATCAGCCCGGGCGGTTCGTGAAAAAGTGGGGGCGGACTGGGGGTTGACGGCTGGTCAATGCTCCGGTGCCAGCGGCGAGAATTGCCGCGTGTCCGGATCGTAAGCGAACAGCTCGGCCGTCGCGATTTTAAAAAACCAGCCGTGCAGCTGCAGCGAACCGTCCATCAGCCGGTCCTGCACGCACGGGTAGCTGTGCAGATTATCCAGGCCGAATAGCACGTTTTCCTCGGCGGCGGCGGTCTCGCGTTCCCGGCTGCCGGGGAGATGCGTATAATTCCTGTTCAGCGTTTCCACCACCGGCGCGGCCAGCTTCAGCCAGTCGCGCAAGTGCGGCGTGGCCTCGCTCACCGGCGCTTTATCCAGCAGCTGCGTGATCGCCCCGCATTGCGAATGGCCGCAAATGACCAGGTCGCTGACCCGCAGCGTCTCCATGGCGAACTCGATGGCGGCGGCGGTGGAATTCGTATCGCCGCGCGCATTGGCCGGCGGCACGATGTTGCCGACGTTTTTCACCACGAACAAATCGCCCGGTTTGCTCTGGGTGATCAACTCCGCCAGCACGCGTGAATCCGAGCAGGTGATGAACAGCGTGTGCGGATTCTGGCCCTCTTGCGACAGCTTGCGGAAGAGCTTCCGGTAATTGCCAAACTCGTCCTTCTGGAACTTGTGAACGCCTTCGATGAGTCGTTGCATGGATGGAATTCAATGCTGAACCACGAATGAACACGAATGAACACGAATCCTATGAATCCGGTTATTCTCCGTTGGTAATTTGCAATTCAATTGCCGAAAGCTCTGCCACTGCGCCCCGCGCCCCGGACCGCGAGTTGTCCCAACTCGCAGCGCGCCGCCAACACCTGGCCCCAGCACAGGTCGAATAATGAGGTTGCAACCCACCGGCTGCGCGTTGAGACAACGCGCGCCCCGCTGGGATTGCGCCGCCGCCACGTTAGGTTGATTCGGGTCCATTCGTGGTTGAAAAATTATTGCGCGAGCGTTTTATTCTTGGCGCGGGATTCTTCCTTCAGCCGCACCTTGAATTGCTTCAATGCCTCCGCCAGCCGCGCCTCGCCCACGGCGAGAATCTGCGCCGCCAGAATGCCCGCATTGCGGCCGCCGCCCACCGCCACCGTGGCCACCGGCACGCCCGGCGGCATCTGCACAATGGCCAGCAGCGCATCCAGCCCCTCAAACGCCTGGCCCAGAATCGGCACGCCGATCACCGGCAACGTGGTGAACGCCGCCGTCACGCCCGGCAAATGCGCCGCGCCCCCGGCGCCGGCGATGATCACCTTCAGCCCGCGCGCGCTGGCGCTGCTGGCGTATTCTTCCAGCCCGTGCGGATCGCGATGGGCGGAGATGACTTTGGCTTCGCTGGCGATGCCGAATTCCGTCAGGGCCTCGGCGGCGGCTTTCATCGTGGGCCAATCGGAATCGCTGCCCATGAGGATGCCGACTTGGGGCGGGGTAATGGTGCTCATAATTGTGAAAAAATGCGGCTTGGCGCGGCGGAAAAATAGCCCTTTCCCGGCGCGGCGGCAATCCTCTAAACGCATCCTCTAAACACGGCTCCGAACTCACCGGGTGCCGCAGGACACGGTTATTATCCGGCCGGATGAAAGCTCGAAGACGCCTTCCTCTCGTCCTCGTGCTCGTCCTCGAATTCCCAGCAAAACCGAGGACGAGAACGAGCAGGAGGACGACCTACAGTTGAGCCATAACAGGGTCAAGCTGCCCCGAACTCATCCTCATCCCCAAACCCCGGCAGCAAGGATAAGGACGCGGATGAGGATGATTCCCCCGCGCCGCGCTTACGGCGTGGGCGGGGTGGGCTCGGCGGGCGTGGGCTTGTGCGGGTGCAGCAGACTTGGCTGCATATAGGCATCCAGTTGCTCCGGCTGACGCGGGAAATTCTGCGCGATGGCCAGGACGAGCTTCCGCAGGCGCGGAAGGTCATCCGTAGGGCAAGGACGAGCTTAATATGTGAAGAACGGTAACTATTTATCGAAGAACGATAAAAAGTTATTGACTTTGGCGTCTGGTGCAAATAGGATGGGCGCATGTTTGGAACACTTCTATTTCCTTTGGTGCTGGTTTTAGTGGCTTTCGCACTGTTTCGGCTGCTGGCTCGGAGCAATATCGGCATGGCGTCCAAAACCATCGACGCCCGGCTGAAGCGGATTCAAATTGCCAGTCTATGGGTTCAATTGCTGATGGGTTTCAGCTTCATCCTCTGGGTCTATTTTAACTTGGCGTTTGCGTTGGGCTGGCCGTTTTTTTCGCAATCCCCGGCGCGCATGGTCGTGACCCCGGGCCATATCTACACCGCGCTGGCGGATATGCCCGGAAACGTTCTGGCTTGGGTAGGGGTCAAAACCGGGTTGGCGTTCGCGGCGGGGGGGGTGCTGTTTGCGCTGTTCGGACTCTATCGGCGGGGGATTTTGTTCTCCGCACGGAATGTCCTTTATATCCGGTTTTTCGGCTACTACCTGATCCTCAACGCGGTGGTGGATTATCAGATTCAAGCCGCCCTCCGCGATGTGAACTGGAGCACCACGCCTATCTTCGTCGGCTTCCTGATCATCTTCATCGCCTGGATCATGGACGAGGGCCGGAAGATTCAGGAGGAACAGGCGCTGACGGTTTAACCCAACCCAATATTTAAAAAACTATGAAGGCCACTGAAACGACTCCCCGAAACATCATGAATTCCCGACAAGATCGGATTTGCAAAATGAGCCGCGCGATCAAGATCATCTTGCTCTTTGGCGGCAGCCTTTATGTGGTGGTGGGAATCCTTGCGCTGTGTGGGGGTGTCTATCCCCGCACCGGCTTGGCTTCGGCTTACATCTGGCTCCAAAGTCTTTCTAGTTTTGGCTCGGCCTTGCAATTTTGGTTCGGCTACCAACTCTTTGCCTCTTACCTGGGCGGCAGCTACTTCTCGGCCACGGCGGTGCGCTGGTTGAAATGGATTGGCGTCACGGCGATGGCCATCGGCATAATCAATCTGAGCGGGACTATATCATTAATCTCCCATAATCGGTTCTTTGATACTACCACACCGCTTACCACGCTGATCTTGGCTAATCTGGCAATGTTGCTTCCCTCGCTGGTTCATGGTTTCTTGCCGGGCTTGGTCGTTATCTGCTTTGCCTGGATCATGAACGAGGGCCGGAAACTGCA
>CAIMLG010000128.1 GCA_903842235.1 uncultured Verrucomicrobia subdivision 3 bacterium
AACGCCCTTCCCAAGATCAGCCTCCAGTTTCCGAGGCAATGGACTGGTTTTAGCCCGCGTTCAACACGCTATAGGATGCGTGTGAATCAATTATCCAACATCACTTGCGCACAAGTGCAGTGTTTTCTCACTTCACTGGCGAACCAATTTAATGCTCCGGTGCTCGCAGATTTCACAGCTTTTCTGGCTCGGTCCTGCGATGCAATTTGCGTCCCGCTTCCGCTTCCTGTCCATACATTGTAGTCATCATTTGCTGGATGGTTTTGAAAATATTCAACCCACTTCTGCTCTTCGTCGCCATTGGCATCACCTGTGCGTCCAAGTTAATTATGAGACCATATTTTCTGATAATTGGTTGACACATTGGTTTTTTGGTTTTGGCGGACGGCGATCAAGTTCTGGCAGCGGAGCCAGGCTTCCACCGTGACCCGCCACGCGGTGGCGGGTTGGAGGCGAGCGCCGTTCGTCGGATTCCCGATCATCGCTCCGAACTGGGCGAGCAGCAACCGGAAAAGGCGGCATTTGAAATTGAATCGCGCCGCGGAACCCGGCAGGCTGCGCGGAATCAATTCATGAAACCCCTCCGCATCGGCATCCTGAGCACCGCCGGCATCGGCCAGAAAAACTGGCAGGCCATCTACCACTCCGGCAACTGCGTCGTGGCCGCCGTGGCCAGCCGCGCGCTGGAGAAAAGCCAAACGTTCATTGCCGGGGGCCAGCGCGAGTTCCCGTTCACCGAGCCGCCGCGCGCGTTGGGCAGTTACGCGGAATTGATTGCCGCCCCGGACGTGGACGCCGTCTATGTTCCCCTGCCCACCGGCTTGCGCCCGGAATGGGTGCGCCGCGCCGCCGCCGCCGGCAAACATGTGCTCTGCGAAAAACCCTGCGCCACGAGCGCCGCCGAACTGGCGGAGCTGCTGGCCGGCTGCCGGAACCACGCGGTGCAGTTCCTGGATGGCGTGATGTTCATGCACAACCCGCGCCTGGCCCAAATCCGCGCGGTGCTGGACGATGGCAGGAGCGTGGGCCGGCTCCGGCGCCTGGCCTCGGCGTTCACGTTCCATCCGGGCGAGGAATTTTTCCGCGCCAACATCCGCACGGACGGCGCGCTGGAACCGGCCGGCTGCCTGGGCGATCTGGGCTGGTATTCCCTGCGCTTTGCGCTCTGGGTGATGCACTGGCAGCTGCCGCAAAGCGTCACAGGGAAGATCCTGGCGGAATCCCCCGCCACCGCCGGCCGCGCGCCCACGCCCACGGAATTCTCGGGGGAACTCTTTTTCGCCGGGGGCGTTTCCGCGTCGTTTTACTGCTCCTTTCTCACCGGCCGCCAGCAGTGGTTTCATGTCAGCGGCCAGGACGGCTGGCTGCGGCTGCCGGATTTCGTGCGGCCGCTGAACAGCTATGAACCGGCGTTCGAGGTGAATGAGCAAATCATCACCGTCCCCGGCGCGGAAAAATGCCCGGCAGGCGTGGACCCGATGCTGGCGGGCCATGCCACCGCCCAGGACACGCGGATGTGGCGGAATTTCGCCAGCCAGATTGCCTCCGGCCAACTGAATGACGATTGGCCGATGTGGGCGCTGAAAACGCAGCAAGTCATGGACGCCTGCCACGAGGCGGCGAAACGCGGGGCGCCGGTGAAGTTGGAGTCCAAGCTTTAGCTTGCCACGCCAAACCGGCGGAAGCCGGAACGCCAACGCGAGCCGCATTTCCATCTTCCATCCGCCAGCATCCATCCGCTATGCTTTGGCTGTGCAGTTTCGCAAAATCACCATCATCGGCGTCGGCTTGCTCGGCGGCTCCATCGGGCTGGCAGTCAAGCGCCTTAAACTCGCCCGCGAAGTGGCGGGCTACGTCCGGCGCGCGGCCAGCGTGAAAGACTGCGAGCTGGCCGGGGCGGTGGATTACGCCACGACCGACTTGCTGGCCGCCGTTTCCGGGGCCGATCTGGTCCTGCTTTGCACGCCGCCCGCCCAAATGCGTTCGCTGGTGGAACAATTTTTGCCGGCGCTCAAACGCGGCACGCTCGTCACCGATGTTGGCAGCGTGAAAGCGGATATTGTGCGGGAACTGGAATTCCGCTTCAAAAAATCCGGCGCGCACTTCGTGGGCAGCCATCCGATGGCCGGCGGGGAAAAAATGGGCGTGCGGGCGGCCAAAGCGGATTTGTTCAAGAACGCCGCCTGCGTCCTCACCCCGTCGAAACAGTCCCACCCGGCCGCGGTGGGCCAGATTGAAAAGTTTTGGAAAGCCCTCGGCGCCCGCACGCTGCGGCTGGATGCGGCGCAGCATGATTTGCTCGTCAGCCGCACCAGCCACCTGCCCCATGTGGCCGCCGCCGCCCTCGCCCGGCTGGTGTTGGATCCCAAGCATCCCCAGTCGCAGGTTGGCCTGTGCGCCACCGGTTTTCGCGACACCACCCGCATCGCGGCCGGCTCGCCGGAAATGTGGCGGGACATCGCGCTGGCCAACCGGAAAAACGTGGCCAAATCCCTGGATGGATTCATCGGTGACCTGACGAAATTTCAAGCCGCGCTTCGAAAGAACGATCACCGGGCCGTGGAAACGTTCTTTGCGACGGCCAAGACGCGCCGCGACAACTGGTGCGCCTGCGGCGCGGCGCCGGCATCGGAATAATTATTTTTGAATGGCGCTGCCTGACCTCATCGAAATTGTCCCGCTGACCGCGCCGGTGCGCGCGGAAATCACCGTGCCTGGCTCCAAGAGCATTACCAACCGTGCGCTCATCCTCGCCGCGCTGGCGGAGGGCGAGACGGTCCTGAAAGGCGCGCTTTGGAGCGAAGATACGCAGATCATGACCGAGTGTTTGCAGGAACTCGGCTTCATGGTGAATGTGGAGGCGGACCCGGCGGAGCCCTGCAACCGCACGATCACGGTTTATGGCAATGGCGGCGCGGTGCCCGCAGGCGGACCGGAAGCGCAGCCGCTGGAGCTGTTCGTGGGCAATGCCGGGACGGCGGCGCGGTTTCTGGCGCCGTTCCTCTGCCTCGGCAGCGGCGTTTATCGGTTGAGCGGTGTGCCCCGGATGCATGAACGGCCGCAGGCGGCGCTGTTTGTGGCGTTGCGAGAGCTGGGCTACCGGGTGGAATCGGAAAACGGCAACGACAAGCTGCCGGTGAAGATTTGGGGTGGTAGCAGCCGAGGTAACGAGGCTCAAACTAAAAAAACGGAAAGCAGAAAGCAGAAAGCGGAAATTAGTCAGAGCCTCCTCACGTCGGCTGCCACGCAGCGTTGCCAGGTGAGCATCGCAGAAAGCTCGCAGTTTGCGTCGGCGCTGCTGCTGTCGGCCAAGGTGGGCGGCTGGCAGATTGAAATTGTGGGCGAGAATGCGGAGGAATCGCCGTATGTAGCGATGACGACCAAGCTCATCGAGGCGTTTCCGCAAGGCGGCGAATTTCAAATCGAGCCGGATGCGAGCAGCGGGAGTTATTTCTGGGCGGCAGGTCTCATTACCGAATCAATCCAAGGAAATCTGCCGTATCTGCCGGAAGGAAAACCGAACATCCCAGGCAATTGGACAAATATTGCCAAAAACATCTCTGTAAAATGCTGGCCGAATAGCGGCTGGCAAATTGATGAAAGATTTCTTAGGTTCAGGCTAGTCGGTTCTTTGTTAAATGATTTTGAGACAATTTCCAAGCGCCTGGACGAACTGGAGAAGCTTGGAAAGGGCGTTGATGATGACCTCAGGTTAAAAATCAGACAGGAAGTCATGGAGGCTTCAAAAGGCGAAGTGTCGAGAAGTCGTGATCTCGGTGACAGCATCATGACTGCGATTGCTGTCGCACCGGTAACCTATTGGGCAGGCAAAAGGGGATTCACCTCATTTACCGACCTCGGCCGCTTGCGCGTTCAAGAATGCGAACGCGTCGTCGCGTTGCGAACGGAGTTAACCAAATGCGGCGCAAAAGTCGTCGAAGAAGGCGACACACTGACGGTTCACCCATCCAAGCTTGGAGCCTTGCACGGCGCAGAGATCGAAACCTACAACGACCATCGCATGGCGATGTGTTTTGCGGTTTTAGGATTGAAAGTTCCGGGCATAAAACTTAAAAATCCGGCGTGCGTGAAAAAGACGTTTCCCAATTTTTTCCAAAAACTCGCCGCGCCGCCGCCACACGGCTTGGGCGCGGAGATTTGGGAGATTAAAAACGGCCAGCGGACGCGGAGGCTGAACGGCGACGATTTGTTTGCGGACTGAACCATCGTCCTCGCTCTCGTTCTCTTCCCCGTCCTCGACGGTTTGTTTTCGAGGACGCGGACGAGAAGGAGGGACGAGGAAGAATTGAAAATGATTTTGAAAAAGAAATACCCCATTGTCATTGCCTTGGACGGCACGAGCGCGAGCGGCAAAAGCACCAACGCCAAGCTCGTGGCCAAGGCGCTCGGCTACGTTTATGTGGACACCGGCGCGATGTATCGCACGCTGGCCTGGTATTGTCTGCTCAAGGTCGTGGACATCCACGATGCCAAGGCCGTGGCCAGCGCCTGCCGCCGCTGGAAAGCCAAGCTGGAAGGCACGGAGAAAAACGGTTTACGCAGCGTGCATCTGCTGGTGGACGGCTATTTTCCGGAAAAGGAAATCCGCACGCCGGAGACCGCCGCCGCCGTGTCGCATGTGGCCGCCGTGCCCGCCGTCCGTAAATGGATGAAGCAGACCCAGCGCGATTGCATCCAGTTCGGCGACCTGGTGATGGAAGGCCGGGATATCGGCACCAATGTTTTCCCGGAGACGGATTACAAGTTTTACCTCGACGCCACGCTGGCGGAACGCTCCGCCCGCCGGGCCGCCGACGGCGTGAATGAAAATCTCGCCGCCCGCGACCAGCGCGACAGCCAGCGCGCCGTGGCGCCGCTGATGATCGCGCTTGGCGCCAAGGTCATCAACAACTCCAGCATGACGTCCGCGGAGACCAGCAAATTGTTGCTGGAAGAAATTCACAAGCTGATGGCCGCGAACCAATGAATCTGTCCTATCGCATCGGCCGAGTGATTTTTCGCGCGATTTTTGCGACATATTTCCGCTATCGCGTCCTCGGCGCGGAGCGGGTGCCGTTGATGGGCGGCGTGATTCTGGCTTCCAACCATGCCAGTTTCATTGATCCGCCGCTGGTGGGCTGCGGCGTGCCCCGGGGCATCAATTTTCTGGCCCGCGAATCCCTGTTCCGTTTTCCGCTCATGGGCGCATTACTGCGTTCCTGGAACGTGGTGCCGGTGGATCGGGACGGCGGTGGGGCGAAAGGCCTGAAGACCATCCTTGACCGGCTGCTGGCGGGGAACGGCATCGTGCTCTTTCCCGAAGGCACGCGGACGAAGGATGGCCAACTCCAGCCCGCCCGCTCCGGCATCGGCCTGACGGTGATTAAATCCAAAGCGCCGGTGGTGCCAGTGCGGGTGTTCGGGGCATTTGAAGCCTTTGGCCGGCACTCCAAGTTTCCGCGCCCTTATCGGGTCGCCGTTAAATACGGCCAGCCCATGCACTTTGAAGCCCTGCGGGCCGAGGCCAAAACCTGCGACAAGGCGCGGATGAAGGAAATTTACCAGCAGGTGGCGGATGACATCATGGCCGCCATCGCCAAGCTGGAGCCCAAAGCGGATTAAAGATCCGGCCCCGCTCCACTTAACGACGGTGATTTTAGATTGCCTCGAACGCGCAGCGGTCTAATCTGTCTTTTAATCACATGAAAATCCTTCTCGTAGCCGCCGCGGCCATCCTGACCTGTTTCCGGGCTTCGGCGCAGGTGACGGTGGAAGTGACCATGGAGCAGGAACAGTTTCTGCCCAACGAAGCCATTCAGGTCGCCGTCAAGATCACCAACCTGTCCGGCCAGCAACTGCACCTCGGCGCGGAGGCAGACTGGCTCACGTTCAGCGTGGAATCCGCGGATGATTTTGTCGTCATCAAGAAATCCGAGGTGCCCGTGCAAGGGGCGTTTGATTTGGAATCCTCCCAAATGGCCATCAAACGGGCGGATTTGCAGCCCTATTTCGTGATGAGCAAAAACGGCCGCTACAAAATCATCGCCACGCTGCACCTCAAGAGCTGGGCCAAGTCTCTGGTGAGCGCGCCCAAGGCGTTTGACGTGATCAACGGCGCCGAACTGTGGGCGCAGGATTTTGGCGTGCCAACAGGGGCTGACACTGCCCCGGAGGCGCGCAAATACAAGCTCGTCAAAGCTAACTACCTGCGATCCCAAATCCGGCTGTATCTGCAGGTGACCGACCCGACGGAATCGCGGGCGTTCAAGGTCGCGGCCTTGGGCCCGATGGTTTCCTTCAGCCAGCCGGAGGCGCAGGTGGATCGCCGGAGCCAGTTGCATGTGCTGTGGCAGGCCGGCGCGCAGGCCTTTACTTATTGCCTCGTCAGCCCGGACGGCACCGTCTTGCAGCGGGAGGCTTACGACTCCAACCCCTCCCGGCCGCGATTGGTGGTCAATCCCACCGGCGAAGTAGTGGTGTCAGGCGGCACACGCCGGGCGCAAGCTTCCGATTATCCGGCGGTGAAAATGCCGAATGATCTGCCCCCGTTGGAAAAAACGAAGTAATCAAAGCGCTTGAATTTGCTTTCGTCGGCGGACGCGGTTTGTTAGAAAAACCTTGTGCGAAAAATCTTTTATCTTTTCAGTCTGTGTCTGAGTTTCGCCGCGGGGACGGCCAGCGCGGAAAATCTCTCGTTGACGGACGACTCCGCCCTGACTGGCGAGATTATCAAAACCGATGACAACGGACTGTTGCTCCGTCTGGCGGGCGACGTGTATGCGACCACCAATGTGGCGTGGTCGCGGCTCTCCCAGGACAGCCTCAAATTACTGGCCGGCAATCAAAAGCTTCGCAACTACGTCGAGCCATTCATCGAACCGACCCGCTCCGCCCGCCCGCATAAAGCGGCCATCCAGATCAACCCGGTTAAACGGCTGGAACTCCCGGCCAATCCGTCCATCTTCGGCGGTCTGGCGCATTCCTCCTTGGGCATTTTTATTTTTCTGCTGCTCTATACCGCGAACATATACGCGGGCTTTGAGGTGGCGGTGTTGCGCGGGCGACCCAAAGCCCAAGTCATGGGCGTGGCGGCTGTTTTGCCGGTGGTGGGTCCGATCATTTTCCTGGCCATGCCCGTAAAAATAGAAACCCCGGCGGAAACGGAAGCGCCGGCTGAGGCGGAAGCCCCCACCCGGTTGCGGACCGCCTCGATGATCGCAGAAGCTGAAGCTCCCCAGTCTTCGTGGCAGGAGGAAGAGGCCAAAAAATCGGAGCCGCAGATTTTTTCGCGCGGCAAATTCACCTTCAACAAGCGGTTTATTGAAACCAAATTTGCGGCCTTCATCGGCGGGGCCCAAGGTGAGGAGGCCAAACGATTCACGATGGAAGTGGTCACGAGCAAGGCGCGGCTGGCCGTCGTGCGGATCAATCAAGTGGCGGTGGACTCCGTGGTGCTCGATGCCGTGCAGCACGGGGCGGTCACGGTGGCCTTGGCGGATATTCAGGAAATCCGGCTCAACCCGAAGGCGGCTTGATCAATCCTCGCGGCGGTTTGGCGCCTTTGGCGCCAGCTGAAAACGTCGATCACCTCGATGCAATGCTGTTTTAAGATCGACGGAGCCGGCTTTTATTCACATGGGCGCTTTGCGAATCATCTTCATGGGCACGGCGGAGTTGTCTTGCGCCAGCCTCGAACGGCTGGCGCGCGAGGAACGGTTTTCCGTCGTCGCCGTCGTCAGCCAGCCCGATAAACCCAAAGGGCGCGACCTCAAGCTCACCGCCTCGCCCGTCAAAGTGCTCGCGGAAAAATTAAAACTGCCCGTGCTACAACCGCTGAAGGCGCGCGACGAAAGTTTTATTGCCGAACTCCGCGCGCTGAAACCCGACCTGATGGTCGTCGTGGCCTATGGTCAGATTCTGCCCCAAGCCCTGCTCGATGTGCCAACGTTTGGCTGCGTGAACGTCCACACCTCGCTCCTGCCGAAATATCGCGGCGCCGCCCCGATTCAGTGGGCCATTGCCGACGGCGAGCCCGAGACCGGCGTGACGATCATGCAAATGGACGCCAGCCTGGATACCGGGCCGATTTTATCCTTCCAGCGCACTCCCATTTTACCAACGGACGATTCGCAAGTTCTGCATGACCGTTTGGCGCAACTCGGCGCAGAACTGCTGATAGAAAGCATTCTAGATTTCGTTGCCGGCACCATTTTGCCGACCCCTCAGCCGGCGACCGGCTCGACTTACGCTGCAAAAATAAAAAAAGAAGACGGCCAGATCAATTGGCGTTTTCCGGCGGAAAAAATCTGGAACCGCCTCCGCGCCTTCACGCCGTGGCCCGGGGCGTTTACCTTTCTTCCAACCGCCCCCCAACCACAGTTGCTAAAAATCTTGAAAGCGGAGGTGGTAAAAATATCCGGCCCGCCGGGCGCCGTGCTGGCCGCTGATAAGAATGGCATCCTCGTCGGCTGCGGCCAGCACGCCCTGCGGATTCTGGAATTGCAGCGCGAAGGCGGCAAGCGCCTCCCGGCCGAGGCGTTTCTCGCCGGCTGCCCCCTTCAATCGGGGACGAAGCTGGGTTGATGCGCCATTTCGTGGCAATCGTTCCGACCCTGACCCGTCGCGCCCGTTAGAACATTTCCATCAAACCTGTAGCGATGTGCGAAAGCCCAACAACCATCGGTCTTTTTGTTTTTTTGGCTTCGTTTCCGCTCCGTACAGGGGTTATTTAACCTGCGCCGTCGCGGAAGCCTCGCCAAAAAACAATAATCCTCGCCGCCCAATCGCTACATCTTTTCTGTCAATGCTATAGTGATTTCATCCAGTCGGCCGATAAAACCGAAGGCAAGCTAACATTGACGCATCAGCGCGCTATCGAATATTCTAAAACCATGCCCCATTTCAAAACGATTCTCATTCGCTCAGCCATGGCCCTAGCAGCAATGCTGTGCCTCGCCCGAAGTTCCTTTGGCAGCGTTCAGATCGCCATCGGTCATCAAGGTGGAGACGCGGAAACGCCCAGCTTCACCTTCACGAATGTCCCGCCCCCGGCGCGAAGCGACGCCGCCACGACGGCCACCTTCACCTTGCTGGCCGGCACGGCGGATCCCAACGGCGGCAGGCTGGACACCTTACACGACGGAAAACTGCCCGGCGAAGCCGATAGCCCGGCCGAAAACTTTTTTCTGGCCGACGGCACCCCCGGCGGCATGATTGCGGTGGATTTGGGCCGTCCAATCGAAATCAAGCAGGTCAACACCTATTCCTGCCATCCCTCCACCCGCGGGCCGCAGGTTTACACGCTCTATGCCGCCGATGAAGGCGCGGCGGGCTTCAATGCCCGGCCTGAAAAGAACGCCGAGTTGGAAAAATCCGGCTGGAAGCGGATCGCCAGCGTGGATACCCGGCCCACAAATGGCGACCCGGCGGGCGGCCAATACGGCGTCAGTATTTCGGATTCCACCGGCAGCCTGGGCAAATACCGCCACCTCCTGTTCGACCTTACCCCGACGGAAACCGACGATACTTTCGGCCACACCTTTTACAGCGAGATTGATGTCGTGGAACCAAATGCGCCCGTGGAACCGGTCACGGCGGTCACGGCGGCGCCACTGGTCATTCACACCGCCGATGGTTACGCCGAAATCACCATCAACACCGCCAAGGCGCCGGAACTCAAAGACTGGGCGGAGCAGAAGCTCGCCCCGGCCCTGAGCGAATGGTATCCAAAGATGGTCGCGATGATGCCCAGCGACGGCTTCTCCTGCCCGAAAAAATTCAGCGTGACCCTTCAGCCCGGCAGCGGCGTCGCCTACACCGCCGGCACGCGCATCGTGGTCAATTCAACCTGGCTCGGCAGCCAATTGAAAGGCGAAGCCGTGGGCTCCATCATTCATGAAGCCGTGCATGTCGCCCAGCAATATGGCGGCGGCCGCCGCAATGGCCACCCCGCCCCCGGCTGGTTTACCGAGGGGTTGCCCGATTACATCCGGTTCTTTAAGTTTGAACCGCAGACCCACGGCGCGGACCTGATCTGGCTCCGGCGGCACATGCCCCGCAACCTCAATTACGACGGCCTCTATCGCATCAGCGCCAACTTTCTGAACTACGTCGTGGAACATTACGACGCGGATCAGACGCTGATTAAAAAAGTGAACGCCGCCTGCCGCCAAGGCCGCTACACGGACGAGATCTGGAAGGAAATCACCGGCAAACCGCTCGCCGAATTGAATGACGAGTGGAAAGCCGCCGTGCGCGAACCTACTGCGCCCAAGGCCGCAGCGAATGGCGGGGCCGCAACTAATCAGCCCAAATCCGAGTAAGCTTTTCGTTCGCTATTTCTGGAAAGCAAAGCCCTGTGACCGTCCCGGATGGGCGATTTTTATTGGGCTGGCTTACACATTTTTCCGAATAAAATGCAAATATTTCAAAGGGTGCAAGCTTGCACTCAGCAGGGGCGCCCTCTAATTTTAGCGCGATCACCATGGCCTTTATCCACGAGGATTTTTTGTTGGACAACAAGTCGGCGCGCCGGCTGTATCATCAGTTTGCCGCCGCCGAGCCGATATTTGACTATCACTGTCATAATTCGCCGCAGGACATCGCAGGAAACCGGCAGTTCAAAAACCTCTTTGAAATCTGGCTCGAAGGCGACCATTACAAATGGCGCGCCCTGCGCAGCAACGGCGTGGCCGAGAAATTCATCACCGGCAAGGCCCCCCCAGAAGAAAAATTCCGCGCCTGGGCGGCCACCGTCCCCCACACCCTGCGCAATCCGCTTTACCACTGGACGCATTTGGAATTGAAGCGGTATTTCGGCATCAATGATTTGTTGAGCGAAACCACCGCCGCCAAAATCTGGAAGCAGGCGAATGCCCTGCTCGCCACCCCGGGCTTCACCACCCAGGGCATCTTGAAAAAGATGAAAGTTAAGGCGATTGGCACCACGGACGACCCCGTGGACAACTTGGAACACCACCGCGCCTTTGCCAAACAAAGCCATCCGACGCGCATGCTGCCGGCGTTCCGGCCGGACAAGGCGCTGGCAGTGAACCAACCCGCCGCCTTCACTCGCTGGGTCGAGCAACTGGCGGCGGCGGCCAACATTGACATCAATGGTTTCAGCGCCTTCATCGCCGCGCTGGAGAAACGCCACGAATATTTTCATTCGCAAGGCTGCCGGTTATCCGACCACGGCCTGGAGCATTGCTTCGCCGATTTCTGTTCCGAGAAAGTCGCCGCCGAAATTTTTGCCAAGGCCCGGCAGGGCCAGGTGGTTTCGCCGCTGGAACATTCCCAATTTGCCTCGTTCCTGATGGTGTTCTTCGGCCACCTCGATGCGAAGCGCGGCTGGGTCAAGCAGCTTCATCTCGGCGCGCTGCGCAACAACAACACCCGGCTGCTCGCCAAGCTCGGCCCGGACACCGGCTTCGATTCCATCGGCGATTTCCCGCAAGCCCGGACGCTCGCCGCCTATTTGAACCGGCTGGAGGCCGACAATCTGCTGCCCAAGACGGTTATCTATAACCTCAACCCGGCGGATAATTATGTGTTTGCCTCAATGATTGGGAATTTTCAGGACGGCACGATTCCCGGCAAGATTCAATACGGCTCCGGCTGGTGGTTTCTCGATCAGCTGGAAGGCATGGAAGGGCAGCTCAACTCGCTTTCCAGCCTCGGCCTGCTTTCACGCTTCATCGGCATGCTCACCGACTCGCGCTCGTTCATGAGCTATCCGCGCCACGAATATTTCCGCCGCGTGCTCTGCAACCTCCTCGGCCGCGATGTGGAAAACGGCCGGCTGCCAAACGATGAAAAACTGCTCGGCTCCATGATCCGCAACATCTGCTATCGCAATGCGGAGCAATATTTTAATTTTCCTCCGCTCGCCAAGGCCAAACATACCTAGCCCGCCCCCTTCGTCCCCACCCGCCCCATAACCTGCGCCCCGCCAAACCATTTATGCCCCCCAAACTCGCCCCGCTGAACGAAACAATCGGCCGCCACCGCTGGACGATCTGCGCGCTGATCTTCGCCGCCACCACCATCAATTATCTGGACCGCAACGTCCTCGGCCTGCTCAAGGACACCCTCTCCACTGCCGGGGTGTTTGGCGCCGCCGGCCAGCAGGAGAAAAATTATGCGAACGTGGTGATCTGCTTTCAAATCGCCTACGCCGCCGGCCTCATCTTCGCCGGCAAAATCATTGACAAAGTCGGCACCAAATCCGGCTACGCCTACGCCCTGCTCGGCTGGAGCTTTGCGGCCATTGGGCACGCCTTTGGCCACCACACCTGGAGCTTTGGCTTCTGGCGCGCAGCGCTGGGCGTGACCGAAGCCGGCAACTTTCCCGCCGCCAACAAAGCCGTGGCCGAGTGGTTCCCCAAAAAGGAACGCGCCTTCGCCACCGGGCTTTACAATTCCGGCGCCAACATCGGCTCCATCGTCGCCCCGCTCACGGTGCCCTACATTGCCAGGGCTTGGGGCTGGGAATGGGCGTTTGTCCTCACCGGCGCCGTGGGCCTGATCTGGCTCGCATTTTGGTATGTGCTCTATGCTTCGCCGGCGGCCAAACTTCAACAAGGAAAACTGTCACAGGCCGAATACAATTTCATCCACAGCGACGCCGACGAACAGGCGGCCGAGAAAGCCGATGTGGCCAAGGTGAAAGTCTCCTGGTTCAAGCTCCTCACCTTCCGCCAGACGTGGGCCTTTGTCCTCGGCAAATTCATGACCGATCCCATCTGGTGGTTTTTCCTGTTCTGGCTGCCCTCCTTTCTGAATGGCGAAAACGCCCGCAAAGTGAAGGAGTTCATGGCTGCCCATCCCGCCGATCCCAACACCCTCACCGTCACCGCCTACCTGACCACCCATCCGGGCTTCACCGGCAAGCTCGCCGAAATTCCCGGCGTGGCTTTTCCCGGCGTCATCAGTTGGCCACTCGCGGTGGCGCTGATTTACAGCATCTCCGGCATCGGCTCCATCCTGGGCGGCTGGCTGCCCAAGAAATTCATCAATGGCGGCATGGACGCCAACAAGGCCCGCAAGCTGGCCATGTTCATCTACGCCCTGTTCCCGCTGACCGTGCTCGGCGCCTCCCGCCTCGGCGCCATCAACACCTGGTTCGCCGTCGGCACCATCGCCATTGCCTGCGCAGCCCACGCCGCCTGGTCCGCCAACATCTTCACCACCGTCTCCGACATGTTCCCCAAGAAAGTGGTCGCCTCCGTCACCGGCATTGGCGGCATGGCCGGAGCCGTGGGCGGCATGCTCATCGCCTACGCCGCCGGGCTTTTGCTCCAACACTACAAGAACTTGGAGAAAATCGAAGTCGGCTACGGCATCCTGTTCGTCGTCTGCGGCCTGGCTTACATCACCGCTTGGACACTCATGCACCTCCTAGTGCCGAAGTTTAAGAAAATCATTCTGTAAAGCCGCTTTTGCCCGCTGCCGGCGGCGGTTCCCCCGCACTGCCGAGGAGGATTAGGTCGAGGTGGAAGCCGAAAAATTTCCGCAAAATTTGCTTCCCGCCGGCGGCGGACGAAATATAGTGGCCGCATGGCGGCAGGCGCGGGCATCCTTCAAAGCTGGCTCAAAACCGGGCTGGGACTGGTCTATCCGGAAATCTGCCAGCTTTGCCACGTCCGACGGGCCAAGCCCGAAGACGGGCTCGTTTGCGGGCCTTGCTGGGCCCACGTCCACTTCATCCGCCCGCCCTTCTGCAAACGCTGCGGACTGCCCTTTGCCGGCGCCCTGACGACGGCCTTTGAATGCACCAATTGCCGCGATCAGGAATTGCATTTCACCGCCGCCCGCTCGGCAGTGGTGGCCAAGAGCGTAGTGCGGGAAGCCATTCACCGGTTCAAATATTCCCAGGGCGTCTGGTTTGAACCGTTTCTGGCGGGCCTGCTGGTGCGCGAAGCCGCCCCTGCCTTGCCCCAGGAAGACTGGAATTACCTGGTGCCCGTGCCGTTGCATCCGTTGAAGCAGCGCGAACGGGAATTTAACCAGGCCGAACGGCTGGCCCGCCACTTGAGCCACGCCACGGGCATCCCCTTGAACCCCAAAATACTCCGGCGAATCGCGCCCACCGCCACCCAGACGTTGCTCAGCCGTGAACAACGGGCTAAAAACATGAAAAACGCCTTTGCGGTGGCGCCCGGTGCCAGTTTGGACGGACAGCGATTGGTCCTGATCGACGACGTTTTCACCACCGGGGCGACCACCAGCGCCTGCGCCCACGCGTTGCGCCAGGCCGGCGCAGCGGATGTTTGCGTCTGGACAGTGGCGCGCGGACTTTGAATAATCTAACCGACCATGGCGACACAAATTGTGACCAAATCGAAGTTGGGGGTGGATCAGGTGGAACCGGCCCTGACGCCAACCACGGAACACCTGATTCTGCCCAAGAAGCTGCAACTGGGCGATTCCAAGACCCGCAAGCGGGATATTCCCGAAGGGCTTTGGACCAAATGCCCGTCCTGTAGCACGATGATTTTTGACAAGGAACTGGATGCCAACCTTCAGGTTTGCTCGAAATGCAGCCATCATTTCACCATCGGCTCCCGGGAACGCATTCATTCCCTCGTCGAAACCTGCTCCTTTGAGGAAATGGACGCGGACATGGTCAGCGTGGACATCCTCGGCTTCAAGGGTGCCTCCACGTATAAATCCAAGCTGGACGCCTACAAGAAGAAATCCACGCTGAAAGACGCCGTGGTCACCGGCATCGGCAAGATCGGCTCGCACCGCGTGGCGCTCGGCGTGATGGATTTTGGCTTCCTCGGCGGCTCCATGGGTTCCGTGGTGGGCGAGAAGCTCACCCGCCTCATCGAACGCGGCACGGAAGGCCATCTGCCCGTCATCATCATTTCCGCCAGCGGCGGCGCACGCATGTATGAAGGCATGTTCAGCCTTATGCAAATGGCCAAAACCTCCGCCGCCCTGGCCTACCACGCTCAGGCCCGTTTGCCTTACATCAGCATCCTGACCCATCCCACCACCGCCGGCGTCATGGCCAGCTACGCCACCTTGGGCGATCTCATCCTGGCGGAACCCAAGGCGATGATCGGCTTTGCCGGGCCGCGCGTCATCAAGGACACCACGCAGGCGGAATTGCCGCCGGGCTTCCAAACCGCCGAATTTCTGCTCGACCACGGCTTGGTTGACGCCATCGTGCCGCGCAAGGAAATGAAGGAACGCCTCGTAGAATATCTTAATTATCTGACCGCCGGCCGCCAAGCAGCCGCCCGGTAAGCCGGCGCTTCGGATTCAATCCTCTAAACTTCCGCCTCCGGCCAGTGGGGCGGGGGTTTATTTGCCGGATTTGCGCTCCGCGACCGGCGGTGGCTTCAGCGGTCCGAAATTGCCCTCCTCACAGCACGCCACAAACCCTTCGGTGACGGATTTCAAGGCCTCCCAGCGGCGGCGGATTTGTTTGGCTTCGGCGGGCGTGATTTGATTATCCGCCGCGGCCATGGCGATGACTTGCAGCAAATCGGCGAATTCCTGGACGATCTGGTTGGTGGCGGGAATCAGGAAATGGGGATGGGGCGCGTTCTTGGGGTTCAGGATGAAAAATCCGCCGGCGCGCTGGCAGATCCATTGAATGAGCCGGTGATCGCCGGTGCTTTGATACAGCGCCTCAATGCGGGCGAGCGGATTATCCACGCGGCCCGCGCCGGATTCCCGGGGCGGCTGCGTCCACTTGTAAACCATCGAGGTGGAGAGATCGAGGTCGGCGGAAACTTCCTTGGCGGACTTGGTATCAAACACCTCGCGGAGCAATTCATGGGATTCCATGGCGCGACGATGCCAAAGGCGCAAAAATTGGCAAGCGGGAAGCGATTCCAAATTTTGTCAACAATTGTAACTGCGTTCCCCGCCCCGATGTGATTTGATGGCGCCATGAAACATTTGGGGGGAACCCCGGTCACGCCTTCCAGCTTGCTATGCCAACCGGCTTGGTGCTCTAATGGGCCGACCAACCTATCTCGAACCGGCTTATGATCATCTACACAATCTGTCTGGTGTTCGGTTTAATGTTCACCGTGGTCAGCGCCTTTGCGGGACATCTCTTCGGCGGGCATGATAGCGTGGGGACCGATGGTCAGGCGGATGCGGGCATGAGTTCGGACGGCATGCCGGGCGTGTCCTTTTTGAGCCCCACCATCCTGGCCAGCTTCATCACGGCGTTCGGGGCGTTTGGGATGATCCTGGGGGAAATTCCCGCCACCGCGAGCGTTTGGCTGAATGCGCCGATTGCCTTTGTGGCCGCCCTGGCGGTGGCGCTGGGCGTGCTGTGGGTGATGAATGCCATCTTCCGCAAGTCACAAGGCTCCAGCGAAGCCCGCGTCGGCCAGCTGATCGGCACCACGGCGTCGCTTGCCACCCCGATCCCGGAAAACGGCGTGGGCGAAATCTCCTATGTCTATGGCGGCTCGCGTTACAGCGCCCCGGCCCGTTCGGAAAACGGTCACGCCATTGGCGCGGGCCAAACCGTCACGATCACCCGCATCGTCGGCACTCAATATTTTGTCGAACCGGTCCGTCCTCTCTAATCCTTTAGTCTCCAAAACCATAATCATTCTATGAACCTCACTCCCTTCTTGGCCATGGCCAGTATCACGACGATTGTCGCCGCTTCCGGTGCGGTGATTTTCGTTATTTTCATGGGCATCCTCGTCTGGGCAAGCCGTTACACCAAAGCGGGCCCGAACCAGGTGCTCATCATCTCCGGCAGCAAACGCCGGCTCACCGATCCCGATGGCAACGTCCGCGAGGTGGGCTTCCGCGTGGTCAAGGGCGGCGGCACCTTTGTCATCCCGGTGAAGGAAAAGGTGGACGTGCTGTCGCTCGAACTCCTCACCATTGATGTCCAGACGCCCGAAGTTTACACCAGCAAAGGCGTGCCGGTGAAGGTGGACGGCGTCGCGCAGATCAAGGTCAAAGGCGATGATATCTCCATCGCCACCGCCGCTGAACAGTTTCTGAGCAAGAGCGTGGAGGACATCAAGAACATCGCCATGCAGACGCTGGAAGGCCATTTGCGCGCCATTCTCGGCACCATGACCGTGGAGGAGATTTACCAGAACCGCGATGCCTTCGCTTCCAAGGTGCAGGAAGTGGCCGCCGGTGACATGGCCAACATGGGCCTCGGCATTGTCAGCTTCACCATCCGCGACATCCGCGACACGCAGGGCTATCTCGACGCCCTCGGCAAACCGCGCATCGCCCAGGTCAAGCGCGACGCCATCATCGCCCAGGCCGAGGCTGACCGCGATTCCGTCATCCGTTCCGCGCAGGCAAACCAGGCCGGGCAGGAGGCGAAATTCCTGGCTGACACCAAGGTGGCCGAGGCGCAACGCGATTACCAATCCAACGTCGCCCAGTATCAGGCCACGGTGAATGTGCAGAAGGCGCAGGCTGATCTCGCTTACGATTTGCAGAAATTCAAAACCGGCCAGCTTGTGAAGGCCGAAGAAGTGCAGGTCAGCATTATTGAGAAACAGAAGCAGATTGAGCTGCAGCAGCAGGAAATCCAGCGCAAGCAGAAGGAGCTCGAAGCCACCGTGCAAAAACCCGCCGATGCCGAGCGCTACAAGGTGGAAACGCTGGCCAACGCCAAGAAATTCCAGTTGGAAACCGAAGCCGCCGGGGCCGCGTCCGCCACCAAGGCCACGGGCTTTGCCGGGGCCGATGTCGTGAAGGCCACCGGTTTGGCCGAAGCCGAGGCGAACAAGGCGCGCGGTCTGGCCGAAGCCACCGTCATCGAAGCGCAAGGCAAGGCCACCGCCGAGGCCATGCGCGTGAAGGCCGAATCCTTCCAGCAATACAACGAGGCCGCCGTCATCGAAATGATCATGCGCGTGATGCCGGAAATTGCGGGCAAGATCAGCGAGCCGCTGGCCAAGACCGAGAAGATGGTCATCATCAACGCCGGCAACGGCCCCGGCGGCGGCGCGAGCAAGCTCACCGGCGACGTGACCACCATCATCAGCCAGTTGCCGCCCATCATCGAGAGCCTTACCGGCGTAAAGTTCGAGAAACTGCTCGAACAGGTGCCCGCTTTGCGTAAGGCGATGGGCAAGGACGAAGGCGAAGCCAAGTAATATTTCGGAGGGAGGAGCGCCGTAAGTCCAAAACCAAAAGGGGACTCGTGCAACTCGTCTCTCCGATAAATACCTGAGAAAGAGAAACCTATGTTGGTAGCAATTTTTGCCGGCGGAGAAATCATCGTTTTGTTAATGATGTTGTGCCTGATCCCCATCGCCCTCGCGGCGTTTGCCTTTTGGGTCTGGATGCTGGTGGATTGCGCCACCAAGGAGCCAAGTCAGGGCAACGACAAGCTCATTTGGATGCTGGTCATCATCTTCCATGCACTGGCTGGGGGCGCTGATCTATTTCTTCGTGCGCCGCCCGGAACGGAAAAAGTTATTCGGTGCGTGAAGCCGGGATTATCCCAGCCAACTCAAACCTGATTATGCCGCCAGATGATTCCAGCCGTCCCGTCTCGCTCAAGCTGAAACGCCTGCAGCAGCCGGAGCAAACTGGCATCCGCACGTTTCTGCGAACCATCGGCCCGCTGGTGTTAATCGCGGGGGTGATCGGCACCATCGGCGGTGGAATTAGCTTCTTTTCAAGCTTTGGCAGCTTTGAGCCGCCGCGTTTTTTCTGGCTGTGCTTCATCGGCCTGCCGCTGATGTTTGCCGGCATCGTGCTGAGCCAGTTTGGTTTCATGGGGGCCGTGGCGCGGTATGTGGCCGGCGAAGGCGCCCCGGTGGCGGCGGACACCGTCAACTACCTGGCCGACGAAACCAAGGAAGCGGTGGAAACGGTGGCCCAGTCGGCGGCAAAAGGAATTGCCGAAGGTCTTGCCGCCGGAAAATCTGCTGCCGAAACCAGCTTTTGCCCGCATTGTGGGATTTCGATCCCACCAGATTACGAATTTTGCCCGAAATGCGGCAAAGCCCAACCCACGACCGGCCAGCAGACCTGAATATGCAACTATGCCGTGCCCAAGATGACCGCCGGATCGCCGGCGTCTGCGGCGGGCTGGCGAAGAATCTCGCCTGGGAAGCCGGCAAGCTGCGACTGGTCTGGGTGCTGGCGACGGTTTTCACGGCCTTTGCCGGCGTGGTGATTTATCTGGCGCTCTGGTATCTGATGCCGGAAGAACCAAAGCCCGCGCCCGCCTTCGAGCCGCCACCGTTGCAGCCGTGGAAAAAATCTGTGTGAGTTATGGTGGAAAACAAACAAACCAAAATCTGTCCACTTTGCGCTGAAACAATCAAAGCGGCGGCGAAGGTATGTCCGCATTGCCGCAAGCTACAAGGAAGATTCTGTTTTATTTCCCAACACGATGCACAGGCAATCGGCGCGGTGTTGGTTTTTATCGCGCTCGCATTTCTCGCCTGCTGGTTTTTCGGAACTGGCAGGGAGTATTCACCGAAGCGGCATAAAATTATCGTGTTAAGTTCACAGTTTGGGATTGAATCAACCAAAGACCACACCAACGCTATTGTCTCTGGCGTTTTGACCAACGCCAGCGAATACAAATGGGACGTGACGCGGTTTGAAATTCGTTTTCTCGATGCAGCAGGAAGAATTGTTGATACTGAAAGCGCCGGAAGCGAATACCAAAGCTTGTCTGTGTTGCCTCATGGCGAGGCCTCCTTTCATCTGGGCCTATCCATGAAAACACTTCCAGTATTTTCTAATTCTCAAATTACAGTCACAGAAGCAAAAGATCCTGGTTTTTGGTTTGAAAACTGAAGATGCAACTATGAAAACATTTTGCCCCTACTGTGCCGAGGAAGCCATGGCTACCGCCAAGGTTTGTCCGCATTGCCGGAATTGGTTGTCCATTTATTCGTTGAGAAACCCAATCGTCGGCATCGTTTTTTCTGGTCTGCTTTTTATCATTCTAATAATCGGGATGCTGACATCTCTGCATCGGTTGATGAATCCGGGTAGAGATTTCTCGCCCTACCGTGACAGTATTTCTGTCGTGGAATCGCGAATGAATTTTAAGTCTGACGAATATGGCGATGCGTTTTACGTTGTAGTGGTTCTCACAAACAAATGTGATTTGGCTTGGAAAAATCCACAATTGGATTTGAGATTTTTCAACAAGGCTGGGACTTTAATTGACGCAACTGCCTATACAGGAGGAGGGGTTATCTACCCAAATGGAGAGCTGGCAGTCAAAGTGAAAAATCGGCCCAATCACGCAGTTTCGGAATATGATTCTTGCAAAGTATTTGTCCGTTCAGCGGTTGATCCAAGGACAAGGTTTTGATTTTCATGCACCACTTCGAAGCCATCATTGACGCGAACCACCGGGCGGCTGCCGGGGACGCGGAAATGTTTCCTCAAAATCAGCCATGAAAAGCGACCTCGCCATTTTTGAAGGCCACAAAATTCGCCGCCAACCGGTAACAAATCGTTACCAGTTGAAAGCAACGGGAGGCGAGTTGGTAACAAATTGTTACCAACTTAAATTATCCGCCGCTGAAGTTCCAACCGCGCGTAAATCGTAAATCAAACATCGTAAATTCTATGCGCCTCTTTGAAGCCATCCTTAACGCCAACCACCGCGCGGTGGCCGGCGACACGAGCGCCGGGCTGCATCCGGCCGAGTTCGCGGCCTCGCTGCCGGTCATTGCGCTGACGTGCGTGGACCCGCGCCTGAACGCCTATTTTCCCAACGCGCTGGCCCTGCCCGCCGAGCAGTTCATCTGGCTGCGCAACGCCGGCAACCTCATCACCGGCCCGCTGAGCAGCACGATGCGTTCGCTGGCGCTGGCCTGCGCGGTCAAGGGCGGGGAGGAGATTGCCATCATCGGCCATTCGGATTGCCAGGTCGCCAAGACGACCACCGTCGTGCTGCTGGAAAAATTGCAGGCACTGGGCGTGGACCGCAGCCGGTTGCCAGATAATCTCAACGAGTTCTTCGGCACGTTCGGCAGCGAACGGCAGAATGTCATCAAGGCGTGCGACTGGGTTCGGACCAGCCCGCTCATCGGCCCGAAAATTCCCGTGCATGGCCTGCTGCTGGATCTCGCGACCGGGAAGTTGGAATGGGTGGTCAACGGCTATCAGACGCTCGAAATGGCCGCCAGCCAGCCAAACCGACCGGCTCCGTCCATCGGCCAGCCCACCGATTCCCTGGGGGGGTTCAACCTCGGCGAGATGAAATTTCCCGAAACCAAGATCGGCGAACTGGCAACCCGGGGACAAGACTGGTTGACCCGGAAGGCGGATGCGATTGGCAGCCAAGCGCAGGTGGCGATCCACGCTGCGGCGCCCGTCGTGAATACAGTGGTGGAGCCGGTTGAACTGGTGGTCAAGCAGGTCGCCGCTTTTGCCGATAAAAACTGGCCCAAGCCGCCGACCTTACCGCCCCGCAAAGGGCCGCCCGCTCCCCTGCCCCCGCCGATCCGCCCGCGCGCCAAACTCCGGCGGGATTGACCCAGCCCGACTTGAAACCGCAGTTGCAAAATCGGCGATGAGCGCGGTGAGTTGAATTACATTTACCACCCTCCCCGGGCGGCGTATTTTCAAGGGAATTGAAATGACCAAACCAGCTTCCAGTAACGACATTCCTTCGGTTCCCGCCGGCGTAAAAATCACCACGCTCGAAAACGGGCTCACCCTCATCGTGCGCGAGGATCACAATGCGCCGGTGGTTTCCGTCCAGGCCTGGTGCGCCGCCGGCAGCATCCACGAAGGCCGCTGGCTCGGCGCCGGCTTGTCGCACGTGCTGGAGCACATGCTTTTCAAGGGCACCACCACGCGCCCCGGCTGCCGCATTGACCAGGAAGTGCAGGAGGCGGGCGGCTACATGAACGCCTACACCAGCTTTGACCGCACCGTGTATCACATTGACGTGCCCAATACCGGCGCGGAAAAGGCGATTGATATTCTCTGCGACATCATGCAGAACGCGTCGCTGCCGCCGGAGGAGCTAGCCAAGGAGATGGATGTCATCCGCCGCGAAATGGACATGTGCCATGACGATCCGGGCCGGCGCGCCAGCCGCCGGCTGTTTGAAACGGCTTACACCAAAAGCCCATATCGCTTCACGATCATCGGCTATCCCGATATTTTCAACGAAGTGAAGCCGGAAGACATCCGCGCCTATTACAGCGAAAAATACGCGCCGAACAATGTGTTCTATGTGGTCGTGGGCGATGTGAAGAATGACGCCGTCGTGGCCCAGATCAAAGCGGCTTACGCGAAAGCCAAGGCGAGGGCCATGCCGCCGGTGGTGCTCCCGCTGGAGCCCAAGCAAACCGCCGCGCGCGAAGTCATAGAGGAAGCGACGGTTGAGCTGGGGCACATCCATTTCAGCTGGCATATTCCCGAGTTGCGCCATGCCGATGTGCCGGTGCTGGATGTGCTGTCGGTGCTGCTTGGGGGCGGACGCAGTTCACGATTGCACCAGCAGGTGCGCGAGAAACTGGGCGTGGTGCATCACGTGGACGCGTGGACTTACAGCCCCGGGCTGCCGGGCTTGTTCGGCGTGAGCGCCGTGATTGATGGCGACCAGTTTCAAGCGGCACAGGACGCGATGCTGACAGAAATTGAAAAGGTTAAAACCCGCTCGGTCACCGAGGCAGAACTGGCCAAGGCGGTTAAACAATTTATCTCCGCCACGCTCGGCGCCCGCAAGACGATGGAGGGCCAGGCGCAGACGCTGGGGGGCAACTGGATTGCCGCCAACGATCTGAATTTTTCGGAGCGCTACCTGGCGGCCGTCAAAGCCATTACCACCGCCGACGTAAAACGCGTGGCGAAACAATATCTCACACCGGAAAACCGCACGCTTTACGCCTTGCTGCCGGAGGGCTCCGCGCCCAAGCCCAAGGCTGATCTCGAAACGAATGCCGACCATGCCATTCAGAAAATTGAGCTGCCGAACGGCCTGCGCCTGCTGGTGAAGGAAGATCACCGCCTGCCGTTGGTTGAATTCCGCACCGTCTTCCAAGGCGGGGTGCTGGCGGAAAATGCCGCCAACAACGGCACCACCATGCTGCTGGCCAAGCTGCTGATCAAAGGCACACCCACCCGCAACGCCGAGCAGATTGCCACGGAAATTGAATCTGTCGGCGGCCACTTGGACAGCTACGGCGGTAATAACAGCTTTGGCGTGAATGCCGAAGTGTTGACGGAAGATTTCAACATCGGCCTCAACCTGCTGGCCGATGTGATCTTGAATCCCACGTTTCCGGCCGACGAACTGGAGCGCGAAAAGGAGATCCAAGTGGCCGGCATCCGCGCGCGCAAAGATGAATTGCTCAAAAGCGCCAGCCTCGCCATGCGGGAGGCGCTTTTCGGCAAAAGCGGTTACGGCTTGGATTCGCTGGGCACCGAGGAAACGCTCGAAAAGATTTCCGTGGCCCAGCTGCAAGTATTTCACCGACAATTGGCCGTGCCCAACAACTGCGTGCTGGCCATCTTTGGCGATGTGAACACGGCGGCGGTGAAAGCCGCCGTGGAAAAGGTTTTTGGTTCCTGGCAGCCGGGAGCGGCGGTCCCCATGCCGCCTGCGGCGCCCGAACTCACGGCCCTGAAACGGGTTGAGGAAACCCGCGACAAGAAACAAGCCGTGCTCGTAATCGGCTACACCGGCACCACGCTGGCGAATGAAGATCGCTATCCGCTGGAGATTTTGCAGGAATGTTGCAGCGACCTCGGCTCGCGCCTGTTCTTGCGGATTCGCGAGCAGTTGGGCCTGGCTTACTATGTCGGCGCGCAGAATTTCGCCGGTTTGATTCCCGGTTACTTTGCCTTCTACACCGGCACCGAACCCGGCAAGGTGGCGCAGGTGGAAGCCGAATTGCTCAAGGAAGCGGAACTACTTCGCACGGAAGGCTTGACCGCCGAAGAGTTGAAACGCGCCAAGGCGAAAATTATCGGGCAGAAAAAAATTTCCCGCGCCGACCTCGGCCACCTCGCCATCACGTCCGCGCTGGATGAAATTTACGGCTTGGGCTGGCAGCGCGCGGAACTGGATGACGCCAAATACGAAGCGGTCACGCGGGAACAAGTCAAAGCCATCGCGCAGAAATATCTCAAGCCCGAGGCGCATGTCACGGCCATCATTCACCCGGAGTGAGCTTTCTCCATGAGAATAGTGATCGTCCGCGCCTTTTTGTTTCTGGGTCTGGGGTGCCAAGCGTTCGGGGCGGAGGCCGAATATAAAATTATTCGGATTGAAACCATGACCAACGCCAAGCGCGTTCGGTTGCCGCTGACCGATGTGACCGGCAAGGTGCGGATAAAAGAAATGACGGCGGACGGCTTTGGCCGGCACATTGCCCCGAGCAAAACGACCCTCGGCAATAAAAATTATCTGAAGTGGCAGATCGGCTATGACACGCCGGACACTAAAAGCCCCAGCGTGATGCCGCAAATTCGTTTTCAGCGCCAGGGCGCGACGAAATACGGCCACGGACTTTCGAAAATCGTTTTTGCAGTCGTTCGCCTCGGCGTGCTTTCCACCAATGATCTATTGCGGGAAATTGCGGCGTTGAGGCAGATTCCCGCCGCCGAGTCTGAGGAAAACCAGCCGGCACAGATGGAAACGGACAACAACGCATCGGCCAGCGGTATTCAGCGGGCCGAACAGCACCTTCCGCAATTTACCAAGACCACGCCGCAGGGCGCGGTGCAAATCCAGCTCAAGCAAAAACAGCGCGCCGTCGGTCTGGCCTCGCGTCAGCACAATGAGGATATCCGGACCATCCTCGGCAGAGTTTTAGAAGCGACGCCGTAGACCGGGCGCGGTTTTTGGCGGTTTTTGATAAAAACGAAACATGGCGGACGATTCTTTCAAAGCCTTTGTTCTCGACCAGCTTGCTGCGCTGCCGGAAGTGCGGGCGCGGGCGATGTTCGGTGCGCACGGGCTTTATCAGGACGATCATTTCTTCGCCATTCTCGACGAGGGGCGCTTGTTTTTTCGCACGGATGCCTCCAGCGCGACGGATTATACAGAGCGTGGCATGGCGCCATTCACCTACGAAAAAGACGGACGGGCGGTCACCTTCCACTATCACGAAGTGCCGCCGGAAATTTTGGAAAACGCGTGGGAACTGGTGGCGTGGGCGCAACGGGCAATTCAAACCGCCATCCGAAATATAAATACCACGGCTCCGCGAAGGAACCTTAAATCCTCCTCGTCCCCAGCCTCGAACCGAAAGCCAAAACGACGATGAGAATGAGGGGGCGGCTTCTTTCGGATTTGGCGTCGAAGCATTAAATAAATTGTTCCTTTGCCCGTCGGCGTTATAGTTTGGCCATGGCCGTTCAAAATCTCATCGTCAAGGTGCAGAAGCGCAATCGCGCGCTGGTAAAATTCGATGCCGACCACATTCGCAAGGCGATCTTTCGCGCGGCGGAATCGATCGGCGGCTTCCGGAAGGATTATTTGCCGGGTATCAACGACACAATTTTCCAGACGCATACCACGAATGAGAGCTTGGCCAGCTTCCTGGCGGAGGCCGCGGTGGTTTGCCTGAATTCCGATCCGCATCATCTAATTTCCAACTTTCCCCCAACGATTGAGACGATTCAGGACGAAGCGCTGCACGCGCTGCGCAGCTACGGTTTCCAGCATACGGCGGACGCCTATGAATGTTACCGCTGGGGCCGGCACTGGCTGCGCGAAGGCGCCTTGACCCAGGAACAGTTTGGCGGCAATGGCTTTCCGCATGATCGCATGTGGCGCACGCTGACGGAAAACCGGCAACTGGGCGTGGATACGGTGGCGCGCCTGAACGACGCGGTGCGCGGCGGACGAATGCAGCCCGTCATCGAAGCGTCGCTGGCGGCCTATGAAGCCTCGCTGGACGAGGCGGCCAATAAGGTTTTGGCGCGATTGAACGTCGTGGATCCGCTGCGGATGATCTGGATTAGCGGGCCGAGTTCTTCCGGCAAGACCACCACGACCGTAAAACTCACGCAGCGGCTGGAGAAACACGGGCTGAAATTTTTGATGCTCAACCTGGACGACTATTTCTGGTCGCTCGTGGAGCATCCGACCGACTGGATCAACGACCGGAATTACGAGACGCCCGAGGCGCTGGATTTTCAGCTCTTGAACCAGCATCTGCGCGCGCTACTCAATGGCGAGACCATCGAGAAACCGGTTTACAGTTTCAAGGAAGGCCGGCGCATGGCCACCAAAACGGTGAAATTGGAGCGCGACCAGATTTTGCTGCTCGACTGCTTGCACGGATTTTACCCCCCCATCACCGAGGGCATTAGCGCGGCGGCGCAATTCCGGCTGTTCATCGAAACGCAGAATGTTCTCTACGAGGGCGATGGCAGTTCGCAGCGGATAACGCATTTCACGGATGTGCGGCTGATCCGGCGGATGCTCCGCGACGTGCAGCATCGCAATCACAGCACACTGCGGACGATTCTCCACTGGCATTATGTCCGCGAAGGGGAACTCTTCAGCATCATCCCGCTCATGGGCCTGGCGGACCATGTGGTCAATGGCGGCTTTCCCTTCGATCTGCCCGCCCTTAAACCGTTTTTCGCCGGGGAAAAAAGCCGGTTGCCGCCGCCGGAGGCGCTGGCGGAATACAACGGCTTCCTCGACGCGCGCATCCGCTACGAACGCGTGAAAGCGCTGCTTGAATCGGTGGAGGGGTTTACCCCAGAGCAGGTGGCCGACTTGAATTTCATCCCCGGCGACACCGTGATCCGGGAATTTGTCGGCGGCAGCACCATTAAAATTCCACACAACGAGTAATCCGTCCGCAAGCTTTCAGATCTGGCATCCGGTTGACGCCTCGAAATTTCGGTTTGATTGGCAATGGGATAAGCCTGTCGCCACCCACTGATTGCGCCGGTCCGAAAATATATTCAGACGAAAGCTTGCTTGCGCCGGGATCGCTGGCAAAAATTGGGGTTGCTGTTTGGCACGTCGGGCCACTGGCCGGAACTCAAACTGGATCGCAATCGCATTTTATGTCCGCCCCCAACGGTTCAATCATAAGCCGCGGCACCGACCTTCTTCGGGACGCTGCTTTGCAGGATATTTCCGTCGTTCTCCAGTCGCTCAGCACCGCCGCCGCCGGCCTAGATGAAACCGCCGCCGCCGCACGCCTGGCCCAATACGGCCCGAACTCGGTCGGACAGGAAAAGAAGCACGAGTGGCTGCACCGGCTGTGGACGGCGGTGCGTAATCCCCTAGTGATTTTGCTGACCGCGCTGGCGACGATCTCGTATGCCACCGGCGATTTCCGCGCGGGCACGGTGATGCTGCTGATGGTCGTACTGGGCGTCACGCTGCGGTTTGTGCAGGAGACCAAAGCCGACACGGCGGCGGCCAAACTCAAGGCGATGATCAAAGTCACCGCCACCGTCGTGCGCGAAGGACAACAAAAGGAAATCCCGCTTCAAGAACTCGTGCCCGGCGACGTGGTGAAACTATCCGCCGGCGACATGATTCCCGGCGATGTGCGGTTGATCGCGGCCAAAGATTTATTCATCATCCAAGCCACGCTCACCGGCGAATCCCTGCCGGTGGAAAAATCTGATGCGCCGGATCTGCGCCCCAACGTATCGGCCATCGAGCACACAAACCTCTGCTTCCTCGGAACCAGCGTGGAGAGCGGCGCGGCCACGGCGGTCATTCTCGCGACCGGTGCGCAGACGTATTTCGGGAAAATGGCCAGCAGCCTCGCCAGCCAGCAAACGGAGACCGCCTTTGACAAGGGCGTGAAGAAATATGTCTGGCTGATGTTATCGTTCATGCTGGTGATGGTGCCGATGGTTTTCCTCATCAACGGCCTGTTCAAGGGCAATTG
>CAIMLG010000129.1 GCA_903842235.1 uncultured Verrucomicrobia subdivision 3 bacterium
GGCTTGGCGGGCGAGGGGGAGTGCCGCCGTGGCTTGCCCGTTTTTGGCGAGCAACCCGGCGAGATTGTTGAGGGCGACCGGCTGTTTGGGATTGTCTGCCAAAATCCCGCGATAGATGTCGATGGCGGCGGTGAAGTTTTCCTGGGCGTGGTAAATGTCGGCCAGACTTAACTTGAGGTTGACTGAATTGGGAGCCAGCTTGAGCGCGGTCTCCATGTGTTTGACGGCGTCGTCGTAGCGCTGTAACCGCTGGCAAATCTGCGCGGACTGGACGTGCGCTGTGATCCATTGCGGACGCAACCGTGTGGTGGTGTCAAATTCCTTGAGCGCGTCCTCCAGTTTGTCCTGCGCCACCCACACGCGGCCCGCCATCTCATGGGCGGTGGGCATATCGGAGTTTTCCTGCAATAGTTTTTCACATTCCGTTGCGGCCTTCACCAGCTCGCCTTGCTGGAGATAGAGGTCGGTCAACATCAGCCGGATGGGAAAAGTTACCGGCAGGGCTTGGGCGAGCTGCTTGTAACACGCCTCCGCTTCCTTCCATTGGCCCAACCGGGACCGGCAGTTCAGCAGGTTCATCAGCAACCATGGATTGCCGGGCCGCTGTGTCAAGACTTGTTCAAAATGGGCCGCGGCTTGTTCCAGCAAGGGTTTGGCCTGCGGATCGCGGGCGGAAACCTGCGCCACCAGTTGTGCGAACCGCAATGTCCCGTCCACCTGGGTCAGTTGGGCTATGGTCTCCCACTGGCCGGTCAATGCGGCGACGTTGTAGTGATCCAGCCGGCTGATTTCCTGGAAGGCGCGTTGGGCCTCCCGTAAATTGCCCAGCTTCAGGTATTCATGGGCCAACTGTGTTTGTGCTTCGGCGGATTGCGGATTTTCGTGCAGTGGTTTTTGCAGGTCGTCAAGCGCTGTTTCCGCGGCTTGTCGCGCCGCTGGTTCCTGCGGCAAGCGCAGCAAGCCCGGCCACGGATTGTTGGGCGTCACCACCAAGCCGCGATACACCCCGCGCGGACTGGCCACCCACATCCACCATTCGCCCCGTTCTTGTTGGGACAGATCGGTCAGGGACGGACTGAGGTAAATGCCGGCGATCTTGCCCGTTTGTTTCTCCAGTTCCGCACAGTCGGCTTCCCGCTGACAGAGCAACAAGGCTGGTCGTTTTAATCGCCATGCCACGAACGCGGGCAAGTCGGTAAGGACAACTCCGCCGGCCGGTAAGCGTTGGTTAATCAGGGCGGCCTTGGTGGCGGTGTCAGCTTGGCGGTTGGAAAGGGTGCGGTCAAATTGCATTGCCGCCGGGAAAGCGACCAACGCGGCGATGCCGAGATATGCCAGACTTTGCATGCCCCGGGCGCTCAACCGCAGGCGCGCGTTCTTTGTACTGAAAGCGATTACATTCGAGTTGACCCAAACCACTAATTGGGCCGCGGCGACGCATCCCAGAACCGGTGTCCACGCCAGTAACAGCCGCGCCTCCGGATGAGTCAGGCATGACAACAAGACCGTCAATACGGCACTGCTGGTGACGAGCCACGCCAGCCGCCGGCGCGAGCTTTTGGCCGGTGCGGCAACCAATGCACCGATGCAGAGTAATAACGCAACCGGCTCCAAGATTCCCAAGCCGGCCTGCCGGTATTGCACCAACCCCACCGCCAATTTTCGCACCAAATCCCACGGATGCACCAGCAGATACAAGAGCGGATGCGTCGGCACGGCGGTCATTCGCCAGATGGATTCGCCCGGGAACTGGCGGGTGTTTTCCAATGCGCCATACCAGTAAAAGCCGAACAACCGGCCACTCGCCATCCAGTTCCGGAGGCACCATGGAAAGAGCAGCAGCAGCAGTCCCGCTACAAACAACAGCAACGTCACCGCGCGGCGTTTTTGGGTTTTTAGAAGATAAACGCCCAGCACGAGTGTCAACGGCAACAGCCGGTAATCAGTGAGCATCGCCATCCCGCACAGCAGGCCTGCCAAGGCGGGTTGCCAGAGCGCCAATTGGGA